>JACQGX010000391.1 GCA_016199265.1 Chloroflexota bacterium | reverse complement strand
CTTTGCACTTTGCACTTTGCACTTGCTTTAGCACTGGCCGGTACGCTCCTGGCGCTCTTTCCGCTCGCCGTGGCGCCGGCCTTTGCGCAGGGCACGGGGACAAGTGCGGGGACGGGCAGCTCCGGAGTTATCGCCGGCGAACTGGTCAATGGCACCGCGGGTGGTGCGGTGCCATCCGGTACGCCGGTACTCCTGCGCACGTACCGCAACGACGCACTTCAGGGGGAGCGACCCGCGACCGCCGACGCGCAGGGGTTCGTCCGCTTCGAGGGGCTCGACGTCGGGCGCCAGGTGGTGTACCAGCTCGTCGCGACGCACGCCGGCGTGCCCTACGGCAGCGATGCGGTCGTCCTGAGGCCGGAGGCGCCGGAGCAGCGCGTCACGCTGCACCTGTACGAGACGACCGACGCCGATCCCGGCGTCACCGCCGCGCGTGCGATGTTCGTCGTCGGTGCCGCCGATGGCGCGCGCCAAGAGCTGGCGGTCATGGAGCTGATCACGCTCGTCAACCCGTCGGATCGCACGTTCACGCCGAATCCACAGAGCGCGGGCGGGCCGATGACCGGCCTCGTGCGCTTCGGCTTGCCCGAGGGCGCGCGCGATTTGTCGATATCCGCCGGCCTCGATCCTTCGGCGGCCATCCAAGTCGACCGCGGCTTCGCCAGCCTGGCGCCGCTCCCGCCCGGCGAGTACGAGGTGGGGTTCACGTACCGCATACCGTTCCGCGGCGAGCGCGTGACGCTCGAGAAGCCGGTCAGCCACGGCGCGGGCACGCTGTTCGTGCTGGCGCCCGAGACCGGCCCGGCGATTGGCGAGCCCTCGCTGGTGCCGGGCGAGACGATGACGCTCGGGGGCAAGCGCTTCCGCGTGTGGATAGGACGAGACATCGCGCCGGGCACGCGCCTGACGCTCAGGTTGACCGATCTGCCCCCGCGGCCACTCGGCCAGCGGATCCTCGAGACGATCGCCGGCCCCGTCGTCGTGCCGGGCCTGTTCGCCGTGGCGCTCGCCGCCGGTGTGGCGTGGGCGCTGCGTACGCGCAAGCGCCCGCCGGCGCGTGCCGGTGCCGCGGGCAGCGCCGGCGTTACGAGAGCCGCCGGGCCCGGCGGGACGGCCGCGGCCGCGCTGCCGGCGGCGCTGCTCGAAGCGATCGCCGATCTCGACGACGACTATGAAGCAGGGCGTGTGCCGGAACCGGACTATCGCGCGCAGCGCAGCGCGTTGCTGGCGCGGGTACGCGCGCAGGCCGCCGCACTGTACGCGTCACCGGCAGAACCGGGGCGTGAATCGGTGCCAACCGTCGTTGCGACGACGGCTGAGGAAGGGCAGGCGTGACGCACCTGACCGAGCCAGCCGGTGCGCCGGACGCGTGGCGTGCGCCGGCGATCGAGACGGCCGGGCTAACGAAGACGTTTGGCCAGACGGCAGCGTTGCGCGGGGTCGATCTGCGTGTCGGATGGGGCGAGCGCGTCGTGCTGTTCGGTCCCAACGGCGCCGGCAAGACGACGCTCCTACGGCTGCTCGCGCTCCTGCTGCGGCCGTCGGCCGGGCAGCTCCGGCTTGCCGGGTACCAACACGCCCAAGGCGGCGCCGGGTTGCGTCGCCTCGTCGGCTTCCTGGGGCACCAGGCCGCCGTCTACCCCGATCTCACCGTGGCGGAGAATCTCGCGTTCTTCGCGCGGCTCTATCGGGTTCCCGACGCATCGAAGCAGATCGACGGGCTACTCGAACAGGTGGGGCTGGCAGACCGGCGCGCCGATCGCGCCGGGACGCTCTCGCGCGGGCAGCAGCAGCGCCTTGGCCTTGCCCGTGCGCTGCTGCACGATCCGCCGATTCTCCTCCTCGACGAGCCGGACACCGGGCTCGACGCGACGGGTCTCGAGCGTCTTATCGGCCTGATCGCCGGCCCAACAGCCACCGCGGCGCGAGGGCGCACGGTGTTGCTGAGCACGCACCGGCTCGAGGTGGGCCGGCGCCTCGGCCAGCGAGCCATCGTGCTCGCCGGCGGCCGTATCGTGCGCGATGTGCCGGCACCCGCGCTGGATGCCGCGGCGCTGGCGGAGGCGTACGCCCTAAACCAAGTGCAAAGTGAAAAATGCAAAGTGCAAAGTGACGAGACCTGTACGTCCCATTTTGGCTTCAGTATAGACGGGAGGGTAGGGTGAGGGGGGGACCTCACCCCCTGGCCCCCTCTCCCGCGGGGAGAGGGGGAACGGTCCACGACCGTGGTCCCGGTAGACCGGACGGGACGGCGGTCCAGCGCTGCCTCTTGGACTCCCCTCCCCGTGTCGGGAAGGCGGGTGAATGCGTGGATGGCAGAGGGCTGGACCCTGAGAGGGAGGGATCTGCTTGGCGTCAAGACCTCGTCACGTTCGCTGCCCAGGTGTGGGCCATCGTGTGGAAGGACATCGTGCTGGAACTGCGCCGGCGTGAGGTGCTCATGGCGATGGCGACGTTCGCGCTGCTGGCGCTGATCGTCTTTACGTTTGCCCTCGACCTGGCTGCCGAGCACGCCGCCGCGGTCGCGCCGGGCGCGTTGTGGGTGGCGTACCTCTTTGCCGGGACGATTGGGTTGGGTCGCGCGTTTGCGCTGGAACGCGAGTGGGGCACACTGGAAGGCCTGTTGCTTGCGCCGGTCGAGCGGCCGGCGCTGTATCTTGCCAAGATGCTGAGCATCACCATCCTGATGCTCGCCGTCGAGGCGGCCAGTTTGGTGCTGTTCACCGTGTTCTTCAACCTTCCGGTGCTGCGCCTCTCGCTGGTGCCGGTGCTGTTGCTCGGGACGGTTGGTTTTGCGGCTGCCGGCACGCTCTTCGCCGCCATGGCGGCGAACACGCGCGCGCGTGAGGTGCTGCTCCCGGTGTTGCTCTTTCCGATCACCGTGCCGGTGGTCATCGCCAGTGTGAAGGCGACGGCCGGCGCGATCGACGGCAGCGGCCCGGGCGCCTGGCTGCAGCTCCTGATCGCGTTCGACGCCGTCATTCTCGTCGTGGGGCTGTGGGTGGCCGGCGCGGTTTTGGAAGACTAGGTCGGGGAACCAGTAGTAGCGGTAAGCGCGTAAAGTTAGTAATAGATGAGTTGAGAATGGAGCAGACGATGAATCAAACGGTGCGGTCAGCCGCCCGCCAAGCGCCACACGACGCCATCGCCGGTCGCGATGGAAGCACCGCCGCCGGTGCGACGACGGTACCCGCGGTTCCGATGGTGCACGTGTCGCCCACCGTGGATCGCTGGGCGCGTATCACCGGTGTGCTGGCCGCGGTGGGTCTGCTGGCGAGCCTGGTGGCGATTTTCTTCTACGCGCCGGCCGAGCGCGTCCAAGGAAACGTGCAGCGCATCTTCTACGTCCACGTGCCGCTCGCGCTCAATGCGTACGTCGCGTTCTTCGTCGTCTTTGTGACCAGCGCGCTGTATTTGTGGAAGCGGCACCCGCGCTGGGACGTCTGGGCACGCGCCTCGGCCGAGGTCGGCGTTGTGTTCACCACACTCGTGCTCGTCTCCGGTTCACTGTGGGCCAAGCCGATCTGGGGTACGTGGTGGACGTGGGATGCCCGCTTGACGACCACCCTCATCCTGTGGCTGATCTACGTCGCGTACCTGGCGGTGCGCGCCTACGCGACCGATCCGGAGAAGGGCGCACGCTACGCAGCGGTGCTCGGGATCGTCGGCTTCCTCGACGTGCCGATCATTCACCAGTCGGTGAAATGGTGGCGAACGCTTCATCCCGGCCCGACGATCGTCCAGGAGAGCGGTGGCATCGGGCTCCCACCGGCGATGCTGGTGACGTTTCTGCTGGCATTGATCGCGTTCACGCTGCTGTATGTCTTCCTGCTGCTCGAGAAGGTGCGGCTCGAGCAGGCCAAGGAGCAGGTCGCCCAATACCGCACCGCACAGCTTATCTGAGAGCGCCTGCCATGCTCGCCGATGCGCACCGATACCCAGCGATGCCTGCTCTCTCGGTGTGCATCGGGGCTTTCGGTTAGAAGGAGAGATCCGTGCCCAGCGAAATGTACCTAGTGGCGGCCTATCTCGTCGTCGGCGGAGGGCTTGCCGTGTATGCGCTCTCGCTGCGCCGGCGTCGCGCGGCAATCGCGCCGGCGCTCGCCGCACAGGATGAGGCGCCGAGCGCGCCGCCGCTCACGTCGACCGTCCGGTGAATACGTCCACGCAAAGCCGGGCTCTCCCGGGAGCCCCGGCGACCACTCCTGACCGCAACCCGGCGCGGACCGGCGCGCAGCGCCTGGTCGTCGGGCTCGTGTTCGTGGCCACCGTCGCGTTGCTGGCATTGCTCGGCGCAAAGCTCGCCGCCGATGCCGGCTGGTTTGGCGGCACAGCGACGCGGGTCGCGAGCGGTGTTCCCGGGATTTTCGCCGGCGGGCAGTTCCTGCCGTCCAGCGCGCGCCGGCCGGCCGACTTCGCGCTGCAGCTCTTCTCGGGCGAAACGCTGCGCTCGGCCGATCTCCGGGGCAAGCCGGTGCTCGTCAACTTTTGGGCTTCGTGGTGCGCGCCGTGCCGCGAAGAGGCGCCGGTGCTCGAACAGTTCTGGCGCGATCATCGCGACCAAGGCATCGTCGTCGTCGGGATCGACGTCTGGGATACCGAGTCCGACGCGCGCCGGTTCATCAAGGACACGGGCGTCACCTATCCCAACGGCCCCGATCCGCGGGGCAAGATCGCCGTCGACTACGGGCTCTCGGGCGTCCCCGAGACGGTGCTCCTCGACCAGGAGGGCCGGATCGTCCGCAAATGGGTCGGCCCGTTCACCGAGCAGACCAAGCAGGTCTTGCTTCGAGAGATTGCTCGGCTGACCGGAAGCTGACACCATTTCGGACGAAGGACGAACGACAGCAGGCCTGCGGCCATGAGAAGCACGCGTGTGCCAATCGAGCGAGGCGAGGCTCTCATCTAGCAGTGGGGAGGCTGCTGCAAGAAGAAGGCCAGACCGGGGTCAACCTTCCCGCCGGCAACTCAACGCCGGCTGCCTCTCCTGTGCGAGCAGGTACGGATCAGGTCAGGGGAGGTGGGGCGGGGAGAAGACCTAGCTGGATCGCAAATCGGATGATGTCGGCCTGAGAGCGGGCACCCAGCTTGCGTAAGAGGTGAGCGCGGTACATCTCGACGGTGCGGCGGCTGATGACCAGCCGTTCGGCGATTTGGCTGCTGGTGCGACCTTCGGCGACCAAGTGGAGGACCTGGCGTTCCCTGGGCGTGAGGCAGGAATAGCGGTCTGGCAGCACGGCTTTCGGCTGCTCGGCGTACGCATCGGCGGCGCGTTCTGAGAGGAGTGGGCTCAGGTAGCGATGGCCGGCCGCCGTGGCGCGCACGGCGTCGACGACCTCGGCTGCGCTGGCACCCTTGAGGACGTAGCCGACCGCGCCACACTGCAATGCCTCGAGCACGTGTGGTTGGTCGTCGTACATCGAGAGCACCATGATGCGCGTTCGAGGTGACCGCCGGCACGTCTGCGCGGTGACCTCGAGACCGCCCAATCCCGGGAGCAGCAGGTCGACGATGAGCACCGCCGGCTTCAGCCGCTCGACGAGGGCGACGGCTTCGAGACCATCGGCTGCCTCGCCGACGACGTGCAGGTCTGCCTCGGCGTCGAGCACAACCCGCAGGCCATGACGGACGATCGGATGGTCGTCGGCAAGTAGGATGGTCGTCGGTTTCACGGTGGCACGGGAGTGGCAGGGACACGGTCACGCTGCCATACCGGTGAGCATGGTAACTCAGCGAGAATGCGTGTGCCAGCATCCGGGGCGGACGTGACGGTAACGGCGCCGCCCAGGAGTGCGGCGCGCTCTTGCATGCCGGCCAGGCCGCTGGTGAGTCGAGAGGCGCGAACCGTGCTGAAGTCGAAGCCGCGCCCGGCGTCGACGATCGCCAGCCGCAACTGGCCGTCTTCGGCACGCACCATGACGCTCACTTCGTCGACCCCGGCGTGGCGAGCGGCGTTGGTCAGCGCTTCCTGAACGATCCGGAAGGCAGCAAGCTCGACGGGGGCAGCGAAGCGCCGGTCGAGCCCGGCGTGCTGAAAGCACACACGAACGCTGGTCTGCGCCGAGTAATCCTCGAACTGCCAGTGAAGCGTCGGCAACAAGCCAAGATCGTCGAGCATGGCGGGACGGAGGCCACGGGCGAGGGAGCGGACCTGAGCGAGCACGTGGTCGACGAGCGCGACTGCATCGCCGGTTGAGCTGCCGCGGCGCACTCGCGTCCTGCTGGGCGGCTGGTCGGACCTGTCCAGGTTCCCGAGCAGCAACTTGAGTCCTGTGAGCTGCTGGCCGATCTCGTCGTGCAGCTCACGGGCGATCGTGTGCCGCTCAGCCTCCTGAAGCTCGACCAAACGGCGCGAGAGGGTCTGCAGCTCGGCACGACTGTCCCGCACCTCGGCGTGTAGGAGCGCATTGGCGATGGCCAGTGCGGCGTGATCGGCCAGCTCCCGTACAAAGATCTGGTCATCCAAGGAGTACGGCGGCGCCTTGGCGTCGCGTGCCAGCCCGGCGACCCCTTGCACCCGACCGCGCGCATGGAGGGCGACGAGCAGCAGACTACTGACGCCGTGGCGCTCGAGGTATGGTCCCTGCTCGGCGATGCCGAGGGCACAAACCTGCGCGGAGCTGACGTCTGTGAGCAGGACCGGTTCGCCGGTGCGGAGAACCTGGCCGAAGATGCCCTCGTCCGCACGGCGACGAAACGGAACGGCGGAGTCGCGCAGCAAGGCTAGGGCGGTCTCGTCGGTGTGGTGAATGGCCGCGGTTTGGAGCCATCGACCGTCAGGGGAGAGTAGGCGCACGACACATGCATCGCCGACAAGCTCGGCGATGCGACGGGCGACGATGGCCAGCCCATCGTGCAGGTTGAGCGTCGCATGTGCGAGCGCTTGCGAGATCTCGGCGAGCGTCGATGCGCGACTAGCGTGGAGGTGGACCCGTGTTTCGGCGCGTACGCGACGAGTGACGTTGCGCCCGACCCCTTCGATGGCGACAACCTGGCCGGTGGAGTCGATCACGGGGACATTGTGGACTTCGATCCAGACGAGGTGGCCGTCTTTGTGATAGAGGCGCAAGGGGAACGGTTCGGGCCTGCATACTCCCCGGCCGATGGCGGATAGGAGGGAACGGTCGTCGGGGTGCACGATCTTGGCGAGGAGGTTGGGATCGGCGTAGTGGTCGTGTGGCGTGTAGCCGACAAGACTGGTCGTTGCCGGATTGATGTACGTAAAGCGGCGCTTTGGCACCAGCTCATAGTGGTAGATGATGTCGGGGGAGTTTTCGGCGAGGCGGCGGAAGCGGGCATCGCTCTCGCGGCACGCCTGGTCGACACGAGGGCGTTCGATGTCGTCGCGCATGGTAGTGGGCCGGTGATGTCCTGTACGGGAATGGGTAACTGTAGGTGCCCGATTACCGTAGTTTTACGAATAGACATGCGATGGCGATGCGGGTACACTACGGCAGTTTAGGGGAGCACAGAACATGGACGAGGCGTGGCTCCGAGAACTGGCTGTCGAGGTCGACGAATTGGCGATAGCGCTGGCGGCACTCGAGGCGGAGATTCAGTCTCTCTGCGCCGAACTACATGGTGAGGACGCAATCAAAGCGGAAGCGCCGCGGTTCCAGCAATCGTTGAACCGCATCGTCCGCACCGCAACCGATCTCCAGGAGGCGCTCCGGCCGGTATTGGTGCCGACGTGGAACTAGATTGGTCGACATCGTCGCTCTCGAGGTAGGCACCTGATGGCAAGCGCGGATGATTGGGGCCAACGTCGCCATCGCGGTCATCGATCGTTGAGCCAAGGAGAGTTTCGGCGAGTCTCAGCACGTGATCCGATGGCCGCCATGACCGGTACCGTTCGTGCTGCGACCGCAACACGCACCGGCTACGGCCCTCGGCAATGCCAAGATACACCCCAGAGCGGACGATGTCAAGCGAGCCAACCGGCCGGGTGCACGCAAAAGATCCGGATACGCCGTAGGGGCCGACCTGGGTGTCGGCCCGGTCGCTCTGGGCCGACACCCAGGTCCGGCCCCTACGGCCACGGCGGCGGCTTCCGGAACTTCTGCACGCGCCCTCCTTGCGGTCCCAATTGGTTTGGCGGCACAATCGCTGCAGGAATCGGGCCATGATGGCGCTCTGCTCCGTACGGTAGCGCTACACACTCGGAGGCCGGACGAGCTTGTTGTACGAGAAGACTAGGTAAAGTCCCGCACCGGTCACTTTCTGCTGAACTTCGGGGCGGGCACGGTAGCAGAAGCACACGGGGAAGATCTCGCCCACCAAGTGGCGCCGGGCACGGCGGACCTTCTGGATGAACCGATCAACCTCACTGGCAGTCAGGTTGTGCTTGGCTTCGCCGACAATCCAGATGCGGTGGCCTGGCCGCGCCGGATCCACGGCCTCGCCGAAGATATCGACCTCTTCCACCGCGCCATTCCACCGCTGCCATGTGCGCTCGAGCGGACCGACTTCCCAGCCGAACTCTCGCTTCAGAGCATCATGGAGAACGATGTAGGCGATATCCTCGATGTCGCCGCCGACGGTCTCGCTTAGTCCGCCGACCTGCTTCGCTAGGAGCCCCAGCGCGCGCTCGGTCCGGGCCTGCGCCGCGGCAAGTTCGGCAAACCGCTGGTCGACGTGCGCCTGCGAGTCCGCCATCTCGCGTCGAGTCTGCTTCTGCGTCGCGGCCAACTCAGCGAAGCGCTGGTCGACGCGGGCCTGCGAGTCCGCCATCTCGCGTCGAGTCTGCTTCTGCGCCGCGGCAAGTTCGGCAAACCGCTGGTCGACGCGGGCCTGCGAGTCCGCCATCTCGCGTCGAGTCTCGGCCTGGATCATCGATAGACGTTCGATCGCCATCTCGACGCTGCTCAACCGCTCCTCAGTTCGCGCATCCGCACTCATCAAGGGAATTGTAGAGGGTAGGTCGATGGCCCTGCGTCAGCAGACCCAGTTGGTGCTACACCAAGTGCACAGCGCACAATGCACCGTGCACAGTGATGATACCTGTGGGTCCCATCGTGGCATTGGTCTAACCCAAAGCAAAGGCGCAACCCGCAGGCCGCCTCACTTTGCACCCCTTCGACAAGCTCAGGGCTGCGCTCAGGGCAGGCTTTGCATTTTGCACTTTGCATTTGGTTTAGGATGGTTGGCGACCGACGGCGGCTGTCCTCTGTTCCGCCGGCAGCGCTTTGGTCTGCGGGCTCAGGAGGGCGGCTCGCAGGTGCATTCCAGTACGGTCGCCGAATGCGCTGGAAACGCGTACGAGTCGAGCGGCAGCGCCAGTTCTCCAAGTGTGAGGCGCGCTACGTTCCGCTGCTCGAACGTAGCGACGGTGTTGGTATCTTCGCCGTTGAGCTCGGCGACGCGAACGGCGCCGTGTACCCGTAGACCGTCGAAGTCGAAGACGGCGGCAATCGCCTCGTCGGGGTGGTAGTTGACGACGGCGACGTAGAGCGTGCGCCGGTCCTGCGAGAGCGTCGCCTGCGCCTCTAAGAAAGGCACGTCGCGCAGCGAAAAGCGCAGGAATGGTGCCCTCAGACCAATGTACTGGGGCGACGGCTGCCGCCAGTCCTCCGCGGTAAACGACGGCACCGTCCCCTCGCGCGCGGCCACCGAAGTGCGCACCGCGGTCGGTCCCGAGTGGTTCGCGTACAGGTCGAAGACGTGGTAGATCGGCGTGAGGAGGAGGTCGTCCGTCGTCGTCGTCAGCATACCGTTGGCGTTGACCATCTGCGCCAGGTTGGCCAGCGTCACGTGGCGGCACTGGCGGAACATGGCGTGGAAGACGCCGGCGGCGAACAGCGCATCTTTGAGCGCGAACTTCTGGTCCCACACCTCGAAGTATTCGCCCGGCACCGGCTCGGGAAGCACGTCGCCGGTGCCCCACGCGACGTCGCAGACGTTCCACTCGTCCATCGCGATCTGGATCGGCGTCGCGCGGTGGAGCACCTTCATCGCGCCGTCGATCTCATCGGCCAACATCATCAGGCGCCGTTCGACGTACGCCGCCGCGCCGACGGTGGCGAAGTAGTCGGGCTGGCCGTGGTACTGGTGGATCGAAATGTAGTCGAAGGCGTCGCCGGCCGTCCGCAGCACCGCCCGGTCCCAGGCCTCGCGGTCGGCGCCGACGGCGACGATCTTGATCGACGGATCGACGGCGCGCATGAAGTGGGCAAACTCGCGGCACTTGCCCGCATAGCCCTGGGGGCTGGCGTACCCGGCCTGCCACTGGCCGTAGACCTCATTGCCCACACCCCACAGCTTTACGCCGTAGGGCTCGGGGTGGCCGTTCTGTTCCCGCCGCAGCGCGTCGTGGGTGGGGAATTCCTTGGACGAGATGTTACAGTACTCGACCCAGCGCGCGGCCTCCTCGAAGCTGCCGGTGCCGGTGTTCACGCAGATGTACGGCGCGGCACCCAGCTTGCGCGCGTATTCGATGTACTCATCGGTGCCGAACGTGTTGGGTTCGTACGCCCGCCAGGCCAGATCGAGGCGCGGCACGCGCCGCGCGCGGGGGCCGATGCCATCCTCCCAGTGGTAGCTCGAAGCAAAGTTCCCTCCCGGCCACCGGAGATTTGGCACGCCGAGGCGCTTCATCGCGTCGACGACGTCGCGCCGAAACCCGCGCTCGTCGACACGCGGCGAATCGGGATCGTACACCCCACCGTAGATCGCCCGGCCCATATGCTCGACGAAGTGGCCGAAGATATTGCGGTTGATCGTGCCGATCTCCTGGTCTGGTTTGACGTGAATGAGCAATCGAGGCGGTGTTTGCGTGGTCCGAAGTGGCGTCTGGGTCATCATACGCTCGCGTATTCTGTGTGCCGTGTGTGTTTGAGGAATAGCACATTCCGGCATGCGTCGTGCCAACACGGTCGTACCAAGTGCGGTACGTCACCAACGGCATTCTGCGCGGCAGGACGCACGCGTTGTACCATGGTGCCCATGCAACGAGTGACAACTGCGCACCCAGATACGGACGAAGCCACCTACGACCTGCTCCTCAAGGGCGGGCACGTGATCGATCCGGCGAACGGCCGCGACGGCGTGCTCGACGTGGCGATCGTCGGCGGCGTGATCGCCCGCGTTGCGCCGGCGATCGAATCGAGTCGCGCCGGGCAGGTCGTCGACGTCTCGGGGCTGTACGTCACGCCGGGGCTGATCGACATCCACACGCACGTCTACCCGCATTGGGGAGTCGAAGGCCCGACCTGGCAGGCGTCGGTGATTCCCGACGCGCACTCGTTCCGTGCCGGCACGACGACGTTCGTCGACGCCGGTACGTCGGGTGCAGCGCACTTCGAGGATTTCAAGGCCAAGTTCGTCGATCGGTCCAGAACACGGGTGCTCGCCTTCGTCAACATCGCCGCTGGTGGGATGGGCGAGGCCGAGCAGGACCCGCGGCAGTTCGACCCGAGGCGCGCCGCCGAGGTGGCGGCCGCGTTCCCCGACGTGATCATCGGAATCAAGACGGCGCACTACTGGACGCGGCCGCCGTGGGACGGCGTCCACACGCCGTGGGCGTCGGTCGACGCGGCCGTCGAGGCCGGCAGCCGGTGCGACAAGCCGGTGATGGTCGACTTCTGGCCGCGCCCACCCGAGCGGCCGTATGCCGATCTCATCCTCGAGCACATGCGTCCGGGCGACATCCACACGCACGTCTTCGCCCGCCAGTTCGAGATCGTCGACGCCAAGGGGAGGGTGCGCGACTATCTCTGGCGGGCGCGCGAGCGCGGCGTGCTCTTCGATCTCGGCCACGGCGGTGGAAGCTTCTGGTTCCGCAATGCCATCCCCGCGCTGCGGCAGGGGTGGCCGCCCGATAGCATCAGCACCGACCTGCACATGAGCAGCGTGAATGCGGCGGTGCTCAACACGCTGCACGTTGCCGCCAAGTGCCTGGCGATGGGGATGCCCCTCCACGAAGTGGTGTACCGCTCCACGGTCACCCCGGCACGTGCCATCCGCCGGCCGGACCTGGGCACGCTCGCCGAGGGCGCCGAAGCCGACGTCGCGGTGCTGCGCCACGTCGACCACCCAGCGAGCTACATCGACTGTGGCCGGGCGCGGTTCGACGGCCGCGGCACGCTCGAGTGCGCGATGACGCTCCGCGCCGGCCAGATCGTCTGGGACCCCACCGGCCGCTCGATGCCGCCCTGGGAGCACGCCCCGGCGCCGTACTGGGAGATCCCGAGCGTGCAGCGGTGACGTCCAGGAGAAGACCGGAACCGCCGATGAACGCCGGTGAATGCGGAGCGGCCTTGCGGCGGTGAACTGGGTCCAGACGAAGTGCAACATGCAGAGTGCTAGGGCGGTGCGCGTCCCAGGTGTGGACTCTCGGGCGGCACGTCCCAGAGGCCGAGGCGACGGAGGGCCTCTTCGACCATACCCAGGCATTCGGTGGCCGAGCGGATGCCTGAGTCGCCCGGGTGCTGCGCCAGCCAGGCGCGCGCCATTTCGCGGGCATCCTGGACATCAGCGGCCGCGCGGGCGAGGAGGAGTCGTTCGACGAGGCGGCGACGATCGGCGTGATTCACGGTGTGGGAGGTTTGAAGGCTAAACCAAGTGCAAAGTGCAAAGTGCAAAGTGCAAAGTGCAAAGTGAGGATGCCGGCGGGGTTCACCTTGGCTTTGGTGTAGAAGGTTGAGGAGGGTTAGGGAGTGACCTGGGTGGGGAAGATGAGGCGGGAGGGGTTGAGGGTGGCGAGTTGGCCGGCGAGGGAGGATTCGGCGCGCTCGGGGAGGATCAGGTCGGGATAGAGACGGCGAAGGTGGTCGCGGTACCAGGGGAAGCGGACGAGGCCGCGGGCGACGACGGCGACGTCCGGCCGATCTCCCTCGACGAAATGCCAGTACCAGAGGGCGAAGGTGTCCTGGTCGCCGGCGGTAAGGACGATGGCATTGGGTGGGGCGCTGCGAGCAACGAGGGCGGCGAAGCCGGCAGCGGTGCGGTCGTCGGCGAGCGAGATCGCAGCGTGGTGGAGCCAGATCGAGCGGAGAGGGAACCAGAGGAGGGCGACGGTGGTGAGGAGGAAGAGCACGACGCGGGGACGTGGAGATGAGGGGGCGAGGCTGCAAAAGGCGTGGTCGAGGCCGAGGGCGAGGAGGGGGTGGCGATGAGGTAGGTGGGGAGGAGGTAGGCTTCGGAGTTTTTGACGGGGTAGAGGACGGCGAAGGCGGTGTTGAGGGCGGCGAGGACAAGGCCGAGGGCGAAGAAGGGGCGGTCACAGCGCCAGGCACGCCAGGCGCCGGCGGCGATCAGAAGAAAGCCAGGGAGAGTGAAGTCGCGGAGCAGGACGTTGAACAGATAGGCGGCGCGGCTGGGAAGCTGCGCGACGGGAAGCTGCGTGACGTACGGGCGGTAATCGGCGGCGGTGATGTGCGTGAGGAGGCGATCGAGCGTTTGGGGATCGCCCCAGTTGGCAACGGGGCCGGCGGCGGCGCGGAGCGGGAGGTAGGCGAAGACGAGGAGGCCGGCGGCGAGGGGGAGGACGGTGAGAGTCGAGAGTCGAGAGTCGAGAGTCGAGAGTCGAGAGTCGAGAGTCGAGAGTCGAGAGACGGAGGACGGAGGGTGAGCCAGACGAAGAGGGCGGCTGCAGGGAGGACGGCGAGGGTAGTGAGGTGGAGGCCGAGGGCGAGGGCGGTGAGGCAGGCGGCGAGGAGGAGCTCACGGCCTGGACGCCTCTCGCACGGCTGATTCCCCTCACCCCCCGGCCCCCTCTCCCCTTGTGGGAGAGGGGGAGTGGCTTCCCTCCCCGGCGCCTGGCCCCTAACCCCAATGCCGTTTAGATCCCGGTTTCCGTGTACGCCCGAACTGACCTGCGAAGACACGCCCTTCCCTGGCGAGCGTGTCAGCCGACTTGGCAAATCAGTGCGTGCGCCATCTGAAATGGGGCTCAAGTAAACGGCATTGCCCCTAACTTCTAACCCCTGGCCCCTGGCGCCTCGTGAGAGGCGGTCGCGCCAGCGGAGGAGGAGGAGAAGGATGAGGGCGAGGGCGGCGAGGGCCGGGGTGTAGACCTCGGCGATGGTGGTTTGGGACCAGAAGAGGGGAGTGGTGGCGAGGGTGAGGGCGGCGATGAGGGGGGCGGGGTTTCGGGGCGTTGGAAGGTTGGAAGGT
>JACQGX010000390.1 GCA_016199265.1 Chloroflexota bacterium | reverse complement strand
TAGTACACGTCCCTGGAGATCCTTCGGTGGTTGTGATGGCGAGTCCCGTCCGTTCACCTGGAATGACACGCACGACCCAACCCTGGAAAAACTTCCAGGACGCTGTACTAGGTCACGCCATCATCTCTGCCGCAAACGAACGACGAAATCCTCCTGACCAACGGGAATGTCGGTCGTCCACAAACCCCCGCCCGCGTCTCGAAACGTTGCTTCTGCCGACCAGACGGCCCCCTGCTCCGTCCAGACTGCGAGCGGGCCGCTCTCGATCATCTTGAGGGTCAGCTCGCCCGGCCCGCGGCTCACCACTTCGACCGCCGCCGGCGACAGGTACTTGTCCGTGCATCCGATCAGCGCCCAACCGTCTTGGATCGGGCAGAGCAGGACGTAACGGTCCGAATAGTCCCGCATCGCAAAGCGCTGCTCAGACAGCAGCCGCTCCGCGGTCTTGGCGTACCAGTCGTACAGCACCAGGCCTTCGGCGGGAAGGCGCCACGCTCCCGGATAGGGCTGGAGCATATTGGAGGCTTCAGCGTAGTCCTCGGGCCGGATCACGCCGTCCACGTCCATCTTCGTCGCCGACAGGTTGTAGACGGCGACGGCGGCGACCTGGTTGGGCAGGGGCGCGACGACGCGGTACGCCTGGTACCCGCTCAGGGCATTGATGAAGAGGCTGTCGGTTAGGGGCGCGGCCGGCGCGAGCGGACGGAGGATGCGCCCATCTCGGTAGCACAGCGGCAGGACGACGTCTCGTGCGATCTGGTCTGCTCGATCAGAGACATAGATCGTGCCCCCGGAAAGTGCGTGAGCGACCGCCATCCGGCGTCCCTGGATCGGGTCGCTGGAGTGGAACATGTCGTAGTCGCCCCACACGGTGTGCCCCAGCCACGGCGCGTTCCCGTACGTGTCGAACAGGATCCGCCTGCCGATCTGCATGTCCCACTTGGTGTAGTCGATGCTGAAGCGGGTCATGGTGCTGTCGGCGGTGTGGAAGACGCCGGTGGGATACATCGCCATGCAGTTGATCGTGCCGTCCAGGTGCTTCTTGGCGGCCGCCTGATACGCGCGCTGATTGTTCACCGCGGCCTGGATCGGGTTGTCGATCGGCTCGGGCTCGACGTAGAGCTTGAGGTTGGGGCTCTCGAAGTCCATCTTGATGAACCGGAACCCGTTGCGCCGGACCTCGCCGACCATCGCGTCGTAGAAGGCCTCGGCCGAACGGGGATCGTTGCGCACGGCGAGCGCGCCCGACGAGACCGGCATCAGGTGCTCGTTGAGCGCGCCCAGGTCGTTGTCCGGATGGATGCCCGTGACGAGCCCGCTGAGCGCCTCGAAGAGCCCCAGCCAGCTCACACCACCCGGTGTCAATGCATCCATGACCGGCTTCCACCCCGCTGGAAACTTCGCCGGATCGGGACGAAAGCTGTTCAGCTTGTCGGTGTGCCAATCCTGGCGCGCCTGACCGTCGCCGTCGCGATGCAGCGGCTTGCCGTCGCTGTGGCCGACGCCGATCTGGATCCAGCGCACCGGCACGCCGGAGGCATTGAGCCGTCCTATCAGGTCGACCAGCTTCGCCGCGTCGTAGTCGGTCCGGTACTCCTCCCACGTGGCGAAGCCGAGGTAGTGGAGGAAGTCAGGCAGCGACTTCTCGCCGCGCAGCTTGACCGAACCTCGGATCGGCTCGGTGGCGATGGCCGCCTCCCATGCCTGCCGCGCGGCGACGTACGTGTTGGCCGCGCGCGACCAGGCAAGGACCGGCAGATCGCCGCTCACCGGCGCGTGGCCGAGCGTGCCGAGGTAGAGCACGAGTTGCTCACCCTCAGCTCCGAGCCAGGCGGCCGACACGCGACCGGTCAATGGCAGGACGGCGAGGTAGTCTCCGTCTTCGAGCGCGAGCAACAGGAACAGGCCACCGTCGGGCAAGCCCTGCACGTCGTTGAAAGCCCAGTGGTGGATGCGGTTCGACCCGTCGAACCAGGCTCGCGAAGTGGGCTCAGTCCTCCAGTAGCTCCCGGCTTTGAATGGCGGCAGTCCGAGCTCGTATCGTTCCAGGACGCCCTGCTCGTCGGGCCGGCCGGTGTAGCGCTCCAGGATCGTGACGCCGCTCGGCGTGTCCTTCAGGTCAATGACGGTCTGGTCCATTCTCGGTCTCCTCCAGTCTCCTCCAGTTTCCACACTCCGGTCCAGATCTACCAGCGGCGCCAGTCACCGGCGCGCACCCGGCAGCGCCGCCGCGGCGAAGATTGCCGCCGCATGGCAATCTCGATCTGAGAGACACTTCTGGTGTTGCCGTTCTCCAGTTCGCGCCGTCTGCCGGAATCGGGCTCGACGTGTCACGCCGGTTGCTTCAAGATCAGGTCCATCCGGCGTTTCATTTCGGCAGCAGTCTCTTGAACGCTGCGGGTGCCTGCCCGCAGCGGCGCGATCTCCTGGATCCAGACGCTGTTGGGGTTGTCGGGCGCGATCGTCTCGCCGGTGTTCCCGTTTTTCGGCACCTCCCCGGCGTCCAACCGGTCGAGGTGGTCGGTGGCCAGCTTGAGCATCGGATTCTGCTGCACCTCCGGCACGAAGTTCGCTTGCCGTACGGCCGCCTGGAGCCCGTTGCTCTGCACAAACCGCACCTGCGCGCCCAGGGTCATCAAATGCTTCACCCAGGCCCAGGCCAGATCCACATTACGCGAGCCCTTGCGGATGATGTAGAAGGCGACGCCGGCCTGGGGGAGCTTGAGCCCGCGCGGGTTGGGCGCAGGCATCACCTCGGCGCGCAGGCCGCTGTCCGCCGTCTGCTGGAGATTACCGATGGCCCAGCTCCCAATGACCCAGGTGGCCGCCCTCCCCTGGTTGAAGGGGCTGGCGCCGCTGGCCGGCACGGCGCGGTAGCGGTGGATCAGGTCGTGCAGGTACTGGAGTCCGTCGAGTACCTCGCTCGAGGTGAGCAGCGACTCGGTGCCGTCCTTGTTCAGCAGCCGCCCGCCGGAGGCGTAGACCGGCCACTGGGACATGAAGGCGCCCCACTCCATGCCCCAGCGTCCCTCGTCCGGCCGCGACAGACGGACCAGGTTCGAGGCCAGATCTCGCAGCGCCATCTTCTCCGTCGGCGGCGGCACCCCGGCTTCGTCAAAATGGGCACGGTTCCAAAACAGCAGCGTGGGGCCGGTGTTGACGTTGCGGGTCATGGCGAACGTCTTGCCGTCGCGCTGCACGGCGTTGCGCGCCAGGGGGTGCAGCGCACTCCAGTCGAAGCGATCGCGGCGCGCCAATTGGGTGATGTCGTGCGTCCAGCCGCGGGCGGCGTAGCTATAGGCGCCCACGGTGACGTTCATCCAGAAGACGTCTGGCCAGCTATCGGAGGCGATCCCGGCCACCAGCTTGTCCAGGTACGGCTCGCGACCGAGCCTGGTGTCGACAATCTGTACCGCTGGATGCTGCTGGCGGAACAAGCCCGCCTCGTGCTGTAGATAATCAGTCTCCTGCTGGCCGCCGGAGGTGGCGTGCTCGATGGTGCCGGACAGTGCCGCTGGCCCGGTCGGCGCCCCGGCAGAGTCGCCGCCGAACGGCCCGCACGCGGCGAGAACCGCTGTGGCGGCGGGGAATGCGAGCAGATACGCTCGCCGTGTCACGCGAACAGTCATGGTCGTCCTCCTTGTGTGCGCTGCAAACGAATGACGAAATCTGCTCCTCCAGTCCCAGTCTTTCCTGCGTCTTACGACTCGGTGACCAGCACAGTCGGGCCAGGGCTGTCGTCGATCACGCGGATCACGGCCTCAGCCGTCGCCGCGACCCGCTCGCTCGTTCCCTCCACAAGGCGGTAGCAGGCGAGTGAATGACTCTCGCCGCGAGTCGCTGCGTGGAGCCCCTGGGGCTGCTGCTCAGTAAGGAAGGCCGCCAGTCTACGGCCGACGGCTCGATGGTTGCTGTGTCCGACAAAACCCCCACAGTTGGTGGGGGTATTCCCTGGGGGCAAGCCCCCAGACCCCCATTCTTGAGGCACGTTCTTAGCCCCGCGCGGAAGGACGAGCCAGAGCCGCTTGGCGGCGGCAGCCAAGGCGAGCACCCGCCCTGTTGCCAGATCGCTCGGCACGTCCACCGGCAGATACGGCTCGGGCGGCGGCGAGGCGAACAGGATGGTGTTCAGCGTGCGCGCCGCGGTGAACGCGGGTCGTGGGTTGGACAGCCGGTCAAGCAATCCTGAGGCGACATCCATACTCCGGTCCAGGTCTACCAGCGGCGCCAGCCACAGGCGCGCACGCGGCAGGGCCGCCGCGGCGAACATCGCCTCCGCCACAATCGCAGCATGGGTGTGCGCTTCGGCGTCGGGCAGGTCAAGCGCCAGGTCCACCACGCCGATGTGGCGCAGCGGGAACATGGCGCGTAGCGCCTGCATGACCTGCCAGGGTGGATCACCGGCATACACACGGCAGACCACGCGATCCACCGCCGTGTCGTGCCGCCCGAGCCACTCGTCCAGCGCCGGCAGCTCGTCGGGTCGGTAGCCCACACGCGTCCGGCCGTGGTAGTGCGGTCCTACTGGCGCCATGCGAATAGCGGTGGACAGCGCAACGGGCAACTCACATTCCCGCAGTTGCCGAATCTGGGCCAGGCACGCCGGATCGGGTAGCGGGCCGCCGGGGAAGACCACTTCCACCTCGTCCAACAGTTCGCGCTGCGCCGCGCTGCTAGCCGTGACAGGCAGATCGGCCACGTGCGCCGTGTGAGCGCGGGGCGACCACACCCAGGAGGCCGTGACCGAAACCCCTTCGCCGCGCAAAACGGGGAGCCGGGCGCGCTCGGACTGGTCCTCCAGGTCGGACTCGGGGACGCGGACGTGGCGCGCGCCCAGCTCCAAGCAGGCGAAGAGCCGCCAGTCGTCGCGCACGCGCTGGCGCACCACAGAGGGCCAGATGACAGGCCCCGGTGTCATGTGCCCCAGCGGGTGCGTCGCCACCACGCCGAGCGGTGATGCCGGGAGATCGCCGGAGGTGCAGGTCAGGAGCACCAGGCGGGGATCAGCGTCGTCAAGGGCCGGCGTGTCGCGCCCGGTGCGAATCAAATGCACGCTCAGGCCGCGGTCGGCCACACGCACGAGGAAGAAGCCCAGCTTGTCCACGTCGCGGCGGCCGCGGTCCGGCGGACAGACGGTGAACGCCTCCGGCAGACCAGCCCTGGACGTGGTGGTCGACGGCGCCACGTAGAGGCGTGTGGCGCCGATGCGGTTGAGGGCCACGAAGTGGGTGTGGCCGGCAAACACCGCCTCGACGGTGTGGCGGCGGATGAGATCGAGCAGCCAGCCTCGCGCTGGCTCGTCGAGGCTGTTGTACATGCCGAAGGCGCGCTCGTCCGCCTCGACGAAGAACGGCGGCAGGTGCATGAACAGGACGATGCGCTGGCCATGGTGTGCCGCCAGGTCGGCTTCGAGCCAGCGGGCCGTTCATGACCACGCTGTTCAGCACGACCCCGTGGAGCCCGCCACGATCGAAGCTGAACCACGAAGGGCCAAAGGCCGCGTGCCACGCGGCGAGCGTCTGGGGCGTGACCCATTCGGCGGGGCTGGTCGGGTCGGGCTTGTCGCCAATGTCCATGTTGCCCGGCGCGACGTAAGGCCGCAGCCCATGTGCCGCGAACTGGGCACGCGCCCCCTCGCGCGAGCGCACGGCCTCACCTGTCTCCGGGTACTCGTGCGTCACGTCGCCCAGGTGCACGACGAAGTCGGCGTCCAGCGCCCCAGCCAGGCGCAGCGCTCGCTCGGTGCGCCCCGGAAACTGGCGGATCGACTCCCACTCGCCGCCCTGGAGCGCTGGATGGAGCAGGTAGTGCGTGTCGCTGAGGACGACGAACTGGCACTGTGCCGGCGGCAGGTAGGACCGATCGAAGATCGCCATCTCAGAGCAGACCCTCTTCGCCGTGCTGCAATCGCTCGCCGGCCGAGACGGCGCGGCCCGGCGCACGGTTGCCCCTGGCACCTCGCTCAGGCCGGCGCAGGCGGGCGACGAGCTCGCTCGGGGCGTCCCGCAGCCGGCGATCGAGGCGGGCGATCGCCGCGGCGGCGTCCCCATCGAGCACTTCCTCCAGCAGCGCCTCGTGCCACGCCGCCCCCGCTGACATCGGCCGCACCTCCACTGCGAGTTCGTCGGCGATGGCCATCGCGGCTGCGATCGTCGGCGCCAGCGTGGTCCACAATGCCCGCAGCCACCGGTGCCCGGCAGCACCAAACAGCCTCTGGTGGACAGCCAGGTCCGCGGCCTGAAACGCGGTGAGGTCCTGCGCCGCCGCGGCAGCGTGCATGTCGGCGATGGCGCGGCGTAGCTCCTCCTCCGCTGCCGGCGGCACCCGGCCCGCAGCGAGGCGAATGGCGTGGCTCTCCAGGAGCAGCCGCGCGTCGTAGAGCTGGTGGAGATCGAGCGCCGAACCCGCGGCGACAATCGTCGCGCCGTGCTGTTGTTCCAGCAGCCCCTCTTGCACCAGCACGCGAATCGCATCGCGGACCGGCATGCGGCTGACGCCGAGTTGCCCGGCAAGCTGCGCCTCAGAGACCCGATCGCCGGGACGAAGATCCCCCGCGACAATCGCCCGCCGCACTGCGGCCGCGGCGTCTTGCCACAGGAACGTGCGCGAGGTCGTGCTCAAAGACGGCGTGATCATCGGATACGACCACCATCCTTCCAGTATGGTGCCGCCATCATGCCACAACGTGTGGCCCTTGTCAAGCTCCGTGACGCCAGTTCCAAGAGATGTTCGTGGGGCATGCAGGTGAAGCGGCGGCGCCAGGCGGTGGGCCGTACCGGGTTGTCAAAAGCACCGATCGTGGCGAGCCTGGAGGACGCCGAGCGAGGCCAGACTGTTGGTCGCCTCGCGCAGCGAGAGACGGCTGATACCCAGCTCCTGCGCCAGTACCGCTTCCGGCGGCAACGGATCACCCGACCGCAGGTCGTGGGTCTGGATGAACGTCTTGAGTTGCTCTTGGGCCTGGCGGTAGAGCGGGATCCGGTTGGCGACCATCGCAGTGCTGTCGATCAGATATCAGACGTCTGACAGACAGCAAGTGTAACCGGTCGAGGTGGTGCTGCGCAACACGGTCGCCTGTCACGCACGACGCACCGCAACGCGATGTCTGTTCGATTGGCTTGTCCGCCCGGACCCTACGCAGAAGGGGCAAAATCTGCCGGGCTGAGTATCGTGACCAGTCTGGCGGCCGGGCTTCGGCTCAGGTTGCCGTCCAACGTGACCAACGTTGCCTCCTCTCTCAGGGCCAGCGCAACGTAGGCGGCGTCATACACGCGGGCGAAGCCGCACCGCTCCGCTACTGTCCAGGCCTCCTGCACCAGGGCAGCGTTCACCGGAATAGGCTCGATGTGCGCCTGTTGGAGCCGTTCGAATGCCGTGAGAATGTTTACGCGCGCGCCGGACGGCACTGACGACATCCGGCATCGGCGCTCCAGATGCCGTCTTCGACCAGGTCGCCGGCAGCGGCAGCATCTCGCTCTGTGCCTCGATTATGCGTCCGAGATCTGTCTCTTCGATGACATGCTGCGTACCAATCTTGCGCGCGCGGAGCTTTCCCTCGCGAATCCATCGCCGGATCGTCTCCGGGTTCCGGCACGCTCGCTGCGCCGCTTCAGGTACCGTGAGAAGCATGCTCTGCACCATAGTTGTAGGATACTACAACAGTAGATGTGCTGTCTCTAGCCCGGATGAGTCAGGCGGACCCCGCTCATCCTGAGCATGTCGAAGAGCCTGCCCTGAGCGCAGCCGACGGGAGGAGCGGTCAACGCCAGTGGTGATGCACAATCCGGGCGAGAGGTCACCGTTCCGCCTGCCGGTCAGGTGCCGGCATGTGGTGCGATCAGCGCCACGACGAGCCGGCAGGCATCGCCGCGCGTGAGCGCGGCATCGTCGGTCAGCCCCACCGGCGCCCGGCGCTGCAGGGTGGCGACGTCTTGATCCCGGTACCGCAACTCACCCGCGAGCAGTTCCCGGAACTGCCAGACGGTCGTCGGCTCGCCCGGTGACGGTACCGGCGCCCGCAGGGCGCGAAGCAGATGCCGCGCGCGTTCCCCGGCGTTCCCTTGCCCCTGCAACACGTCACACGCCGATCTGGCCCAGTGGATCGCCGTGATCGAATCCAGGGGATCAAGGGGCCGGGCGTCATACGACGGAAAGAAGCCTTTGGTGCCCAGGTATTGTACCGCCGGCACCCACGGCGCGTCGGCTGCCATGTCGAACTCGTTGACGAACGAGAGCATGACACGCCGGTTCGCCACGTGCCACTGGAGCCGATCGGGGGACAGCGTGCCCAGCAGCTCGCCGCGCCTCAGCGACAGCGCCGCCGCGTAGCCGGCCACCTCGCCGACGTGCATCCACACCGGCTCGAGCCGGATGGTGCCCCAGCCGACGTGCGTGCAGCTCAGGCAGACGGGGACAAGCACGTTGTCTACGTCCTGCGGCAGGAGACAGCGGTAGGGGATCTGTCCCGGCCGGGTAGCCTCGCTGAGGAGGAACTTGCCGTCGTAGAGTGAGCCGTAACGCCGCTCCAGCGTGCACTCGTGCGAATCCATTGGCCACTCGGTGATGGCGACGGCATCCTCGTGAATCGGCGCACGCTCCAAGCCGCTGCCCAGCGTGCCGTCGTGCTCGGTGAAGGTGGCGCGCCCAACGATGCGCCGCGCCTCGCGCACGAATAGTTCATACGGGACGTGGCCGTTGTCCGCGAACTCGTCCTTCGCTAGGCCCCAACGCCGCGCGTCCTCGCGCACGTGTGCCGGCACCTCAGGATCGTTCTGCAGAAACCACAGCAGGCCCATGGCGTGGTCCCAGTGGCGCCGCGCGATTGCTGCACGTGCCTTCCAGTCGCCCTCGGCCCAACCGTGCCCGCCGCCGGGGATGGTGGGCTGATTCCACGACTGCTTGGCGTTGGGCGTGCTCCCCCGGCCCATCCGGAAGTCCTCGATGTCATCCAGGATGAGTTGCGCCTTGAGGGGGTATGGTTTGTGTACCGTTTCCCGGTGATCCGCGATCAGCCCGAGAAAGTCTTCCCGGCGGTATGACGCCGGCTTCGTTGGCGGGACGGCGTTCGCCGGATCGCGCGAGAGGCAGACTCGGTAGTTGAACGCCTGCACGGCGCGATCGCCCTCGCCGGTGGATCCCGCGCAGATCTCGCCTCCCGTGAGCCGGAACGTCAACAGCTTGAGCCGGCCGTCGTGCGCCTCCCGCGGGAAGTGCCCGGGGACGTGGGTCGTGAAGATCTTGCCGGCGTGCTGCTCGTTGAACTCCGCACGGGACTCGCGGCCGATGCGGTACGGCACGCCGGCCAGCGCCGCCAGGTCCGCCTCGTAGGTGGCATCGACGAAGACGTGTGCGGCGACACGTGTCTCGCCGCGCGTCGCCGTCCCCTCTCCCTCCAAAGGAACGATCGTGACCGAACGCACTAGGCGCTCGCTGCGCTCGACGGCAATAGGTACGTACCCACGCAACACATCCAGACTGGCCTCGGCGGTCACCATCTGCGTTAGCACGGCTTCGGCGACTTTGGGCTCGAACGTGAGGCGGCCGTCGGCGCATGTCTGGTACTGCTCTGAGTCCTCGCCGTACGTTTCGCGATAGTGGCGCTTGATCCCCTCCCGGAACTCGGTGTAGAGCGGTGCGCGATTGCCGAGATACAGCGTGTCTTCGACGTTAAGTCCCGAACTGAACATACCGCCCAGGTGCGTCCCGTGTGACACGAGGAGCACGCGCAGCCCCTCGCGGGCGGCCCGCACGGCGCAGGCAATACCGCCGGGCGTTGCGCCGGCGACGACGAGATCGTAGTGACTGGGTGTGATCATGCGGAACCTTGTCGACCCAGCCTCAAGCAGGCACGGCGAAATCGACGATCGCTCCCTCGGCCAGGAGCGCTTCCCGCAGCGCGTCGGTATCGACGTCCTTGAAGGCGTGGTGTTCACGCGCTGCCTGCACGGCGGCAAGGCCGGCGGCGTGGCCCATCGCGTAGCAGGGCGCCTGCTCGCGCAAGGGCCCGAGCACGTCGCGCTCGACGCTGATCGCCCGGCCGGGGCAGATCACGTTCTCTACCGGCTTCGGTACCATCATGCGGTAGGGAATGGGTGTGTAGGGGCGCTTGCGCTCGACGCCGTGCATCGGCTGGTGGCTCGGCCGCTGGGGATCGGGCAGGTCCCAGCCGTAGCCGGAGTAGCCGATCGTGTCGGGAAAGTCCCGGCCATGAACCAGGTCCTGCACGGTGAGCACGAAGTCGCCGACGATGCGCCGTGTCTCGCGGATGCCGAGGACCGGCGCGACCATCTTAATCTGCGCATCCCTGAGCCCTGGGAAGCGCCGGCGCATCAGCGCCATCAGGCGATGCACTTCCTTGCGCCCCCGCATCATGCCCTGGCTGATCGAAAGGCCGTCGGTGCCGTCGACGTCGGTGATGCGGGTGGTGTTGATCATCAGCGTGCCCTTGTGCGTGAGCTGCACGCTGATGAAGATGTCGTACGGGAACGTCCACTCGCCTTGCTCGCGCAGCTCCTGGATCAGCTCGCGGAAGCGCGGCGAGTCCTTGGCGTAGATCTCCGAGGCCAGCGCATCCTGGTCGACGTGGTCGACGTGGAAGATGAGCGTCGCGGGCGTCATCAACCCGTCTGCCTCGCGCCCCTTGGTCACCTCGCACCCGGAGCGGGCGGCCACGTCGGCGTCGCCGGTGGCGTCGACGACCGCCTTGGTGGGGACGGCGAAGAGACCGCTCTTGTTGAAGAGTACGACGTGGCTGACGTAGCCGTCCTCGACGACCGCGTCGACGAACTGCGTGAAGAACAGCACGTCAACGCCTGCCTGGAGCATCTTTTCGTCCAGCAGCGCGGCGTAGAGGTGCGGCTCGACCGGCACGCCCACCGCCAGGTTGCCTCTGAACCAGCCGTGGGGTTGGTACTTGCCCGAGGCGTCGATTGTCCGCGGATCGATCGCCCCGCCGCGTCGAATCAGTTCTTCGGTGATTTCCTGGAAGATACCGCCGACGAGCTGGTGCCGGTTGTCGCTCGTCCGCCCGCCGAGCAGGTGGCTGACGCCGGCCGAGGTCGTGACGCCGCCGAGCTGCCCCTGCGCCTCGACGAGCAGGACCGACAGGCCGGCGCGGCGCGCCGCCAGCGCCGCCGGGATGCCGGAAGGCCCGCCGCCGCAGACGACGACGTCGTATGGCGCACGGACGGGGAGGCTCCTGGCATAGGGCTTGGTCTCGTGCTCGGGGTTGTACACCGGCTCAGGCCCCTTTGAGCGCCTGGTCGAGCAACTGCTGCGCCTTGCGCTGGGCTTCGTTGAGCGCGTCGGTAATTGACTTCTTCCCGGCCCAGATGGCGACGAACTCGCCGTTGATCTCGCTGCGGGCGTCCCAGAAGACCGGCACGCTCGGATACGGCAGGAAACTCGGCAGCGCCTCGTAGAACGGCCAGACCTCGGGGTCCTTCTGCCAGCGGGCCTTGAACTCGGCCGACTCGACGATGTGCCGGTAGGAGGGCGGCACACCGCCCTCCTGGGCGAAGATCATGCCGGAGTCGGGGCGGCTGGCCCACAGCGACGCCAGCAGGCTCGCCTGCACCTTCTGGGGGTCCTTACCCTTGAAGGCCGCGTAGCCGTAGGCGGTACCGTGCGTGAAGTTCTGCTTGGCGCGGTTCTTGGGGCCAAGCGGGTAGTGCGTCGTGCCGAACTCTACCGCATCTCGGCGGTACACCGGAACGCGCGCCGGCACGCCGAACTGGAAGACGACCTTCCCCTCAGGGAGGCGTTCCTTGTACCCGCCCTTGTTGCCATCGTGCGCGCGCATGAGTCCGGCCTTGACCAATCCAAGCTGCCATTCGACCGCTTCGCGCACTTCGGACGTGTTGAGCGTGAACCTGGTGTTGTCTGGACTGACGAACCGGGCGCCGTTGTTGAGCGCCAGCATGCCGGTGTGCGGGTACGTCCAGTCGCAGTCGTAGGCCGTGACGTCGGGCGGCTGGCTGGCTTTCTTGCCGTAGTCGACAAACTGATCCCAGGTCCAGGTGCGAGCCGGCGCCGCCAGGCCGGCACGCTTGAGCGCCGCTGCGTTGAAGTAGAGCATAAAGTAGCTGTTGTGCGACGGGACGGCGTGGAACTTGCCCCGCCAGCTTAGGCCCTGCACGATGTGCGGATAGATGCTGGGGCGAACTTTCTTCCAGTCGGCGTTGCTCTTGAGTTCGGCGTCTACGTCCGCCAGGGCGTTCCGGTTGGCGAGATCGGCCAGATAGAAGTTGAAGGTATTGACCAGGTCAGGGGGTGTACCGGCGGCGAGCGCGCCGATCACCTTATCGAGAGTGGCAGCCGTCTGGCCGGCCGTCGCCGCCGTTTCCACCTTGATGCCCAGCGTGTTCTCCGCGGTGAAGTTGTTCAGCACCTTGACGCGGGCGACCTCTTCCGGGTGCGTCGGCGTCTGCATGCTCCAGTACTCGACGGTAATGCCTTTGAGGTCGGCGGCCGGCCGGCTGCCTGGCGACGCGCCGGCTCCCGGGCCTGGTCCGGCACAGGCAGCGAGCAAGGCGCTCCCCGCGATGCCGGCGCCAAGGAGCAGCGTGCGCCGGGTGGGCGCGGCCGGCGCCGGTACAGTAGGCTGGTGATGGGTAGGGTTCACTGGGTTCTCTCCTCGGTGTTCTGGTGTGTGCTCAGACAGATACACGGACGTGTCTCACCGCGGTGGCGGCGCTTCCACGAAGTCTCGTTCGTACAGGTACGTCCCGCGCAGAACCGCCTCTGGGGTCTGGCTGGGCGCCACATCACCCAGTGGCGGTCGGTCAGGCTATCGATACTGCGCATGCGTTACTCCTCGACGCCGTTGGTTAACCAAGTAAGATCGACGCGAGCCAGGGTCAGCCGCTCGTAGGGCGAGTGCTCGCCGCGCTCGTACAAACAGAAAATCGCGAGGTCCTCCGTCACAGCGAGGTCCGAATACGCCGCCGGTTCGGCGTGCAGCACCTTGCCTGCCGTCCACGTGTGGCACTCGTCGTAGCTGAGCCGTACCGTGAGCGTGTCGCGCGTCGCGCTCGCCGGGTTGGCGAAGAGCACGCGATTGCGGTCGTGCCGCCGCGCGTCGGTCAGGCGCGCCAGGCTGGCCTGGCACGCCGGCTCGATCAGCGTCTCGTCCCACCAGAATTCGGGGAAGGTGCGGCCGCCATCGCGGCTCCAGGCGGCGCAGCGACGGCCACGCCGCCCCTGATCGCGGCAGTTAAGGTAGACGGCGCCGTCCACCGTCTCCACCGCCACGCTCTCGTTGGTGCCCTCCTGCGCGACGCGGCCGCCGATCTGCCAGGTGGCCCCATGGTCGTCGGAGTAGATGACGTGGGAGTGCCGCGCCTCGTCCTGCGTTGTGGTCGCCCGCACGCGGTGATCGCAGGGGATCAGCAGACGCCCGCTCTGAAGCTGGATGCCGTGGCAGGGCCCGGTGGCGTACCACGTCCACTCCGGCCGCTTGACGGCGGCCGTGATCTCCACCGGCTCCGCCCAGGTGGCGCCGTCGTCCTGACTATACGTCAGCCAGACGGTGCGCTCGAACAGCCCCTTGCGGATCTTCTCCTCACCGCCCTCGGCCGGGTTCTTGCAGAGGGAGAGCCAGATGGTGCCGGTATCCCGGTCGACCACCGGGGCCGGGTTTCCATTGGTACTGCCCGGCTCGGTGACGACGACCTGGGTCTCCTGCCAAGTACGGCCGCCGTCGGTGCTGCGCCGCAGCAGGAGGTCGATCTCGCCGGCGTCGGCGCGGCTGTGCTTGCGCCCCTCGCAAAAGGCCAGCAGCGTACCCTTGGTCGTCACCTCAAGCGCCGGGATGCGGTACGTGTGGTAGCCCTTTGTCCCGCTGATGAACAGCTCCTGTTGCTCCAGATATCCCATCTCACTCCTTGTTGCCTCTCGCTGGAAAGAGTCCATTACCGCTCCTGCGGCCGCCGCCCCATCGTCTCGAAGTCCTCGACCCTGAGCGAGCACCCGACGATGTGCGACTGGCCAAGTGGATCGCCCTGGTTGGTGTAGTCGAGGACGAGGATCTCGCCGTCGTCGAACTGCAGCCAGGTGGAGTAGCCGTTGTCCGGGCGCTCGTGGGTGTTGGCGTGCAGCTCCAGCAGACGGTCGAGCTCGTACTGGTCCGGGTAGGTCCCGCTGCGCGCGTCCCACAGCCAGAAGTGCTCCGGCTCCGTCTGGTTGCGGACGTGGTACTTGGCGTACCGCCACCAAGACTGGCCGGTGCCGCTGGGCGGCGTGCCGAAACAGGTGGACACGAACGGCCCGGGCAGCAGCAGCCGGAAGCGCAGCACGTCGCGACCGTCCAGGAAAACGCGCACCAGACCGCCCTTGTGGTGGACGTGCACCACGTGCCACTCGGTCATGTCCACCGGCCAGTGGCGGTCGATTAACTGGTGGTGGAGGTCCGGCTCCCCCAGGTAGAGACCGTTCGGCGCGATCGACAGCTTGACGTTGACGTGCGCCAACTGCACGTAGGCGCAGCGCTCGTCGGGCGAACCGGTACTGCCGGCACTGGCGGCGACGCGGACCGCCGCCTCGAAGAGCACCTCGCTGCGGTAGCTCTCCGGCGGCAGGAGGTTGTACTGCGTCGTCGCCAGCGCGCGGTGGGCGATCCGCAGCCCGGCCTCGCGGGAGAGCGAAATCTCTTCCGGCCCCTTGTGGAGCGCCGAGACGCGGTAGCCCAGCTCGTGCTGGAGGTGGCCCAGCCAAGCGTACGTGCCGCGGTTGCCGCCCTGGTTGCGGAAGGTGACCAGCAGGCGGCCGTCCGCCAACTGCCCGGCGAACGGCCGGTCGCCCGCGACCGGCGCCTCCATTGGCTGGGTCCAGGAGTCGCCATTATCAAGGGAGAAGGCAACCTGGCTGGAGTAGTTGTTGTGCAGGTTGTCGCGGATGACGCAGACGAGCGTGCCATCCGCCAGCGGGACGTAGGCGCCCTCGCAGTAGAGGTGCACCGCGTCCTTGGCCACGGCCACCGGCGGCCCCCACGTCTTGCCGCCGTCCGGAGAGCGCCAGATGAACTCGCCCACCTTCTGGGTGTCGGCGCAGGTCATGTGCGCGCCCATGGAGAGCCGGCCGTCCGGCAACTCGACGATCCGGTCCGGCTCGATGCCGTGGACACCGGTGTTCACCGGCTCCGACCACGTCCGTCCATCATCCTCGCTCCACCAGAGGTAGATCCCCGGTTCCTGCCACTCGTGGCAGTGCTCGTAGTCGTCCAGGTCGCAGACCACGGCCAGCCGGCCGTCGCGCAGGCGGCTGAGGCGGGGCGTGACCCAGTGCGGCTCCCGCTTGGTGCGGTCCGACTCGGCGAGGATGCCGGCGAGCGACCACGTCCGGCCGCGGTCGCGGCTCTCGATGAGCGTCAGGCGGATCAGTCCCTCCGCCCAGTGCTTGTCTGTATCGGCGTAGACGGCCAGCAGCCGCCCGTCCGGCAGCGCCACCATATCGGGGTTCTTGGTGAACCGCTCCGGCGAACGCCAGGCCGTCCACACCCGTCCGGGGGCAGACTCCAGGCTACGCATTGGTTGGTACGTCGTCACCGCTCGTCCTCCTTCTCCCTCACACTTTGTTCGCCGGGTTCACGTAGTAAGGCTCCTCGCTTGGGGCACTGGGCGCCGGTTCTCCCTGCCAGCCTGCCATGAAGACGACGCGCCTCCTGATCCGCGCGCGCCTGGGCATCGGCGGCTTCGGCATCGACAATGCGCCGCAGGTTGCGCTCCAGCTCCTGCCCGATAGAAGCGTATGCGGGATCGGCGGCGAGGTCGCGGCGTTCGAGCGGATCGGCGCCCACGTCGAAGAGCTGCGGCGCGTGACCGACATAGTGGCAGAGCTTGAAGTCGCCGCGCTTCAGCATGAAGCCGCCGGTGAGCATGCCCTGGGCGTGGTACTCGCTCAGGACCGCGCGCCGCGGGGTGTCGGCGCCTTGGCGCGCCACCTCGAGCAGGCTCTGCCCCGGCAGGTCCGGCGGAACCTCGGCGCCGGCCAGTTCCAGCAGCGTGGGCAGCACGTCCACCAGGCTGACGTTCTCGGCCACGCGCCGTCCGCGCCAGGAGCCGGTAGCGTCCAACCTGGGCGGCAGCCGCAGCAGGAGTGGCACGCGCACCGAAGGCTCGTAGAAGCACTGCTTCTGCCAGATGCCGTGGTGGCCGGCCATCTCGCCGTGATCGCTGGTATAGAGGACGACGGTGTTGTGGCGGAGCGGCGAGCCGTCAATCACGTCGAGCAGCCGGCCGACGAGGTCATCCACGAAGGTGACCAGCGCCCAGTAGCTGGCGGTAGCGCGGCGCTCCAATTCTTCCGGCAGCGGTTGGTCATTGCGGAAGCTCCAGCGCAGGTGGCGGATGGCGGGATGCTGATTCTCTACGGGCTCATTCCACGATTCGCGATCGTCGACCAACCGCCGCTCGAAGCCATGCAGGCGATCCGACCCATTCCAGTGCGTCCGGCCGCACAGCACCGTCTCATAGCCGGCCGCGCCCAGATAGTGGCCCCAGGTGGTGAAGTCTGCGCTGGGAACGGTGCCGTTGTCCCAGGCGCCGATCTGATGGACGTAGCGGCCGGAGAGGAGGGAGAGCCGGGAGGGTACGCACATGGGGCTGTTGCAGTAGGCGTTCTCGAAGAGCGTGCCGTCGGCGGCCAACCGATCCAGGTGCGGCGTTTGGACTTGGGGATGGCCGTAGCAGCCGGTGGCAAACGGGGTGTGCTCGTCGGAAAGGACGACGAGCACGTTGGGTGGTCGCGGGCCGCGTGTCGGGCTCATGCTTATCGATACGGTCAATTCGGTCGGTGCGGTCCATTCGCAGCGGGTTTACGCTCCCTGCAGTGAGCCCATTCACGATGTGCGGGTAGATCGTTGGCCGGATCCTCTTCCAGTCGGCGCTGCCCTTCAGCTCGGCGTCCACGTCCACGGTGGCACCGCGCGCGGCGAAGAGCGACATGTTGAAGATGACCTACTTCAGCACCTCATCCAGCTTCTGCTGGGCCAGGCGGGTGTACTCGTTGAGCCCCTCGCGGACGGTGGCCTTCTGGGCCCAGATGTCGCGGATCATCTGATCGCCCATCGAACGCACCTCGGCAAACCCCGGGAAATTCGGCATCGGGATGTAGGTGGGCAGCAGCTCGTAGAAGGGCCACACGTCTCGGTCGCTCTTGAAGGCAGCCTGCAGCTCGGAAGACTCGATGGCAGTCTTGTACGCCGGCGGCGTCCCGCCGACCTGAGCGAAGACGAGCCCCGAATCGGGGCGGGTGCCCCAGAGCGCGGCGAGCAGCGCGGCCTGCTCCTTCTTGGCGTCCTTGTTCTTGAAGACGGCGAATCCGTACGACTCGCCGTGCGTGTAGCTCTTCTTCTCTTTGTTCTTCGGCCCAATCGGGTAGAAGCAGGTGCCAAACTGGGCACCATCGTTGCGGTAGCGCGGCACGCGGGCGGCCACGGCAAATTGGAAGACGACCTTGCCCTCGGGCAGCTTCTCGGAGTAGCCGCCGTTCCCCAAACCATCGTGGGCGCGCATCAGCCCCTGCTTGATCATCTGCATCTGGAACTCCAGCGCCTCGACGGCCTCCGGGCTGTTGTAGGAGAACTTCGTCCCATCCTGGCTGATGAAGCGGTGGCCGTTGTTCAGCACCAGCATGCCCGTGCGGGAGTACGACCATGAGTCGTCGTAGCCGGTGATCTCGGGCGGTCGCGCGGCCTTCTTGCTGTAGTCGAGGAACTGCTCCCACGACCAGTTCTTCGGCGGCGGCGCCGGCAGACCGGCGCGCTTGAGAAACTCGGGCTGGTAGTACATGCTGAAGTAGCTGCTGTAGAGCGGGACGGCGAACAGCTTGCCCTTCCAGGTGAAGCCGTTGAGGATCTCGGGGTAGATGGCCGCGCGTGCCTTCTTCCAGTCGGTGTTGCTCTTCAGCTCGGCGTCGATGTCCACCGTCGCGCCTTGCTTGAAGAGGGCGGACATATTGAAGTGGAAGCCGTCCACCAGGTCGGGCGGCGTTCCGGCGGTCAGGGCGGCAATCACCTTTTGGATGTTGTTGCCGCCGGTGGACGCGACCGAGATGCCGTGCGGGTTCTGCGCGCTGAAGTGCTGCAGGACCTTCTCCTTGGCCATGCCTTCGGGGTGCGTCAGGGCGTTCTGGATCCAGTGTTCGACCGTCACGCCCCTGAGCTCCACTGGCTTCGGCGCCGACGCCGACTCGCCGCCCCCGCCGGGACCGGCGCACGCGGCGGCGAGTGCCACAGGGCCGAGCGCGACGAGGCCGGCCGCGGCTCTTGTCATGAACCGGCGGGTGATACGTTCCTGAAGTAGAGTTTGCGTGATCTCTTTCCTTCTAGAGCTATTGGCTACTGACCGCTGACTGCTGACTGCTGTCCGCTACCTCTGGCCTTGTCCCGGCCAGAGCAGCGCCGCCTGCACCGCTGCCTGAATCGCGCGTTGCCGTGTAGCGGCGGGATCGCCTTCGGATTCCATCCAACTCGAGAAGCGGTTTTGCGATTCGTCGTGTGATGCGCGGAGCGTTCGCGCTGCAGCCGCGCCATCGCCCTGCCGCAGCGCGGCGACGAGGCGCACGTGCGCCTCGGCCACGCCGGGGGCATCGGCCGGAGCCGGTCCGGGCAGGCCGCGCGCGTAGAGGGCCTCCATGACGTTCCAGTAGAGATCGATCAGCGCCAGCGCCACCAGATTGCCGCTGGCCGCCACTAGGCGGCGGTGAAACTCGCCGTCTTCGGCGGCGAAGCGTTCGCCGCGACCGGCGCGCCAGCGCATGCGGTCGGCCAGTTCGCCCAGGGTGGTCAGGTCGCGTTCGCCGAGGCGGCCGGCCAGGCCGGCGACGATATCGGCCTCCATCGAGCGGCGGACGGCGAGCAGATCGAGCAGCACCGACGGGTGAAAGGCCAGGCTCTGCGCCACGGTGCGCGCGGCGGTGGAGACGTCGAATGCCCGGACGTACCAGCCAGAGCCGGCGCGCGACTCGATCAACCCGAGCGCTTGTAGCGAGTGCAGCGCTTCGCGCACGACGACGCGGCTGCCGCCCAGCGCAGCGCACAGCTCGCCTTCACTCGGCAGCCGGTCACCTGGCTGGAGGTCGTGCTCGACGATGTAGCGCCGGAGCTCGTCATCCGGCGTCTGGATGGCAGGCGGCCGGATCAACGATCGGAAAATCGCCTGGCTATCCGGTGGTGGATCAAACGTGGGGGATACGGCCATGACGGGCTATCGGTACACGCCCGTAGAGATACGAACGCTTCGGTGTTACTTGTATTATAGGTCATGCATGTTAGCACATGTACCGGGCGATCAGACAGAACGTTTCGGTTTTCAAACTGTGTTGGTCACTTGGTTCGGGGGCTGATTCGGCGCCCGTGTCCAGGTTAACGGGCCGGCATGCACAACCATGAATCAGCCGACCAACACACTTTGTGAACCGAGTCGACAGAACGAGTCGGGTGCGAGCGCACCTCGCGGTTGGGGTGCATGCAACGGTCCCGGACCCTTGAGCAGGTTACCCTGTCGTTCCTCTTCCCTTGAGGGAGTCGGACGTTTTGCCGGCACGCGTGTTGCGCGCAGTCGCAGTCAGTGATGGACAGGTAGCGCTGATATGATCAATGCAGAGGATGTCCAATGGCCACGACGACGCGCGCTACAATTGACGACCTGTAC
>JACQGX010000389.1 GCA_016199265.1 Chloroflexota bacterium | reverse complement strand
CATCTCGCACGCGGGGTTCCCCTACCTGCGCGAGGCCGCCGTGCTGGCCAAGACGTGCGCCAACGTCTACCTGAACATGTCGTGGATTCACATCTACTCGCCGGTGGCCTGCCAGGCCGCACTCCGAGAGTGGCTGCGCATGGTGCCGGCCAACAAGGTTCTCGCCTTCGGGGACGACCTGTACTGGGTGGATACGATCTATGGCCACCTGATCATGGCGCGCCACAATGTCGCCACGACCCTGGCCGACCTGGTGGAAGACGGCATCATGAGCGAGTCGGAGGCCCTCGATGTGGGACGCTGTCTGTTCCGGGACAATCCGGCGGCGCTGTACGGTCTGCAGCACCTGGTCTGATTCGGCCGCCACGGCGCGTGTCGGTTTTGCCAGTTGGTACTCAGCCCCTCGGCTCGGGCCCTTCTCTCAAAGCTGTACCCTCAGAACAGGCCTCACCCTCTTCGTTGCGGCACCCGCCCGCCGCCAAACGTGTCGGGCTTGGGCGTATCGGGCGGCCAGTAGGCATTGGGATCGTCTGGGTTTTCCCGCCACGGCGTACCGCACAGCCGGGAGAGCGTACTCCACTCGGCCGCGCCTAGCGCGCCGGCGGGATGGTAGATGAATCGCCGCAGCCCTGCCTCTTCCGACACCGTCAGGATGCGGTAGAGGTCGCGCGCCGGCATCGGGTCGCCGGCGTGCGGCTGCCGCCCACTCGAGACCCAGGCGATGACTCGGTTGGGGTCACCGACGGCGGCGAGGGCACGCCGCGTCTCGGTGGCGACGACCTCGGTGAAGAACGCGTCTGGGAACCCCATTTCCATGTCGGCCAGCGACTCGATGCCGGGCAACTGTAAGCCAAACCAGGCTTTGACGACGGCAAAGCAGTCGGCCTCGCTCAGGCGGGGGTTCCAGTCGCCGAGCCGCCGCACCCACCGCGCCACCGTGCCGTACATCCCGTCGAAGCCCCGGTGCCAGAAGTAGTGCTTGGGGAAGATGTAGTCGAAGTACCGGGGCATCCGGTGGTAGTCTTGGGTCGCCAGCGCGGAGAACGTGGCCGTGCGCGGGATCGCTCCTAACTTGACCGCGCGCGGTATCCGGGCGATCTGCTCGCGGACAGCGGCCATGTAGGCCAGCGCCGTCTCCCGGCGCATGCGCAGCCAGTACAGGGCATCTTCGGTGAGGTCGAACAGCGCCAGGCCTGCCAGCAGCCCGGCAGGCGTGTGGTACCGGACGAGCGACGGCGTGAGGCGATGGAACCGGTCGCGCAGGTGCGCGATGCCACGCTCCATGCGGTCCACGTCCGCACCCAGCGCTTCGAGCCACCGACGCTCGTGCTCGCGGATCTCGAAGAGCTCCCCATCGTGGTGGAAGGCCAGCTCGTAGTGGTGCTCGCCGGCGCCGTCGATGACCCAGCCCTGCGCCTGGGGGTAAGCAGACAGTGCGCTCTGCACGCCGGCGGCGTAGGCAGCGGCACCAAAAGGATCGCCGGGGAGCGGGTGGACAGGGCCAAGTCGCGCACTCGTCCGTGCGCCGAAAAACAGAATCTCCCAGCCGCGCGCCGCCGCATCGTCGAGCATCGTGGAGAACAGCCGCTCCTTGTCCGGGTCGCGTGGTGTCTCTGGAGGTAGCGGCACGCCGAACGACGAGTACGCGCTCGGGTCAACCGAAAAGCACGGGACCATCGATCCGTCGTCCTGCCGCCAGCGGAGGTAGCCCACGACGATCCCGCGTACGCCGCCGTCGTGCCAGGCGTCAAACGTACGCCGGTAGTCGGCGAGCCAGCGTTCCAGCGGGTCTTGCACGAAGATCCAGGGAGTCAGTGGCATACCGGTACCCTCACGTCGTCGCAACCGCCTCGCCCAGCCCCATCGCCCGCCGGCCGGCGTCGGTCAGGCGGTTGGGCGTCCACGCCGGCTCCCACGTCAGGTCGACGACGACCGAGCGGACACCGGGAAGCTGCTCAAGCCGGCGGCGCATGGAGTTGGCCAGCCAGTTGTACCTGGGCCGGCCGCGGTGCGGCATCGTCATCAGCACGTGCACCTCGTCGCCCCGCAGACGTACGTCGTAAACGTAGCCCATATCGACGACGTTTGCATCGACGGTGTAGAACATCTCATCACGCACTTCCCGCAGCGCTTCCCAGATCGCGCGCTTGCGGTCTTGGTCGACGGGGCGCTCGCCGGGCCGCGCGAGTGGCCGGTCCGTAACGCCCGCGGGCGAGCCCAGATCATCGGGCAGCGCGCCGCGCGCCGAGGACGCAGCAACCGGATGGAGCAGCCGCTGCGCCAGTTCTTCGAGGGAGGCCGCACCGCCGTCCTCGGGGTACTCGCCGAGCAGATAGGCATTGCGCTGCACCAGGCCGAGCCCAGCGACGAGCTTGGGGTCCTGGCGGAGCTGCCACCGGCTCCAGAGCTGCCCGTGCCCGGCATAGTTCAAGACCGGCGGGCCGCTGTGGTACAGCGGCGCGTCTACGGCCGAATGGGGACCGGCGCTCGGCGGCACCTCGAGATGATGCGCCAGGTGGATGGCAAAGAAGCTGTCCCGGCTGGTGCGGTTGAAGAAGCCGACGCCCCACAGCCGGTCGGCGTGCTCGCGCGGTACCGGGCCTTCGTGCAGCCGCCACTGCTCGTCCATCCACAGGGAATCGGTGAACGAATAGCCGGAGAAGACCCACTCGTCGTCGCGCGAGTAGTTGAGAGTGAAATCCTGGGCGGCGTCCATCCGGCCGTCTTTTAGGAGGTAGGGCAGGTCGCCGTAGAACGTGTACGACACGTCGATGAAGAGCCGGCTCGGTGTAAACAGCGGATGCGCCGGACTGTGCGGGAAGCCGAACCGTCGCACGATTGTGCACAGCGGCCCGCGCACAACCTCATAGTTTGGGCACGACTCCCAGTTGGTGACGCGGAACTTCTGAAACTTGCCGGAGGCGAGGTAATCGTGCGCCCAGTCGATGTTGGGCGGCTCGCCGTGCCCCTCGCCGCCGGCATAGAGCTCCAGCCCGTGACGGTGCTTCGACGTGAGCCGCTCGAGCTGCCCCATTTGCCGGGAGAGCCGCGCGACGTAGTGCGCCGTCTCGATGTCCAGGCCAAATCCCTCGCCGTGCACCCGCAGCTCGCTGGGATAGTCGGGCAGTTCAGCCGCGGGATTGCCGCAGAAGACGAGATAGACGCTCCGGCCGCGGGCAGGTACGTCGGCGAGCACGACGAGACGCGCCAGCCACTGCCCGCCGCGCCGCACCTCATTGTAGAGCTGGCTGCGGACCTCCCGAAGCGTTCCGGTCGCAGCATCGACGCGCGCCACGCGCACCTCGCGCGCCGGCGCGGCGACGCGATCAGCCGGTAGCGCGATCAGCACGTCGACCGGTTCGCCGCGCCTCGGCTGCCCAATGGGTTCATCGAGCGCAAGCACCTGGAAAAGCGACCAACCGGCGGCCCAACTTTCCCAGGACGCCGGCAGTTCCCCGACCGAACCCCATGCGCTCGCCGGTACGACCGGCGCACCCGGATCCTCGCGGAGCATTTGCTCGCACTGGAGCGTGTCCTTGATCGAATCCGCCAGCGCGATTGCCAGCGCAAAGTTGCCGTCCTGCTGCGCCTGGCGCAACAGCCGCACCTTCGTCTCAACGTCGTCCGTCCGGTCGGCGTAGGTGAATTCTCCTTGCCGCAAATCCCACCCCACCCGCACGGCCTGCGGTTCATGTTTGGTGCTCACTTCGTCCATGCTCATTTGCGGCTATTCCACCCACGATTCGGTTAGTGCGTCCAGGACGCCAAGACTGTCCTTTCATGTCATCCTGAGCGCAGCGAAGGACCTCGCCGGCGGCGCTACGGAGGTCCTTCGCTGCGCTCAGGATGACAGTGCAGCGTCTCCGGGTGACAGGTGGCTTGCGTGAGGGTGCCGGACCGTGCCTTAGCGCGCCGCCGCCCGCTCGGCGGCGAGCGCCGCTTCGGCCTCCGCCTTGGCGACGTTGATCATTTCGCCGACTGACCGCTTGCCGTTGAGCACCGCATCCCACTCGCGGTGGATCGGCGCCATCGCCTTGCCCCAGCCTGGGAGCAGCGTCTGCTCGCGCCGTGCCCACTGGTCGAGCACGTCGGCGACGACCTTGCCGTTGCGGACACCACCCTTACGACTCATCGTCTCCACCCAGGTATCGGCAGCACTCTTGTGCGACATGTACAGCGTCGCGCTCTGGACGAGCTGCTTCGACCCCTCTTCGCCGACAATGTACTTGATGAACTCCCACCCCAGATCGGGATTCTTGTTCTGGCCCTGCGTCAGCAGACCGTAAGCGTTGGCGGCGAGGCGCGTGCCGCGCTTCCTGCCGGGCACCTGCGGCACCGCCATGACGTCCCACGAGAACCCCATCTCGACGCCGGCTGTGGTGGGCGAGCAGTTCTGGTTACAGGCGTACATCAGGTACCGACCGGTGTTGAAGAGCGCCTGGGACGAGCCGGTCAGGCCGCTGGCCTTGTGCTCATCCGCCGACGGCGCGATGTGGTGCCTGATCACGAGGTCGCGCATGTACTCGAACGCTTCTCTCGCCTGTGGCTGGTCGATCAGGGCTTTGGTGCCGTCCTCGCTGAAGAAGTCGGCGCCGAACGACCAGAACGTTGCCAAGCCGGCCGAGGCGCCGCCGAGGCCGGTGCCGTTGAAGATGGCCCACTTCGCCGTCGCCGGGTCGTTCGTCCACTCGCGCAGCTTGAGGCCGTATTCGACGAAGTCCTGGTGCGTCCAGTCCTTCGTCGGCTCCTTGAGCCCGACGGCCTGGATGGCGTTGCGGTTGTAGTACAGAATCGTCGCGTGCGCCTCACGCGGAACGCCCAACTGCCGCGGCGTGCCGTTGACCGGGACTTTGAAGGCGTTGAGCACCGCCGCGAAGTAGTCGGGTATCTTCACCTCCTTATCTCTGGCCAGGTACGGCGTGATGTCCATGAAGGACGGATACTGATCGACGAACGCCGTGTGCGTCACCGACACGTCGGGGAAGGTTCCACCGGCGATAAGCACCGGGAACTTCTTGGAGTTATCGGGCGTGGCGTCGTCGTGCTCGATCTTCGTGCCCGGGAACTTCTGCTCGAACTCGGCGATGCGCTTGACGACGACGTCGCGCACGGCCTGCTGCAGCGTGTGGTCGAGAAAGTACAACGTTCCACCTTTGACGCTCTTGGCCATCGGCTGGGCGCTGCCACTCCCCCCACTTGACGCCGGTCCGCCACCGCCTGGTGCGCACGCTGCCAGGACGATGCCGCTTCCCGCGGCGGCCCCGGTGCCGATGAAGGCACGCCGTGTCACACGGCCCGACCTTGACCGCACGACCTCCCCAGCGCGTGCGTTCTGCGCGGCGGCCGCTGGCTCGGTGACCTGAACGCCCAAGGCGCTCTTGACGTTATCAGTACTGCTCATCGTAACCTCCTTAGGTAACACTAACACCCTGACACGCAGCGGCCTGGTAGCGGACCAGGCCCTTATTCGCTGATCGCCGCCGCCAGGTGCATGGCGGTCCGCGCGTAGACCTGCACCGCGAGCGAGAGGTGGGCCACCGGCACGTACTCGTCGTCTGTGTGCGCCTGCGCGATCGAGCCCGGGCCGAGCACGATGCTCGGTATCCCGCGTAACGCCCACAGCTTGCTCGCGTCCGACCCGTAGGCGACGCCGACCGGTCCGCCGGGTACTCCGGTATCGCGGCAGGCGGTCGCCGCCGCCCGCACGACGGCGGTGTCGACGGGCGTGTCGAGCGCCCAATCGGCGACAAACGGTTCCTCTCGCTTGACAATGATACTCCCATCCTTCCTTCGCAAACCGGCGAGCACGGCGTCGATCTCGGCCAGCGCCCCGGCAGCATTCTCACCGGGAATGGTGCGACGGTCGATCTCGATCGTGCATCGGTCGGGGACGATATTCACCGCGGTACCACCCCAGATACGTCCGATGCTGAGCGTCGGATTTCCCACCAGCGGGTGGCGCCGCTCGGCTATCGTGCGGCGGTGCTCGCGCAAGGCGGCGACGACGCCGGCCATGTGCTCGATGGCGTTGATACCTTCCTCAGGGCGTGAGCTGTGCGCCGCGCGGCCAACGGTGGTAATGCGTGTCCGGACGCAGCCCTTGTGCGCGACGACCACGCGCAACTCGGTCGGCTCGCCGACGACGGCCGCATCGACCGACGGATCGCCAGGGATCGAATCGATGAACCTCAGGATGCCGCGGTACTGGTATTCCTCGTCGACCGAGGCCAGCAAGAGCACGTTCACTCCAAGCTCGTTCCGGCGCGCGAGCAACAGCTCGCGCGCGGCCAGCATCGAGGCCAAGGCACCTTTGGCGTCGCACGCGCCGCGGCCGTAGAGCCGCCCGTCGCGCACCGCCGCCTGCAGGCCCTCTCCGCCGAGCCCATCCAGGCCCACGGTATCCATGTGGACCTCGAAGAGCAGCGTACGCCGGGCGCCGGGCACACGCAGCGCGGCCAGGACGTTGTCGCGGCCCGGCAATACCGGCTGGCGACTCACGTCGAGCCCCAGCCGGCGGCAGTAGTCCTCGACGAAGGCGGCCATCGCTCCCTCGCCGCGTTCACCGCTTGGATACGCTGGATTGACGCTCTCGATCGCCACGAGATCGCTCAGCAGACGGACGAGCTGCGCTTCGGGCACGTCGTCCGCCACTACTTTCGCCATTCTCCTTGCTCCGCTACGACCACTTCGCGGTCGTCCTCGGCAGACCGCACGAGCGCCAGCGCGACGGCGAGCGAGCGGGCCCGCTCTTCGGCGCGCGAGCAGACGGCAGCGATCTCCACCCCGGCGGCGGCACGCATCCCCTGCAAACAGCGAAGATACGCCTCGCCGAAGGCACCCAAGCCAACGACGGCGAACCGAACCGGCCGCACACCTGGTTTCATCGTCCCATGCTGCCCCTGCCGGTCATCCGGGCGACTCGCACTAGGCAATGTCGTCACCCGCTTCTATGAGGCTGACTCGGGCGCCGCGCTCGACTGAGAGCGCGGTGGCACGCTCGAGGCGGAGCGCCGCGATGCCGTCGTCGATCGTGCATGCCGGGGCCCTCCCCTCGCGCACGCTCTCGACGAAGTCACGCAGCTCGCCGACACACCCGTGGATCGCTAAGCTGTTCTGGTCGTCGGCCGGGCGGATATCCTCGGGTTCCCAGTAGTATGTCTGCGGGTCGTCGGGTAAGAAGCCGACGACGCGGCGCCAGTTTTCCACGAACACGCGCCCGCCAACGCCGGTCACGGCCACCCGCTCACTCCAGTTGTTGTGCTCGCCCTCGAGGCAGTTGACATTGACGACGCCGATCCCGCCGTTGGCAAAGCGCAAGCTGAGCGCATATCCCTCGAGGCCAATGCCGCGGACGACCCGCTCGGCAGAGACGGACTCGATCTCCCCCATGAAGAAGCGCGGCAAGTCCAGATGGTGCGTCGCGAAGCCGTTGAGGAAGTGGTACACGTCGACGGGATACCGGCCATAGGTGAAGCGCGATTCAAACACCGAGGGTTCCCCGAAGCCGGGACGCTGGGTGAACGCCTTGGCCCTCTGATATGGATACGAGAACCGTTTCATGTAGCCGACGGCGAGGTGCTTGCCGGTGCGCTCGGCTGCTTCGGCCATCCTGCGCGCCTCATGCACGGTCTCGGCCGGCGGTTTCTCGACCCAAACGTGGACACCGCGCTCGAGACAATCGATCGCCACCTGCGCCTGCCGGCGCGGGTGCATGCAGACGACGACCGCGTCGAGCTGCTCGGCTTCGAGCATTGTGACGTGGTCGGTGTATACGCGCCGGACGCCGTGAAACGCCGCGACGCGCTCGGCCAGATCGCGTTTGTGGTCGGCGAGGGCAACCAACTCGGCGAGGAGCGGCGGCTGGCCGCGCCCTTGCTGAGTCAGGACGAGCGCCGGTAGCCCGGACGGCGAGCCGCCGAATGCCGAGCGAAGGCTGGGATAGAGACTCATGCGCGCGTGCTCGCCACAACCGACGAACCCGACCCGTACCGGCGCCACATTCGTCATTCGTCTAGCCTGCCTTGAGCTTGTCGAAGGGTCATTCGTCTGGTCACAGCACCTCCGCGAGCGCTTCCAGGTAGCACTCGACGTCGGCCTCGCCGTTGAACAGGTGAGTGGAGGCGCGGACGCGGCCGTCGCCGGCCCAGACGTGCACGCCGCGCTGGGCCAGCGCCGGGCCGATCTCGGCGGCCCGCTCGTGGAGGAACGTGACGCTTGCGCCGCGCCGCTCGCGTGCCACCGGTGTCGTCACCTCGAGTCCCAGGCGCCGCAGGCCGTCGATCAGCAGATCGCCAAGCGCGTGCGCGTGTGCCGCGATTCGCCCGACGCCGGCGTCGAGCAGGTAGGGCACCGACGCGTTCAGCGCGTAGATCGCCGGGAAATCGACGTAGCCGGTCTCGAAGCGGCCGGCGTCGGGCTTGAGCGTGTAGCGCTCGTACCGGTCGGCGGCAAAGAGGTTCTCGACCGAGTACCAGCCGATAGCCGCCGGCTCGAGGTCGGAGATGCGCGCACGGTTCCAGTACAGCACGCCCAATCCATGGGTACCGAGCAGCCACTTGTACGTGCTGCTGACGACGAAGTCGGCCGCCTTCGCCGGCACCGGCAGGACGCCCATCGACTGTGTCGCGTCGAGCAGGAGCAACGCGCCAGTCCGGCGCAACCCGGCGGCAATCGTCTCGACGTCGTGGCGCAGGCCGTTGACGTAGCTGACGTGGCTCAGACCGACCAGGCGCGTGCGGCCGTCCACGGCATCCAGCAGCGCCTCGGTAGGAATGTCCCAGTCTCGGTGATGTACGACCCGTACTTCGACACCCCTAGCCTTGAGCCGCAGCCAAGGCAGCGCTACCGAAGGGAACTCCAGGTCGTTGATCACGACGTTGTCCCCGGGCCGAAAGTCGATCGCGCCGCACACCTGGTTGATGGCATCGGATGCCGAGCCGACGAGGGCGATATCCTCCGGCGACACGTCGAGCAGGCGTGCCAGCGCTTCCTTGCATGCGCCGGCAACGGCCGCGTGGTTGGCACGACCGGCCTCGGCGCGCGACTTCTGCTGCGCGTACTCCTGCATCGCTTCCGCGGCGACCGCGAGCATCGGGCACTCGGCCGCGGTGTAGAGATGAGTAACGCCGTCGAGTCCGAGAAAGTCGGAGCGCGGTACCAGTGCGTTTCTCACATCACCTCCTTTGTGCGCTTGTCCAAGATCGGCGCCGGCGCGGCCCCACCCGCCGTCGCGCTTGCCAGCCCAGACAACCTCCGCAGATTCCATCTCCGGCTTACTCGTGTATCAGCGTTCTCCACGTCAGTGCCTCCTCTAACCCTGATTACTGCCTGTCGCGGGCGATGCCTACGTCGCATCTACACTGCCACTGCTCACTCTGCCGATGCCTGCGTGATAGGCACGCGGCGCTCCTCGTGCGAGGAGCGGTAGGCGGCTTCAGAAACCTCGATGACACGCATGCTGTCCTCGCCGGTGATGGGCGGAGCCGTACCGGTCTCGACTGCACGCACGAAGCCCCGCGTCATCTCGCGGAGTGCGTCGACCCAGTTTTCGGGAACGGCATACTCGACGACGTTGGCCCCGAGCGACGGCGCGCCCCATACTTTCAGCCGCGGCTCCGGGATACGCTTGTACGACATGCCGCCCTTCTGACAGATCACCTCGACGTCGATGCGCGCCGCCGGCGCAATCGCATCGGAGTGAATGAGCGCCGTACCGCCATTACCGAGCACGAAGTGCGCGACGCCGTAGTCCTCGACGTCGTAGTGCGGATAACGCAGCTTCCGCATGTCGGCCAGCACTTCGATGAACTCGACGCCGAACAGCCAGCGCGTCAGGTCGACGGCGTGGTCGCCGTGGGTGAACCAGCCGCCGCCCGGCGTTGTCGCCGGATCGGTCCAGTACGAGTCGTGGGTATCCTCGCACTCTTTCCATCCGTATCTACCGCCTTCCGTATCTACCGCATCTACCGCCTTTGCCACCGCATCTTAGCGCCGGACAGCGCCAATCCCGTTGAGCCTATCGGCGTTCGTCGGCGTTCATCGGCGGTTCCGTCAAATCTCCGACACCGCCACCGGACGCCCTTCCAGGGCCGAGCGCTTCGCCGCCAGCTCGATTTTCAGGTGGGCGATCCCGTCGTCGATGTTCGGCGTCGGGACACGGCCGTCACGCACGCATTCGACGAAGTGGCGCACCTCGCCGGTGTAGCCGTGGAGCGTACGGAAGTCGAACTGCGCCGACGGCATCTGGTCGTTCGGCTCGTAGTAGTACGGCAGCTCGGGATTACCGATGTAGGCGGTTACCCGCCGCCAGTCGTCGACGACGATCCAGCTACCAACGCCGGTGATCGTCACCCGCTCCTGCACGCGTTCGAGGCAATTGGTCTGGACGAAGCCGATGGCACCGCTCTCGAACTGCAGATTGAGCAACCAGGCCTCCTGCTGCGACGCCGACGGATCGCGCGTCTGGAGCACCTCGGCGTAGGTCTGCGGCCGGCCGGTACTGCCGCCGGTGCGCGAAACGTAGGAGGCGTAAACACTCGCCACGTCGCCCATGAAGAACCGCGTCAGGTCGAGCACGTGGCAGGAGAAGCCGTTGATGAAGTCGTAACTGCTGAAGGGCGCGTACCGGCCGTAGTTGTAGCGCGCTTCAAACGAGGTGGCGGGGCCGAACTCGGGTCGCTGCATCAGCTCGCGCGCCCGCCGGTAGGGATCAGAAAAGCGCTTCATGAAGCCAATCATCAGCGGCTGCCCGGAACGTTCGCAGGCCTCCTTCACGGCGTACGCCGCTACGAGGGTAGCCGTGGCGGGCTTTTCCACGAAGACCGGCTTGCCCGCTGCGAGGCACTCGATCGCCAGCGGCGCCTGGAGTCGCGGATGCATGACCACAAAGACGCAGTCGAGGTCTTCGCGCTCGAGCATTTCCCGGTGATCGGTGTACCAGCACTCGAAGCCGAAGGCGCGGGCGTTGCGTCGCGCCTTGCCTTCGTCCAGGTCACAGCAGGCGACGAGCTCGCCGATCGGTTCCGCGAGCCGCGGCGACCCGGTCACGCCGAGCCGAAACGTCGGGTAGATGCTGTTGCTGGCGTGGCTCCCACACCCAATGAACCCGATACGCACCGGACGGCTCAGTTGCCCCAAAGACCCCATAGACTCTCCGTTCCTCTCCTTGTCTTGCTCTCCGCCACTCCCTTTCCGCTTGCCTGTCTCAAAAACTCCGCCGCAGCGGCGACACCCAGCGCTTGAGCAGCCGAACGTTATCGGCTCCAGCCTTGGCGAAGAGCTGCCGCGAAAGTGCCTCGGCACGGGTGGCGTCGCGAGCAAGAATCGCTTCGCCGATCACGCAGTGGTCGGCCGTCGCGATCGCCACCTGATCGGGCTCGTGCCCCTCGCGCAAGTAGATGCTCCGCACCCGCTCGATCACGGGATACACGAGATTCGCTACCTGGTTGAGTTTGGGGTTGGCGGCGATGGCACGGATGGTGTCGTGCAGCTCGGCGTCGAGCTGCGTCCAGCGCTCGAGATCTGCGGCCGCGGCGGCGTGCTGTAGCTCGTCGAGCACGCGCCGCAAGCCGATGGCGCCCTCGTCGGTCAGGCGCTCGGCAGCGAGCCGGCCGGCGAGGCCTTCGAGCACTTCGATCACGAGATAAGCGTTCTCGACGTCGTCGATTGAGACCTGCGCAACGACGACGCCGCGCGACGACGAGCTCTCGACCAACCCCTCGCTCTGCAGCCGCCGAATTGCCTCGCGGACGGGCGTCCGACTCGTGCCCAGCCAGTGCGCCAGCGCCACCTCCTGCAACTGCTGGCCCGGCTGAAACGACATAGTGAGAATCGCTTCCCGAATGCCGTCGTAGGCGCGTGTCGCCAGGTCGGGCTCTCTTGGCTCTCGACGCGTGGTCGTATCGAGCTCGTTCGTGTCAGGTGTGCGCATACCGTTTGTCCCGTCAATCACTCAGTCAGCCGTCAGCCGTCAGCAGTCATGTGCTCACACGGGGTGGTATAGAGGGCGGCCGTACGCCATCTGCGCGCACGATTGTATGCAAAGTTGTCGCCAATATAGCGTGCACCGCTGCTTGTGTTGTAGCATGCATGCTAGCACGCATTGAGCTTGGGGTCAAGGGCTGCCGGAGCGAACGAAGGAAATGTCAGAGTGCCCCAACTTCCTCATCATCGGTAAGGAGGTAGAGACGATGACCGAACAGCGGCTGCGTCTGTGGATGGACGTGATGCGCCACCTCGATCCGGTAATGGCCAATCACGAACGCTGGTTCGACGCCTGGGAGGCCGGCGGCGTCGACGGCCTGGTGATCGGGCCGATGACTTTCGAGGACAAGTCGTTTACGTTCGATCCCAAACCGGAGGTCTACCGCCGCTTCGGGACCGAGCCGCCACCGAGCGCGAACACCGGCTCGCTCTGGTGGAAGCCACCCGCCGCCTCACCAACCACCGGTGTGCCGGCCGGCGTCGACGCGAAGCGCGCCTTGCTTTCGCGCACGCTCCAGGCGGCCAAGGATCGCGGCTGGAGCGTCTGGCTGTTCTGTCCGCACTACGGCGCCGGTCCCGGCGGCGGGCCGATGCTCGTCGACGACCGCACGCGTGTCGCCGCCGCCGCGCGGCTGGTCGACTGCCTCGAGCAGTACCCCATGGCCGACGGCGCGGTGCTCGACGGCCCCGAGTGGGGCTACGAGATCGCGCCCTTCCACCAGAATCGCCGCTCGTACATTTTCGACGACCTTCCCCCGGCGGCTGCCGAGGCCGCAACGCGCCTGGGGTACAACTATGAGCGGCTCATAGGAGCCAAGGACCGGCTCTACGCCCGGCTGCACGGCTTGAGCGACCGCGACGTCCGGCTGTGGGGCAGCGGCAAGGGTGGCTTCCTGGGCGCGTTCGGCCTGCTGGGCAACGATCCGGCGCTCGCCGAGTGGCTCGCGTTCCGCCTGGACACGGTGACCGAGACCTACGGGCGCCTGCGCGAGCTGGTGCAGACGCATGCCCGGCGCCCCATCCGGCTCGCGGCCGGACCGCGCTCGGCGGCGTGGTCGTCGCTCTGCGGCTACGACTACGGCAGCCTGACGGACGCGCTCGACGTCATGCTCTGTAAGCACTACTTCTGGCACCGCGGCTTCGACGGCATGTACGGCACCGCCGCCCGGTACGTCCAGGCGCTGACCGAGTGGAACGCCGACCTGAGCGAATGGGGCGCGCTGCGCGTCGTCGAGGCGCTCTTCGGCATCGAGCTGCCGGGGATCACCGGCCTGCGCGACTTCGACCGCGGCTTTCCGCAGGAGTTCTTCGACACCGTCGTCGTGCGCGAGACCGAGCGCGCTATCGCCGCGATGCGCGACCCCGAGCGCGTCTGCCCGTGGGTCGACGCCGGCCGCAAGCCCCACGACGGCGAGCCGTTCACCCCCCACGACCTCGACCGCACGCTGGAGGCAGCGTCACGCGCCGGGCTGCGGCGCTTCCTGTACCACCACCACGGCAACCTCACGCCCGGCGAGTGGGCCGTCATTAGCGCCCGCTGCGGCCAGCCCTGGGAGGCAACCACCAGCCCTCGGCCCCAACGCGACGTGCGCGAACCGGTTCCAGACATGCCGGGCTACTATCCACCGGACCTGCCGATCCTATAGGAGACATCGACCACTCGCTCTGGACGGCGGACATCGATCACGCGGCACCATCGTCAGAGTTCAGGGTCCGGCCACGGCAACCCACCAGCTCAGGTGTGTGCCAGCCGAAACGGCTGAAGACCGACGCTCGTCCGGATCGCGTCGTCGATTCGCGCCATCGTGTCCGGCGGCAGCTCCCCGGCGCGACGTTGGAGGCGGCGCTTATCTACCGTGTAGACGTGGCCCAAGTGCACCGCCGACGGCTGAGGCAGTCCGCTTTCGGCCGGCTCAACTCGTACGCCAACAGGGAGGTCCGCCACGCGAAGATTGCTGGTGATGGCCGCCACAATGGTCAGGGCGCTGGCACGATTGCCTACGTCGTTTTGGATCACGAGGGCAGGATGCAGTTCACGCATCTTGGCGCCGGTGGCGGGGCTGAAGTCGAGCCAGTACACCTCTCCACGCCGCGGCACAACCGGCAACGGCACTTGCGCTGCCGGATTCATGCGACCGCCTTATTATCTGCATTATCTGCGGAAGTATCCGCCAGAGCATCATACGCAGGTACCGTCTCCGGCATGATCGCCTGAGCCCGGTCGTGGAGGTGCCGTAACTCGGCGTCTGTCTCAATCTCCTCGTAGATGGCGCGCGCTTCGCGGAGCACACGCTCTGCTTCTCGCGTCGCGAGCGCATCCCTTAGGCACTGCGCCACAAACGCACTCCGTGACTGCCCCAAGGCGGAGGCCTCCTCATCGACGCGTGCGAGCAGCTCCTGCTCGAGACTGATGGCGATCTTTTCTGTTGCCAATTCCCTCTCATCTCCATACCTACGAAGCTCATGGGTATGGTATCTGGTATGATCGCAGGCGGCAAGAGGGGCACCATGGCTCATACTGGGCAGGCGGTCACCCACCTTCCGTAAGGTACACTCGCCGGATCGTCAACTCAGAGGAGTCGTATGAGTCGCTACACCGTCGAGTCCACGCAGCGCGAGGGCGAGGCAATCGTCGTCCTGCGCGACACCGCCACCCGGGCCACCGCACAGGTCTGGCCCGGGTGGGGCAACAACTGCTTCGCCGCGACGCTTGCTGCGCCGGGAGCTGCGCGTGAGGCACGTGGGCCCGCACCAGATGGCCGGCTGGTGACGGTGATCGAAGCGCCGCCGTCGCTCGACGAGATCCGCCGGCGCCCCTCGTGGTGGGGCGTTCCCCTGCTCTTCCCCTTCCCGAGCCGCATCTCGGGTGGCGCGTACGAGTTCGAGGGACGCCGCTACCGGCTGGGGCGGCCCGACCAGCCGATCGTCTCCGAAGGCAAGGAGACTCCCGGCGCGCGGCGCGACTTCCACGGCTTTGTGATGGACCTCCCCTGGCGGGTATCCGCCACCGACGCCGACGACCAGGCCGCAACCGTCCACAGCACGCTCACTGCCGACGACCACCCACAGACGCTCGAGGGCTATCCGTTCCCGTACCGCGTGGACGCGACCTACCGGCTCGACGCGCACGGACTCAGCCTGCGGTTCCAGGTGACGAACACCGGCCAGGGGAACTTGCCCTTCGGCTTCGGTGCGCACCCGTTCTTTCGGATACCGCTGGCTGAAGCGGGCGCTCCCGGCGGCTGTCTCGTCCACATCCCGGCGGCCCGGAAGTGGGACGGACGGCGCCTGACCGCGGCGGCCGCCGGCGAGACGGTGCCGTGGGACGAGCTCTGTCCGCCGGTATCGGAAGAGATCGATCTACGGACGCCCAAGCCGTTCGTCGAGGGGCGCTACAACGGCATCTACACCGACCTCACGCTCACGGATGGCTACGTCGAGTGCTTCGTGCGCGATCCCGCCGCCGGGGTCGAGACGGTGATGGGGGCGAAGCCGGACTTCCGCAACGTCGTGTTCTGGTCGCCGCCGGGCCGCCCCGAGCTCTGCCTTGAGCCGTGGACGTGCCCCTCCAACGTCTTTAACCTGGCGGCCCATGGCGTGCCGCACCACGGCCTGATCGTCCTCGCTCCCGGCGAAACCTGGGAAGGGACGATGTGGATCGGGCTACGCGAGGCGCGCTAACACGCCGGCGATGATTCGCCGGTGAGCAAGAACGTGCGGCTGCCAATGTACTCCCACGTCTTCGCGGCGGTTTCGCCCATGCGGTAGGGGTGATGCATCGTTGTACTTCAGTCACGGTAGGCCCGACCGCGCGGAAGGACGCGCACGATGCGGAGCACGGCCGCTTCGTAGTCGTAGACGAAGCGCACCCGCCAATCACCTACCCGTAGCCGCCATTCGGCTTGACTTCCCTGAAGCTTTCGCACATCGCCGCGTCCGGTCACGGCAAATTGGCGAACTGCCTGCCGAATGCGCTCCGCAACCTGGCGGTCAAGTCGCCGCAGGTCACTTACGGCAGGCCGCGTCCAGACGATCTCCCAACTCACCAGCCGAGTTCTCGCTCCAGATCGGAGTCCGGGACGACCTCGCCACGTACCAGGGCGGCCATTCCTTCGGCCACCGCCTCTCGCTCTTCGTCTGACTCGGGCTCATCGTCAGATGGCGCGCTCACCAGCGCGCGAAGCACAGGATCGCTGCCGTGGGCACGTAGATGCGTGAGAACGCGCACTGCCGCAACCGCGGCCTCGCCTTCAGGCAGTTCGTCGACGAGTCGGTGCAGGCACTCCTTCGTAACCGATGTCATCCAGTTTTCTCCATCCTTAGCCGCGGATTAACGCACGTCCCTACCTATTGAGCATATCGCTCCGCCTCAGTGGCGGTTCGTCGCCTACGAGAGCAGCCACTTCGCTGCCTGTACTACGAACTGCCGGAAACCTGGATTCGAAATCGCGGCGCCGTCGTGCCCCAGCGCGTTGACGCAAATCTTCCCCGCGCTGAGCTGCCTCACGTAGACCAGCGGCGCTCGCGGCTGCTGCATCCGCCAGGAGTGCGCCTCGTCATGCTGCGGCCTGGGTTCACCCCGGTATGGCGCGTTCGCCGTCCGGCCGTCGTAGCTGGCCAGCACGTGCACATCCGGTCCAAGATCCTCCAAGCAGTACAGCTCGTCCGAAATGCGGAAGTCCTCCATGCCGGCCGTGATGGGATGCTCCCGATCCAGGATGTTGACGGTGATGCCCTGGTACGGCAGATGGGGAAAGCGCCTAATGTAGGAGCTGCCGATGGCCTCCGGTCCTCCCTCGACCATCCGTACGCTATACGGCGCGGCGTGGAGGCCGAGCAGCGGCGTACCGTGCCGCACGACGTCGAATAGGGCGTGTACCGGCTCGGCAGGCGCCTGACCGTGCGTCGCCCACAGCACCAGCAGGTCGTACTGAGACAAGCTCTCTTTGGTCTGTCCCAGGAAGTCGTCGGTCACGGTCACGTTCAGGCCGGCGGGTCCGGCGAGCAGCCCCGTGAGCAGCTCGTAGTGCTCGGGCGTATTGTGGTAGTCGGCACCGCCCATGATTAGCAGCGCCGTCGGTCGTGGCATGTATCTTTCTCCTCACTCCAATTTCGGTTTCGCCTTAAGGCCGTGGCTGCCCTCACCCTAGCCCTCTCCCAGAGGGAGAGGGAACGAGGGGGCATCTCTTTACGGCTTCGCCCTCTCGCCCTCTCGCCCTTGCCCCTACGTCACAACCCACCCGCCGTCGACGTAGATACACTGCCCGGTGACGTACGAGGCATCATCGCTGGCCAAGAAGACGGCGACTTTGGCGATCTCGTCGGGCTCGCCCGCACGGTGCAGGGGGATCTTGTCGAGGATGATGGGCAGGATCTGCTCGTCCTTCATGACCCAGTCGGTCATGTCGGTCGCGATCAGGCCGGGGTTGATGCAGTTGACGCGGATGTTGTGTGGGGCCAGCTCGGCGGCCAGGTTGCGCGTCAGGGCTTCGACGCCGCGCTTGGAGGGCGCGTAGTGGCTGCGGCCCGGCAGCGCCATGCCCGACTGGATCGACGCGATGTTGACGATCGCTCCCGGCTTGTGCTCGGCGACGAGTTGGCGGACGACCACCTGCGCGCAGAGCCACTCGCCCTTGAGGTTCACGTCGAGTACGCGCTGGTACTGCTCTTCGGTCATTTCCATGAAGGGAATGATCGTCTCGATGCCGGCGTTGTTGACCAGCACGTCGACCGTGCCGAGCTCTTCGGCAACGCGCGACACCACGCGCTGCACCTGTTCGCCGTTCGAGACGTCGGCCTCGACGGCGGTCGCCCGGCCGCCGGCGCCGCGGATCTCCGCGACCAGCGCTTCGGCGTCGGCGCGGTTGTCTTTGCCCTGCACCGGTTCGGGACCGGTGATGTAATTCACCGCCACCGCCGCCCCCTCCCGCGCGCACCGCGCGGCAATGGCCCGGCCAATGCCCCGGCTCGCACCGGTGACCAGCGCTACCCTCCCAGCGAGTTTGCCTTCCGCCATCTTATCTCTCCTGATAGCCGTGTAGCGGAGGGGCTTGTCCCCTCCTGTTCCTATTTCCCCAGTTGCCGCCGCAACTCGGTGAGCGACTGGTTCGCCTCGCGGTTGATCGCCTCAAGCGCGTCGCGGACACCCCGCTTGCCGTCGATCACCTCCTGAATGGGGGTGAGGTTGAGGGCGAACGGCGCGTAGTAGCCGAGCTGCACCGACTGCGCCCGCCGCAGGCCGTCGACGTACGCCTTCTGCAGCGGATCCTTGGCGACCTCGCTGAGTCCGGGGGACTTGAGCCAGCCGGGGATGCCGGCGGTGCGCGCCATGATCGATGTCCCCTCGTCAGAGGCGCCGATGAACTTCATGAAATCCCACGCCTCGACGCGCTTGGCGCCCGGCACAGCGGAGATCATCTGGCCGCCGATGGTGACGGTTCCCGTTTTCCCCGGCGGCTCGCCGGGCATTGGCCCAGCGCCGATCTGGAGTGCCGGGTCGTGCCGCAGGGTGGCGCGGAGCGCGGGCGACGTCATCGGCGCGATGCTGATCCGGCCGGTGGCGAAGAAGTGCGCCCCGGGTGGCGGGGCGGCCGACTGGCGCAACCGGGCGACGCGGTCCACACTCAGCCGGCGGGCCCACCCGGTGTACCACTCGACGGCGCGCTGGATGCGCGGGTGGGTAAAGGTCAGCACTTCCTTCGCCTCGTCGTAGAAGACGCCGCCGAAGGCGTAGCCCCACGCCTGGATCGTATTGCCCAGCCCGTAGATGTCCCAGGGTTGCATGCCAAGGCGGACCAGGTCGCCGCTTTGCTCTTGGGTGAGTTGCGGGATCACCTTGTCCAGGTCCGCGATGGTCTCCGGGGCCTTGTCCGGATTGAGGCCAGCTTCGCGGAAGTGACCCTTGTTCCAGTGCAGCACGAAGTCGGCGTTGGCGAAGAGCGGCAGGAACCACACCTTGCCTCTGTGGCTCATCGGCTTCCACAAGGGCACCGGGAAGTCGCCGCCGTTGAGCCGGTCGCGCTTGAACAGGTCGTCTACCGGCGCGATGAGCCCGCGCGCCGACCAGGTGGAGACGTTGCCCGGCGGCATGACGGTCAGAGCGGGGGGATCGCCGCCGGCCAGCGCGGCGGTCAGCTTCTCTTGCACGCCGCCGGCACCCGCCTGCGGCACCTGTTCGACGCTACAGCCGCTACGCTGGCGCATGAACGCCGTGATCACCTCCTGGAAGCCCTGGTACTGCACCGTCGTGCTGGCAAACGGCGTGTAGAACTCCAGGGTTGAACGGCAGGCGCTGGCCGCGGTCTGCCGTCCTTCGGTACTGGCTGCTCCCGGCGTGCACGCCGCCAGCAACGCCGCTCCGGCCCCGTACGCGATTACGCGTCGCCGTGTCTTGCCATTACTCGATACCGTGGGAGAATCGACGGCCATGCTCTCTCCTTTGTTGGCCTTACCCTCGGCCTAAAACCCGGCCCCTCTCCAGGGGAGCTGGAGAGGGGAGTAGCGGTTGATAGGGGAGAAGATGACGTACGTTACTTGGTCGCGTCCCAGCCTTTGTTCTGGTCCAGGAACGGTTGAATGCGGCGCGCCACCGTATCGAGCATGTCCTTGACCGAGACTTCTTGCTTGAGCAGCTTGGCGCGCTCCTCGCTCCAGACCTTGTCGAGGTCCAGCTTGATGGGCGAGATGGGCCGGCCGATGACCGAGTACGAGCCAGCCGGGGCGACGATCTGGACGTTGGGCATGGCGAACTCCGATTTCTCGAACTGCTTCATCATCGAGAAGCGAACCGGCGTGCCGAAGCCGGTCTTGACGAACTGCCCCATCACCGATCGGTTCATGTCCTTGCCCAGGAGCTCGGATTCATACAACCACGTCTCGTCGCGGTGCTTGCTGTTGACGCTGATGGGATACCCGGAGCCCATCGAGGCGCTGATCCGCTTGCCGGCAGGACCGATCGGCCAGTCGGCAATGGGCGACTCGAAGGACAGCTTGCCGATCCAGCCGCGGTAGCTCCAGGGGCCGCCAAAGACCATTGCGGCTTTGCCCTCCAGGTACAGATCGCCTTGGGTCGTGCCGGGTACGGGCGCTACTTTGTGCTTGAAGAAGAGATCCATCCAGTATTGCATCGCGGCAACGGAGTTGGCGCCGTTGATGCCAGTCTTGGTTTCCGTATCGTCGACCCAGGAGCCACCCCAGGGACCGAAGTAGCTGGGCATAATCCAGGCGGCGGTGGGGCCGTTGTTGACGATCCCCCATTGCTGCCCCTCGACGGTGAGCTTCTTCGCCGCCTCTAGGACATCATTCCACGTCCACTTGGACGTTGGCGGCTGTACACCGTGCTTCTTGAACAGGTTGGCGTTGTACCACAGCATCTGCGGGCCGTGGTCGTACGGGATGGCGTACACCTGGCCGCCCCGGCTGTACATGTCGATGGCGACCTTGGGGAAGTCGTTCAGGTCGAACGCCTTGTCCCTGTTGAGGTAGGGCGCCATCGAGACGGCGATCTTCTTGCTGATGTAAAACTGGATCTGCGTGCCCTGGGCATAGAACATGTCCGGCAGGCTGTCCGACGCTGCCAGGGCGACCAGCTTACCCATAGCCTCGAATGAGGACGACGAGCCGCCCTGGTATTCCATCCGCAGCCAGGGGTACTTCTCCCGGATCGCCCGATCGGCGGCCTCGTAAGCTCCCCACTGGGTGCTGGCCGGCGACTGGATGTTGGTGGTGAGGTTCACCGGCTGCCGGGCCTTCTGCGCCTCTTCGCCGCTGCCGACCGGCGCGCCGCAGGCAGCTAGCAGCGCCGCGCCAATGACGCCTCCAGCGGCGCCAACGACACCCCGCCGCGTCTGTCCGCGGGTTTGCGGACCCTCCAATATGTCTTTCATGTGGTACCTCTCCTTGATTTGAATTTGCTGGACTCTTGATGGGTGTGGATGACTCCCGGGTTGGTTAACCAGTACGGCTCGATGCCGTGCCATTGAGCCGGGCGGCGCCGTTACCGTTCCTCGGCGCGCGCGGCAAGTTGGGCGCACTCAACGAGTGTGCGGGTTCGTCTGGAATGTTCGGCAAGACTTGCTCCGCCACCTCCCAAATATGCTGCCGGATAACAGCGGCAGCCAGCACCTGATCGCCGGTGCGATACGCCGCGAGAAGCGAGCGGTGCCGCTCCGCCAACTCCACCGGATCGGGGTTGAGCAGGCGAGTATAGGTCACGAAGCGCCAGTTGAGCGGGTTCACCGAGAGCCACGCTCTCAGGAGGTGCTCGTGCTCGGCACGCTCTACCAGGTACCGGTGAAAAGCCACATTCAGCTCGACGCTCCGCGCAAAGGCCACGTCTTCGGCGTGCGGCGCCGGTGCGGCCGGCCCCTGGTGCTCCTGGTGCTCCTGCAGCTCCTGCAACTCCTGCAACTCCCGCCGCGCCGTATCGGCGGCCGCGGCCATCTCGTCGATGATCTGCTCCAGCCGGCGAAAGTCGTCTTCCAAAAGCTTGGGCATCGCCAGCCGCGCCGCAAAGGCCTCTAACTCCATCCCCAGGGAATAGCGCTCGGCCGCTTCGCGGCGTGTGACGCGGCGGACGAACGTGCCTCGGTGCGGCAGCGTGACCACCAGCCCATCCCGTTCCAGCGTGCGCAGCGCTTCGCGGACCGGCGTCTGGCTAATCCCCATCTGGCGGGCGAGCTGGTACTCGACGATCTGGTCGCCCTCGCGCAGCCCGCCGGTCAGGATCTGCTCTTCGATGGCCTCACGCACCCGCACCGGCAGCGAGCGCCGTACCGCCGGCCGGCAGTCGGTGCGCTCGTTATCGATAATCATGCCGCTTCTACGTATACGACAGGCCGATGGTCGAAGTCAAGATACCCTGCGCACCAATGACATTCGCCAGCAAAGTCGATCGTAACCGCCGAAGCACTTGACAGCTCGCGTCCTACTATCGATAATCGACCTGGCATAACTGCTGGCGAGGCGCACAGGAGGAAAGAGACGATGAAGGCCTTACAGATCCCCCGGCCGGGCCGCTTCGAGATCGTGGACGTGCCCCGGCCGGAACCCTACGCGGACGAAGTGATCGTCGAGATCAAGGCGATCAACAGTTGCACCCACTGGGACCTCACCGTCTGGGACGGCATCGACCTCTTCGGCCGGGCCGGGCACCCGATCTATCCCTACCCGGTGGGCAGCCCCGGCCACGAGCTCTCCGGCGTCGTCGTTGAGCGCGGCGACCAAGTCACGACGGTGCAGGTCGGCGACCGTGTCGCGTACTGGGGTTCTCCGCCGGGTACGAGGTCATTCCGCCCCTCCGGGCGGGCCTACGGCGGTTACGTCCAGTTCTACGCAACGCACGAGCGCTCGGTCTTGCCGTTTCCGGAGGGGCTCTCTTGGCGCGAAATGGCGATGCTGGAGATGCTGAGCTGCGTCGGCCAGGGTGTGGTGAGGGCGGGCGATCTTACCGGGCAGCGCGTCGCCGTCTCCGGGATGGGCCCCGCCGGCCTGATGATGCTCCAGGCGCTCAAGACGCTCGGGCCCGAATCGTTGACCGCGATCGACGTCCAACCGGATCGGTGCGAGCTGGCGGTGTCGCTCGGCGCCGACCGCGCTGTCCGGCCGGGATCGAAGGACTGGGCCGATCTCCGCGAGGACGAGTTCACGCTCAGCGTCGACTGTTCCGGCGTGCCGGCGGCGATCGAGGGTGACCTCGAGCACACGGCCGGACGATTGATCATCTTCAGCGTGCCGGAGGCCGACTTCCGCGTGCCGCAGGCGGCCCGGCGCCGCGGCACGACGATCGAGTACACGCGTACGCCCGCCGGCCGGCCCGGGAAGTACGCCCGGCACCTGCTCGTCAGCGGCCAGGTCAATGTGAAGCCGCTCCTCACCCACGAGATTCCTATCGAGGAGTTCGACAAGGGAATCGACCTCCTGCGCCGCCGGGAAGCAATCAAAGTCACATTCGATATGGGGAACTAGCGATGTCTCGTCTCGGCCCGGTTCCTACTCAAGCACAACCAACGGCACAGCGGAAGCGGCCGCGCATCGTCGACCTCTCATTCGAGGTGTACCAGGGGATGGTCGTCTACCCCAGCGTCGCCAAGCCGGTGATCGTGGAGATGGAGGATCACCAGCAGATGGCGCGCAGCATGGGCACCGATGTGCTGGGCATCACCCACCTGCCCAACCACTGTATGATCGTCACCGGCGATCACGTCGGCACACACCTCGATTCGTGGGGCCACGTCAACCCCGAGGCGCCGCGGGCCGAGGGTATTCCGCTCGAGTACTGCTATGGCGACGGCGTCGTGCTCGATTTGACCGCCAAACAGCCGGGCGACGAGATCTGGTCGGACGACCTCGAAGCGGCACTGCACAAGATCGAATACCGGCTCAAGCCGCTCGACATCGTGCTGCTGCGCACCGACGCGGCGAAGTACCGCGACGAAAAGCGGTACCTGACCGACCACCCAGGCATGACCAAGGAAGCGGTGCACTGGCTCCTCGATCGCGGCATCAAGATGATGGGCATCGATGCGGTGGGCTTCGACCCACCTGTGCCGGCGATGTTCGAGCGCAACAAGTTCTGGGAGGCGCACCGGGTGATGCTCGAGCGCGAGTACTATCACCTGGAAAACCTGTGCAATCTGCACCTGATCCCGCCGCCATACCATTCGTTCACCGTCAGTGTGCTCCCCATCAAGTGGCGCGGCGCCTCGGCGGCGCCGGTGCGGGCGGTGGCGATCGTTCATGACGAATGACGAAGGAGGATACCGGCATGGTGATCACGCGAGATAACGCGGCCGGCGGCACAAGTGACAGCCGAGTGGATTCGGCCCGTGTCAACGCGCGTGCCGGCGCGATAGTGGCGGCGTACCGAACCCGACGGGGGCTGTTTGGTGCGAGCGCGGCCGGATTGGCGAGCGGCGTCGTAATTGCGTGCGCCGGTGGATCCGGTGGCGCCGGGGGCTCGGGAGAAGCCGTGACCACTACCGGTGCGGCCAAGAGCGCAAAGCTGACCGGCAAATTGACGTTCTGGTCACAGTCCGGTTCGTTTTCCCGCTTCACCGAAGGCATCGGCGCGGCACAGATCCGATCTTTTCGTGAGCTGCATCCCCAACTGGATCTCGACGTTCAGGACATCTTGCCCGGCGGCGTGACGCAGCACATCGAAAAGTTGTACGCGTCCGCCATCGGCGGCGAAATCGCCGACCTCTACCTGGCGTCCAGAAACGCGATCCCTGAGTTGGCGGTCAACGGTACCGCGGTTGCCCTCGACGAATACGTGAAGCGGTCGCAGGCGCTCAAGCGGGAGGATATGTGGGGGTCTCACATCGCCGACGCAAGCTGGAAGGGGAAGCTGTACGGGATCACCCACTCCACCGGTGTCTGGGTCCTCTTCCTTAATGACAGCCTGTGGCGGGAGGTCGGGCTGAACCCTGCGGAGGCACCCAAGACGTGGGACGACCTGGAGGTCGTCGCCCGCAAGGCGATGCGCACCGGGGCAACGCCCGGCAAGGTCGATCGGGTCGGCTACCACCCTACCTGGCACAATGGCGGCGTTGTCACCTGGCTGATGCACCTGCGTCAGTTGGGCGGCGACTACTTCACGGCCGACTTCCAGCCCGCGTTTGGCGGCGACCAGGGCATCCGCGCGCTGGAGTTCATGAAGCGCTTTGTGGATCTGCACGGCGGCTGGCAGGCGCTGGCCGAGGTGCAGCAAGAGGTCGCCGGTGCGGTTACCGTCCGGAACGTCGGGTGGAACTTTGGCAGCGGCCGCATCGCGACGCAGATGGATGCCCACACCATCATGGCGACGCTCCGCCGGGACTTTCCAGAGACCAAGTACGACGTTGCCCCCTTGCCGGTGCCCAAGGGTGGTAAGCGTTCGGGTCTCCAGGGCGGGACAGCGCTGGCAATTGCGCCGCAGAGCAAGCAGCGCGAGGCCGCCTGGGCGCTGATCGAACATCTCATGAAACCGGAACACATTCTGCGATTCTCCGAGGACTTGGACCGCATCCCGTCGCGCCGGTCGGTCGCCAGCAGCGCGGCTTATCTCCAGAAGGACCCCACACGCAAGGTGCTCATCGACGAAGTGCCACACTCGCACTGGCTGCCGCCGGTACCGGGTAACTCCGAGATCCAGACGATCGTGGCCGGCATCGTCAACGATGCTCTCCAGGGGAAGCGGAGCGTGCGTGAGGCACTGCAGCAGGGCGAAGCACAGGCCAAGGCGTGGATCGACAAGTGGCGACAGTATTTGTAGAAGCGCCAGAAGCCGGCTTGGGAAATGAATCGAGTTGGCAGTTCGTGTTACGTCATTCGTCTTACTTCAAGGAGGTAGAGATATGCTTGATCCTGAACGCATCGGACATACCGGTATCACCTGGCCGAGCCAGCCGGTGGAAGAGAAGGTGGCCGACGTCGCGGCCGTTGGCTTCACCGCCTTCGAGACGTTTGGCCACGTGATCGAGCAGTACCCCGGCGGGGCGCCGGCCTTCAAGGACCTGATTGCCCGACACGGCCTCAAGTACGCTGCGTCGTACTGCGCCCGCACGTACATCGATCCGGCTCGCGCGGCCGAGGATATCGAGCAGGTGATGAAGTGGGCGCGTTGGAGCAAAGAGGTCGGGGCCGAAACGATCGTCGTGAGTTGCCAGCGACGCGAGAAGGAGTCGTATTCACCCGAGGAGTACGCCGGTCTAGCGCGGACGCTCAATGAGCTTGGCGCGCGCATCCGCGACGAGTTGGGCCTGCGTACCTCGCTGCATCCGCACACCGGTACGCCGGTCGAGAAGCCGGAAGAGATCGCCATGGTGGTCGAGGCGCTCGATCCGCGCGCCTGCGGCTTCGGGCCGGACACCGGGCAGATCGCCCAGGCCGGCGGCGATGCGGTGGAGGTCGTCGGCAGGTACCGCGACGTCGTCACCCACGTCCACGTCAAGGACTACGGCGGCTCCCCCGTCAAGCGCCTGCCAGACGGGACGGTCGAGGACCCCACCGGCTACGCCGGGTACGTGCCGGTGGGCTCGGGCGTGATCGACTTCGCCACGATGTTCCGCGGCTTGAAGGACGCCGGCTTCGACGGCTGGTTCATGGTCGAGCTCGACGGCACGCCCCGCGCGCCCCGCCCACCCAAGGAAGCCGCCGCGATGAGCTACCGCGGCCTCACGGCCGCCATCGCCGCCGCCAACAGCGGATAGCCGCAACAGTACATACAAACCACACAACCCAGTCGGGCCGCCGTGGGCGCAGACAATACTTCCGGATGTGGCGAGGACGTGTAGGGGCATATCGCCATACGCCTGGCCGCCGCCCCCGGGCGTATCTCTATACGCCCCTACAGACCGTGGTCGGCCACCGGAACGGTTGCTCGCACCCGGCCGCCGTTACCGGCGTTGCATCCTTTCTGCCACCGCGTCCTGCCCGGCAGAAACGCGGTCGAGCAGCTCGAGGTCTTCGGCGGGGAGCTGCAGGTCGACCGCGCCGAGGTTCTCCTCCATCTGCGCATCGGTGTCGGCGCCGGAGATGGCGACGGTGACCTCCGGCCGTGACAGCACCCACTTGAGCGCCAGCTGGGCCACGGTCGCGCCGTGGCGCGCGGCGAGCTCGTGCGCGGCGCTCACCGTGGCTCCGGCCGCACCGGAGAGTGCACGTTCAAACGCCTCCTGAGGAAACTTGGCCCACAGGCTTCCCGGCGGCGGCGGCTCGCCCGGCCGGTACATGCCACTTAACAAGCCGATGGCCAGCGGCGAGTAGGCCATCATGCCGATGCCGAAGTGGCGCAGCAACGGGAACATCTCGCGTTCCAACTCCCGGTCGAGCAGACTGTAGCGGTTCTGGATGGTGATCAACGGCGGCGCGTTGAGTTGCTGCTGTATCCACAGGGCGTGGCACACCTGCCACGCCTGGTAGTTGCAGACGCCGGTGTAACGCACCTTGCCCTGACGCACCAGGTCGTCCAATGTCCGCAGTTGCTCTTCCAACGGTGTCGTGGCGTCGAAGCTGTGCAGCAGATAGATGTCGATCCGGTCGGTGTCCAGCCGGCGGAGCGACCGGTCGACCTCGCGCATGATGTGGTAGTGTGACCCGCCTCTGTCGTTTGGCCCCGGACCAACCGCGCTGACCACTTTGGAGGTGATGACCACGTCGTCGCGCCGGCCCTTGAGGGCGCGGCCGAGAATCTCTTCCGAACGCCCGGCGTACGCACGGTCGTCGCCCAACCCGTAGACGTTGGCGCAGTCGAAGAGATTGATGCCGCCGTCGTAGGCACGCAGGATCAGGCGTTCCGCTTCCCGCTCGTCCATCTGTCCCCGCAATCCCAGGCCCAGGGCCAGCCGCGACACCTTGACGCCCGCCGACCCGAATCGCACGTACTCCACGCCAATTCCTCCTTCGTTAGTAGCAACTTGTGGCTATATGTGGTACGGTTGAGGTGAAGTCTCTCGACGGACACAGGTACATGGCATACGAACGGAAGACAGTGCCTCTACGCCGCACCGGCGGGTCGCGCTCAGTAGTTGTACCGAAGTCATGGCTGGATGAGCTGGGGATCGAGGCCCGGGTCGATCTCGTGCGTACCGACGCAGGCATCATGATAGAGCGGCCGCACGGAGAAACGCCTTCAATCGAGGATGAGCCGGAGTTCGCCCACTTCCTCCACTTCCTCGCCAAGGATGCGCTCGCCCACCCAGAACAGTTGGGCGATGTTGGCGTGCTGACCGAAGGAGACGACGAGCTCTTCCGTGGTGTCGAAACCGACTGATACCGGGCCGGTCGAGACCTAACGTGCCTCTGGTCGTCAATGGCTGGACGCTGCTGTACCATCCGGTGTTTGGCAAGCGGTACCTTGAACTGCGGCATGCAGCTCGACATTTGAAACGGGAACTGTCTCCAGAGCAGTTTCGACAGCACCCGACGGTGAAGTTGGCGGCGGCGGTCCATCGCCTCCTCATCGAGATCGTTCCGGCCAACCCCGATGCGCCGGAGTGCCGGCTCAAAGGCGAGCTCGCGCGATTCCGTCGAGCGAAGGGGCGCGGCCTGCCACCTCGGTTTCGCCTGTTTTGGGTTTTCTCGGAATCGGCCCGATCGATCATCTTTCTGTACCTCAACGACGAGGCCACGCTCCGCAGGGAAGGCGCCGCCACCGATCCCTACGAGGTGTTCGGGCGCCTGGTCGCTCGTGGCGAGATCGGTACCGACTTTCGGGCCAATCTCGCCGCGTGGCGTCGGGCACATGAACCTGAGGCCCCGCGATGGTATCGCGGCGTGCCCGGCGGCCGCACGGCGAGCGATCGCAGAAATCAGGCCGATCACCCTTCCATTCCATAGCATGGGCGGCTCGAGGCGACCCTTTACATTTCCTACACGCTTGCGTATAATCACAGTCGTGACTGCGACACGGTTCCGGAAGAGAACTCTGCTCCGGCCACAAAGGTTTACCAAGAGCGGCGAACATGCTGTTGGTGCCGCTATCATGGTCACGGCGGGGATGATATGGATGCGATGGCTCGTACGATTGTGAGCGATGAGGCCGATGCCAAACGTAGTCTTAATGGTCGCGGCAGCCGGAGCACGCTGACCACAGATATTGCAGTGTCTGCTGTTCCGTTGAGAATGGTGGAACCGGGAGATGCGCCGAGACCGACAGTTGCTCCCTATATTCGTATCTTTGGCGCAGATGCGAGAAGGCTACCACTGCGCACTTGCACAGTTGACCTGGTTGTGACATCGCCTCCATATTGGCGAAAGCGCGACTACGGGATTGCTAGCCAGATTGGCCAGGAGGCGACACCTGGCGAATACGTCGATGCGCTGGTTGACGCACTTAGAGAGTGGCGTCGAGTCTTGCGCTCAACCGGATCCGTCTTTCTTAACATCGGTGACACGTATTGGAAGCGAAGCCTCGCTGCCATTCCTGGACGTGTAGAGGCTGCGGCACGTGACGATGGTTGGATCGTGCGTAATCGGATCATCTGGGCCAAGGACGGTGGCATGCCCGAGCCTGCCAAAGATCGCCTCGCCAATCGACACGAGTACGTTCTTCACCTAGTCATGCGGAATGACTACTACTACGATCTTCTCGGCTACTCACAGCACTACGGCAACGGGACCAATCCAGGCGACGTGTGGCAGGTACAGCCGGGCCGCAATATGGAGCCGCATTTGGCTCCATTCCCAGAAGATCTGGTGGCGCGAGCTGTCATCCTTGCATGCCCATCCGCAGTGTGCACACAGTGCGGGATACCGCGACGTCGGATGACTCGTCGGACAGCCCGATTGGACCCGAACCGGCCGCAGGCTCGCCGCGCGATGGAAATCGCTCGTGAGAAAGGGCTCACAGCGGAGCACATCGCTGCAGTCCAGGCCACGGGCGTATCCGATGCCGGCAAGGCCCTGCACATCCAGAACGGTACGGGCCGCAACTCAGAACGCGTGAAGGCGCTTGCAGCCGAGGCGAAGGCAGCTCTGGGTGGCTACTTTCGCGAGTTCACGTTCGCTAAGAGAGAGACTGTTGGTTGGACGTCCTGCGAGTGCGGCGCCGGCACGCTGCCTGGGGTCGTGTTGGACCCCTTCATGGGTACTGGCACCACCTTAAGAAGCGCCGTGGCACTCGGACGTTCGGCGATTGGCATAGACCTGGCGCCGCCGGATCGTGTCTGATATGGCATCGGCCGACGATGATACTGCTGTTGGCCGCCGCGAGCTAGCGTGCAGTAGCATGTGCGCGTGCCGGACCAAATGACAAGCCAGACATCCATCTACCACTGGCCACGTCGCGCGGCGTGCGCCCTTAATCTACGACGCGCGCCGAAATACGCTCTCGAACACGTTCGAGGCACAGGTCATCTCCGCGCTCGCGGCCTTGCTGCGCAGACACTTGCCATCTAGCGACGCTGCGAGCGACGAAGACCCGCTGCGGCGGTTTTGGAGTGCGCAACTGGCCACCACCACGCGACATCGTGCGCAGATGTCTACCATCACTAATCTGCTCGTCTCGTCCGGCGTCTTGCCGCGGCGGCCCGAACCGCAAGTGGACACGGTCGATAGGTTCCAGGGACAGCAGCGAGATGTCGTGTTCGCCAGTAATAGCGTCAGCGCTCCCGACTTTGTCACCGCCGAAGAAGCGTTCATTTTCGACCTGCGTCGATTCAATGTCACACTCACTCGGGCGCGAAAGAAGTTCGTGGTGCTCGTCAGCAACTCTCATGTGGAGCACCTGTTGTACGACCGTGAGATCGTACAACAGGCAGCGAACTTTCGGTTGTTCGTTGAGCGGTATTGCAGCCCCATCGGCCGGTTCCCGTTGAGGTACAAGGAGGCCGGTGAAGATCGAGCCATGGAAGTCACCCTCCGAGCGCTGCAGTGGCAAGGCGCGGCGTGATGCTGTCTGAACAGTGTCTCCTGGACCCCAATGGCCGCCTGCGGGTGGCGCGTCCAGCCAGTCATCCTGGTCTGCCTTGGCGGCCGCGGCCGCATCGTACCTAATGCCGACCTTCATGATCGCCGACGATGCGGGAACTGCCACCCACCGAGTACGTGAGGGTGAGCACCTCATGGTCCGGACGTCAGACCGCACTACTGTGTTCGTGGAAGCCGGCAAGACCGCGGCGGTTGAGCTAGATGGCAAGTTGGTGCGGTCCATCGAGCGCGACGGTCACGCGTTTGCCGCGGTTGACATATCCACCACGCAACTTCCGGCGCAGGGGATCAGGAGGATCGAGGTGCGCGAACGTTCGCTTCTCGCGCGCCTCGATGTTCTCACCGACTCTGCCGTCGAGACGCTGCGGTTGCTACGTGCCTACGTCCATTCGGTCGAAGGCGCCGATCTCCCCCGCCTTGCAGGCAGGTTCTGGTACCTCGATGCCCGTCGGCGGCCCCGGCGATTCGTGGACCCCTTTCGAGTAGCGACTTTCCTGGCCGACAACCTCGACCTCATCGAGCACGTCGTGCAGCAAATCGACGAACAACCCCAGCTCGAAGCCGTGGCAACTACTCGTATTCAGCCGAGCGGCTACCCCATTGATGTACCCGCCACCAGGCGGTTGCTGACAAGGCACCCTGAGTATGTCCAGGAAGCGCCCAACGGCCCCATTACCATAGGCGACCGACGCTTCGCGCCAACGTTGATGCGGGTTTCGATCCGCCGATCGGAAATCGCTACGCCGGAGCACCGGCGGCTCTCAGCCTTCTTGAGACGCCTGTGGGCGGATGCCAGACGCGTCGAGAACTCTGGTCTCGCATCCGCCGAGACGTGTCTGGCGCTCAGCTCCGCCCGCCAACGTCTCGACAGCATCCGCACGAGCACGTTCATATCCAGGATGGACGAACAAGAGTTCGACATACACGTTGTCGACCCCACGCCGCTCGAGGCCGTCGACGACCGCTATGCGCTGCTTCGGAGGCTTCGGGTACAGTATCTGACGAACGTCAGCCCTGGAATCGATGCTCCCCAGCTTACGAGGCAGTATCTCGCCCGGCCCGACGAGATATTCCAGGCTTACTGCTGCTATGTTGTGGCGGCGGCGCTGTCCCTCAAGCCAATTGGTGATGGTCTACGTGACCGGACCCAGCACGGCGTGTCCTTTACGGGTGAGGAGTGGGAGCTGTACTACGACATCCATGGGGTGGTCCATTCTTGGCGCGATGGCAGTTCTCGTCCCGACGGGTACAGACCCGACATTCTCCTGCGCAATCGTTCTGGAAAGGTGATCCTCCTCGACGCCAAGTTTTCCGCGGAAGGCGGACGGCCCACAGGTGAGCGGCTGAAAGAAGTCCAGGCGTATCTGAACAGCTTCGGTCTCGAACGGGCTGGCGTGCTGTTCCCGAGCAACGGCAAGTTCGGCGAGCACTCCGACGTTGCAGGTGGGGTGTACCTGCTACGGGAGATTGGAATTGCACCGATTGCGGCCGATGCGGACGCCGGTCTTGCCAGACTGCGCGCCGCCGTACTTGAACTGGCGTGCGAGCCCCACTCGGTGAACGGCCAATGAGACAGGTCAAACAGGAGCGAGTCCTGGCAGCGGTGGAGAGGCTTGGGACAGTAGACCTTCCGAAAGCCGGAGCGCTGATACCGGGGCTGTTTGCATTGATCCGCGCCGGCATTCAGACGGGTGACGAGTGGACGGCCATCCCACCCACGGCGTTTGTCGACCTCTGCGAGGCGTACTTCAAGGTGCCCAACCCGCCGCGCCCTGACAAGCCATACTTCTGGCCGCTCCAGGGAACTTGGCGGGCGACCAATTGGCCCCGCGGGAGCATCTTCACTCGGTTCAAGGATCTCACGCCTCTTGCACAGGAGGGCTACCTCGAGAACAGAGGGGAGGGCCAGAACTACGAGTGGCGCCTCAAGCCAGGCTACGAGACGGTGCTTAAGGAGTACGTCCTTCCCGAGCGGCGGATCCCGATCGGGGAGTTCGCCGTCTGGGTATTCCGCCACAACCTCTACGACGAGGACAAGACCCTGGGGCAGATGGTCACCTCGCTTCGGAACGAACTCCGCGGGCTAACCGAAGCCGCCTTCGACGCACTTTTCGATAGCACCGTCCCTGATCCGGACGAGATCGTCACGGGCGACGAGTGGGACATCGCGGCGTTGACCAAGCACCTACCTCCGCCCGACACCGAACCGCCCCGGCCTCGGGCCGCCAGGACCGAAGCGCCCGGAGAAGCCGTAGAGGTGGAAGAAGAGTTGGCGGAGACAATCCCGCCCCCGACCGACACGGAACTCATCGCTGCCGTCATGCGCCACGTCCGCGACGAAGCCAAAATGGAGGTCGCGCCCGACCTCATTCCGAACCTCCTGGAGAGCGTACGCACCGACCGATTCGCCATTCTCGTCGGTAAGTCCGGTTCCGGCAAGACGGAATTCGCCAGGGCGTTCATCAAGGGCGTTAGGCACGCCCTGGAGGGGATCGTGCACGTATGGCCGACGGAGATCGAGATCTCTGATCAGTTCGCCGAACACGACCTGCTCGGCTTTCGCGATCTCACGGGACAGTACGTCCCGAGCACTCTCATCAGGGACCTGCGGCGCGGCGATCCCGACAATGATGTGTATTTCGTCTTGCTGGACGAGTGCAACCTTGGGTCTCTGGACGAGTACGCCGGCAAGTTCCTCGCGGCGGTGAAGAGCGGACTCGCCATCGACCTGCCCGGGACCGTTGCCGATGGGTCCGTGCCCGCCAGCGGCAAGTGGCTACCCCCTCCTGGGGCCTTCGTGATCGGCACGATGAACAGCTACTTGGAAGACCCGAGCCGCAAGATGCTATCCACTCCCGTGAAACGTCGCGCCAATATCATCCAGATGACGAACCCGCTGGAAGAGATGGCGGCGAGCGCGAAGAACGACGAAGCGGCAGCGAGGGCGCGGTTCTCCCGCACGTGTCGGCTTCTGCTCGATCAGGCGATTGACCGGTTGAGGAGACGCGCGAGCGGCGCTCTAGAAGGAGACAGGATCGGTCGGCTCTCTGCGCCGATCCCGGATGCGGTAGAGGACGTTCTGTGGGCAGTCAGCAAAGTGCTGGCGCCACGATCCGATGTGCCGATGACTCTGGGTCCCATCCAGAATATCCTCGAGTACGTGCAGGGCGCCGGCACGGACCCAGTAGCGGCGCTCGACCTCCAGCTGACGCAAAAGCTCATCCCACTGCTGCGAGGCGGTGAGGAAGTACTCGACCTCATCGAGGATTGCCTCGACGATCGGTTTGCCCTAGCGAAGAAACGCCTTGGTGAGTTACGCCTGCTGACGCAAGAGAATCAAGGCAGGATTCGCCCGCTCGTCTAGGTGATGATGGAGTCGTTCGAGGGGTGGTGATCTGCAGGCGGCATCGGCGATGCAGGGACTATGGGCTCGACGGGGACGCGCGGGAGTGTGAAAGGCGACACAGGATAGCCCGCGCCGTGCGGTTCGGCCTCGCACTGTGTATCGCGGTACCAGGCACTCAGCACCCATGGCCCGGCCTCGGTGGTCACCGGTGCCAAATCGATGTCCACCGCTCGCCTTCCGAGCCTGGCCGCCACTTCAAGCGTGGTGCCGGTGCCCGCGAACGGGTCCAGCACGAGCCCGGGAACGGTATCATCGTCGTGTTCGCAGGTCACCCATTCGATCTTGTAAGCGCCCTCGCCCCGCAACTCGGTGTGCGCTGCGGACGCAAGCGGCTGGCGCCCCGCAACCGTTTCTTGCGTGTCAATCGCCTTCCCGCCTGTCAGTAAAGAGTTCCCGGACTAGTCTGACCCTGGCTCCCGCCGGTACCGCTTCAGCAGCGCCGCGGTCTCGACGTAGTAGGTACGCATCAATACTTCCCTCGCACCTCATCAAGCAGCTCGCCGATTGGTCGCGGGCCAAGCGTCTTGTCGAGCATGTCTTCGATCTCTTCAAGGCTGGGTGGATCGCCACTCTTGGCGAACTGCTCCCGCAGCCGCTCAACGGAGCGGCGGGCGACATGGCTCTCCAGTTGCCGTAGGCTGGCGGCCCGCTCTGATTCATCCTCGGTCAGGGCCTTCGTCGAGGCTATCATCCGCTCTCCTCCCCCAGATAGTGCTACGACGGCGCGGGTCGCCGCCACGATGCGCAAAGTGTCATACAAAACGCGGGCGGGGAGGTGTTCCGGCGTCTGGTCGCTCGTGGCGAGATCGGTCCCGACTTTCGGGCCAATCTCGCCGCGTGGCGTCGGGCGCATGAACGCTGAGGCCCCGCTCTCGTTCTCACACCGTCTGTCGGTTCCCTTCTCCTCTCCGCCATCGGCGTTCATCGGCGGTTCCTTCCTTCTGCATCAGCGGTGTCATCTGGGCAGTCATTTGCTAGCCTGTCAGCAGGATCATCCGCAGAGGAGGCGTGCCATGGCTACCACCGCCATCACTACACCGACTGCCCGCCGCGCCAGGAGCGTGCGCGTCGATGCTCAGACGTACGAACGTGCCCGCCGGCTGGCCGCGACCCACGACCTGTCCATTACAGAGGTGATCGAGCGGGCGATCGAGCAGGAGGAACGCCGGCTGTTCTACCAGCACGTGAACGAGGCCATCGAGCGCCTGCGCGCTGAGCCCGCGGCCTGGGCCGCCTACCACGAGGAGAGCCGCGAACTGGACGCCACCGCGGCGGACGGGCTGGACCTCGAGGAGGGGGTGGAGTGGGATGAGTCCCTTACCGACGCCGCGACGTGGTGAAGTGTGGAGCGAGTGCTGCGGCTGATCCTGGGTCTCTGAGGAAGCCGACGGCCATCAGGTAGCCAGTTTGCCGGCGACGAGCGCCGCCAGCTCCTCGCGGATCAGGTCGCGCATCTTCACCGTCTCGGCCACGACGTCGACACTCGAGCAGTCGGCCGACCGCGCGAAGTGCACGTATTCGGTGGCGTACACGCCGTCGAACCCCGCCGCCTGCAGGCCGCGCACGACTCGCCGGAAGTCGATCGTGCCGTGCTCCAGCTTCTCCTGCAGCGCACCCGGTCGCGCCTGCCGCATGTGGATGTGCGGGGTGTGCGCGTACAGCGACTCGTACGTCTCCTGCGCGAACCCGATACACGCAAACTGCCCCGGATCGTGGTTGATGCGTAAGCCGGGCACCGCCCCCAGCAGCCGCCGCGTATCGTCCGGGCTCTTGATCGCGGCACCACGCTGCGCTTCGACGATCAGCTCGGCTCCCTCGGCGGCGACGGCCTCCCGCGCCGCGCGGACGTTCTCGACCACAACGCCGAGCTGCTCGTCTGCCGGCAGCGCCGGGTCCGGCGGGCCAAACCCGGTCTGCACGTGGGCGATGCCGCCGCGCCGGGCGAAGCGGCCGATGGCGCCGAACAATTCGGGGAGGCGGCGCCGGTGCTCGGAATTGGCGCTCGAGAAGCGCTCCCGGAACCCCACGAAACAGCCGGAGAGTTGCACGCCGGCGCCGGCCGCCATGTTGCCGATGCGTTCGGCCTCCCCTTCAGGGTCGGCCGCCAGCGCGTACGGCTCCAGTTGCTGCGGGTATGTGGCCGCGATCAGGTCCGCGTACTCGATGTCCAGCGCTCGGATAATGCGAAGGGCCGCCCCCAGCGGCACGACCCCGAACGAGTGCGTCGTGCACGCGATCACCGGTCCCTGTGCCATGTTTGTCCTCCTATTACTGCAACGAGAGTTTCCAGATCAAATCACTGCGGCGCCCCGTGTCAACTCAAAAGATAATGTGAGCGGCGGAGCCGTTTGGGAGACGGTTCACTCAATTGAGAATGTGACCGAGGGTCCACCGCTCACATTTTAGGTGAGTGAATGCAGCGGCTGGCGACGGTGCCGGGCCTCACGGCGCCCTCCAGTAGCTCAGCCATCTGGCTATGCGGCCAGGAGCTCCCAGTCGTGCTTCACCTGCCAGGCGGTGGCGAACGAGCCGTACGCGCGGCGCGCGAGCGCCGCGGCCGGTAGCGACGGGTCCTGGTCCAAGACCGCCCACATGTCGGCTCGGTACGTCGGTCCCATCAGCACCCGGTGGTGGTAGGTGCGGTGGTGCTTGGCGAGCTCGGCGGGGGCGAGCACGTCGGCTTCACGGTCACGCAGCACGTTGGCCGGCACGCGCAGCGGCCCACCCGCGAACCGCGCATCCTCGCCGGCACGCCGGATCTGGAAGTCGGTCCCTGCGGAGAGCAGGTCGATGCGAGGTCCGCGATACAGCTCAGTGAGGCGTGCGAGTCGTCGGTCCTTGTGCAGCCAGTGGCCGACCGCCGCCCAGAACACACGCACACGAGGGGTCTCTTTCGGACGAACGGCGCGCAGCAAACGGTCCGCGTTCACCCAAGGATGATGCACACGCAGCCACGTCATGAGCACCGCCAGGACGCGCAGATCGTCATGCTCGAGCGCTTCGACCGACGCGGAGAGGAGCGTGTCCTCGATGTTGGCGTTCACCATCGGCTGGGCCGCGAAGCGCATGCCGATGCCGGCCAACGCGGCGGTGAGCTGATCTCCACGCAGGAGACTCGTCGATGCGCCGGCGCGTTTATAGGCCATAACCGAGTCTCCTTCGCAGATCGGCGAGTGTAGCTCGGACGTGCGCCGGCCAATCTGGGTTGGCGTCCTGCGCCTCGAGCCAGGGGGCGATTTCGTCGAGATCAGCGCCAGTCGGCTGCAGCGCCAGGCAGTCGCCAATGTCGATACCGCGGTCGCACAGCGCGAACAGCTTGCTCCGCAGAAGGTCGATGCGGCCCAAGGAGCGGAGCGTGACGGCGCGGCCCGTGAAGGCGACGAGCGTGCGCTCTCGCCAGCCTTCTGGTCGGTTGCATTTGGTATCAGTATAGCCGATACCACCCTTGCATCATGCGAGTGAGGCACCATTCTGAGCCCACCCCTGGCCCTGACTGGGAGGCGTTGCGGCCAAATGCTTCACACCGCTCCGGCGGCGATCATCGCCTCCAGCGGGTGCCCCTTCACGTCCAACGGTAGGTCGATCCGCGCCCGCCGGCGCGCTGACTCGTAGACCGCCATCACGATCTCGTGCCCGGCGCGCGCCGAGCGCCCGTCGAGCGGGTGCGTGCCGCCGCGCTCGATCACGTCGATCAGCGCCTCGATCTCCGCCTGAACCGCGTCGTTGGGCTCGACGTGCGGGTAAATCCAGTCCGGCTCGCCCCTTACCCGCGCCCGCAGCCATGCTTCGCCGTTGTCGGGCCGGTCGCCCGACGTCTCGATGATGCCCTCCGTGCCGTAGATGACGGCGCTGTAGGCGGGCCGCGCGCGGGTGACGATGCCCACCTCGATCAGCCCCTGTGCGCCGCCGCGGAAGTGCACCAGCCCGACGGCGCCCGTCTCGATGTGGTGGCCGTAGCGCATGTGTG
>JACQGX010000388.1 GCA_016199265.1 Chloroflexota bacterium | reverse complement strand
TCCAGGTGTGTGACCCGCGCCACCAAGTCGGCGTTCGTCTGCGCCAAGTCGGCGTTCACCGCTTCCAGCGCCGTGAGCCGCGCCAGGAGGGCTTCGACCAGCACGAGGACGGCCTCGGGGCCGGCGCGGTAGAGCGCCAAGCGTTCTTCGCGGGTCGGCTGGGGCGTCACAGACATCGCCGCTGCAACGTGTACCCTCCTCGCGGCCGCCGCCGCAACCGCGGCGGCCGCGCTACTCTACCAGGCCAAGTCAGCCTGAGTGGTTACGGGAAGAGAACGTCGGGTGCGTGTGTTACGAAACCCCGGAGGGGCTGGTACTGATCGATCCGCTCACACCGCCCCCGGGCACGCCGGCCCGGAAGGCGTTCTGGCAAGCGCTCGACGAGGATGTGCGGCGGCGGGGCCAGCCAAGGATAGACGCATCGAGGCGCAAGGAACACTGGAGGCGCTCTTGAGCACTTGTGACGAGATGCGGCACCTTTGGCGCGGCGGTGCTGGCTCTCCACTGGATTGAGCCTCATCCAGCTGTATCCGCAGCCGTCTTCCTTCTTCGTCTGCGACCGCTGGCAACACGCGCTACACTCAGCTTGCGTGTTGAGGACGCGTCCAGTCCGCGGGAAGGGCGGTGCCCGCCTCGAAGCAAACGCTCAAGCCGCGAACCTTCTTTCTGCCTGTGCGTGCGGACAGCAGGCGAAGCCTTGAAAGGAGGTTCTCGTGACCGAACGACTCCCCTCCCGTCCGCAGCTCGAGTACTACCGCAAGCAGGCGAAGAGCCTGCTCAAGGCGCACCGGAGCGGCGATGTGCGCGCCGCGGCGCGCATCAAGCGGCACTTGCCCCGCCTGGCCGAACCAAGCGAGACGGAGATACTTGCCTCCTCCATCCGATTGAGCGATGCGCAGTTGGTGATCGCGCGCGAGCATGGCTTTGCCAGTTGGCCGCGATTGAAGCGTGCCGTCAAGGCCGGCGCGGCGGCAGGTGCCGCAAAGACGGACGGCGGAGCGGCGTCATCATTCTGCTTCGTGCCCGGTCTCGGCATCCGCGCGGCCAATGGTCCGGGGCTGATCGCTCCCGGGCCCGTGTCGGTAACTCGCGATGGCGCCACGTTGACTGTTACCCATTTGCTCTCGTCCGGCGGCGAAACGGTGGTTCGTGTCGAGATCGACGGCATTCCCGCCGCGCGGTTAGATCCCGAGGCCCGTCGCGGCATGCAGCCGCTCCCGGTCACAATGTCGCTCAATGACGGACATGGGACGGTCCACCGGCCACACCCCTCCATGTTGACCGGTACGATGCAGACCGTCTCTCCGCCGCCCTCCGGCCCCCGACCCCGCATTAAGACGGAGTGGACACTTCCGGCGTTGGCAGCCGAGGCCCGCAACGTGCAGATCACGATGGAGGGGCCGCCGCCGGTTGATACCTGGCAGGTGAGCGTGCCGATCGTGCCCATTGCCGCAGCCGGTTTGTCGATTGCGCGGTCGACGACGAGCGCCACCACACTGTGCGGTGTGACGCTGCGGATAATGGCGGTCGCTGCCGACCGGGAGCGTACTGTGCTGCAGGTGGCCGGATCGGCCGCGCCCACCGATCCGGCGGTGCCCGCGCCGGTCGCTATCCGCTTCGTGCGCGACCTTGGCCGAGACCTCGCCGGCGTGCACGGCGAGCGCCGTCGTGTGCTGGTCGATGATCGGGGCCGAGAGTACGTAGAGGAAGCGTCGGTACCCCGGACGATTCCCTATGGAGCCGGTCTGTACATCGAGGAGCCGGTCTTCCCGCCGTTACCGTCGGAGGTGCGTTCGGCTGAGTTGATCGTTCCAGTCGTGACTGTCGAAGAGGCGAACGGCGAGGCAACGCTAGAGGTGCCGTTGCGGCGCGCGCAGCCCGACCGGCGCATGCCACTCGACGTCACGCTGCCGTTCGGGTCGTATCCGGTTCACGTGGTCGGCGCCGAGTTTGTGGAGCAGCACGGCAGGATCTGGCTGTCGCTCGAAATGGACTACGGAGGTTGGCACGAAGGGCGGAAGCTGGCGCGTCCGGGTCAGGTCGAGGTGAACGCGCACGGTAGTCAGTTCCAATTCAGACCAGATCTCTTGCGTGTGCCGCTCGACGGCGAAGGGCGCGATGCCGTTCGCATCACGCTCAAGTACCCCACAGTCGCCATTGCTGGCCCGTGGCGGCTGCCGTTCGAGATCGTTACCGAGTGAGCGGCCGGCGACAACACCTGCGCAGCCGCCACCTACTCAGGGCGTCGAATGACCGAGGGCATGAGCGCGGGATCACTCGTCGGCCGCGGTGTCGTAGCGGGCAAGGATTTGTTCTGGGATGAGCGCGTCAATCCCGGGGACTCGGGCAAAGTCAGTGACGTTGCAGGTGCATATGGTGCCGATCCCGTGGCTGCGCATTTGGGCGGCAAGGAACAGGTCAAACACCTTTCCGCCGACAGGTGTGTGCTCATCGATCAACTGACCCGAGATCGTCAGCGCCTCCTGCCGCGGATCCAACACTGGTAGGCCCGTCCGGAGTGCGGCCACCTGCTCCCACGCCTTCTTGGCATCTAGCGGCTGGAGCACCCGACTGTCACTCGTAACAACCGCAAAGAACTCCAAAAGCACCTGCGGCACGAGCACCGCAGGGATGCGACCACGGCTACCGCCTGGCGTTGGAGGGCCCTGCTCGTGCGCCGGCGATCCATTGCACCTGGCCGCGGGTGTTGCGGTCGGCGGTGCGGCGTGTGGGGAGAGCGGCGAGCTTGTCGACGAGGGCCTCGAGGCTGTTGAGGTTGTGGACGGGGAGAAACTCGTCGAGGTGGGGCAAGGCGGCCTGCATGCCGCGCGTCAGCGGGCGATAGTTGGGCGAGCCCAGGAGCGGGTTGAGCCACATGAGACGGTAGGAGGTGCGGCGCAGCCGGCGCATCTCGCGGCCGAGCTGGTCGACGTCGCCCCGGTCCCAGCCGTCGGAGATGATCAATACGACGGCGCCGCGCCCCAGCACGCGGCGCGACCAGTTGCGGTTGAAGCGGGCGAGTGCCTCGCCGGTGCGCGTGCCGCCCGACCAGTCGGTGACGTCTTTCGAAACGCGCTCGAGCGCATCCTCGATGCGCCGGCGCTTGAGTGACGGCGTGACGCGCGTCAGGCGCGTCGCAAAGACAAACGTCTCGACGCTGGCGCCGGTGCCGTGTGAGACGGTATGCAGGAACTGGAGCAGGAGCCGGCTGTAGCGTTCCATGCTGCCGGAGACGTCGCAGATGAGGACGAGCGGGCGCGGCTTGAGCTTGCGGTGTCGCTTCGCCCAGGTGAACGTCTCGCCGCCGGTGGTAAATGCGCGGCGCATCGTGCGCCGTAGGTCCAGGTTGCGCCCGCGCGCCGCCGCGACGAGCCGCCGCGTGAGGCGGCGCGCCGCCTGCCAGCGCATGCGCTCCATCAGGCGACGCGCTTGCTCGAGCTCGTCGTCGGTAAAGTCGCCGAAGTTCTTCTCACGCAGCACCTCTTCGGCGCTGAAGCTCATCACCGTTGCGCCGGGGCTGCGGGAATCCTCGGTCGAGTCATCCTGGCTCTGATCGTCCGGCGCAGGTGACGCGTTGGCCAGCAATCGCTGGGCGGCGCTCTCGCCGGCCTCAGAAGCGCCCTCCTCGCCGGGCTGCGACGACGGCTGCAGTGTGGGCGGTCCTTCCGGCGCCGGCTCGTGTGCATTCAGTGCGACGCGACCAGGTGGCCAGAAGCGGGCAAAGACTTCGTCGAACGCTTCGCGCTGATCGGGCCGCGCCAACAGCGTGGCACGCGCCGCGTAATAGAAGTCGTCGCGCCGGTCAAGGTCGACGAACCGCAGCGCCGAGGCGAAATCGGAGATGCGTCCCGGTCCGGCATCGACCCCCGCACTACGCAGCGCGCGGCCAAACCGCACGATGCGATGCAGCAACGCACCGCCGATGGGCGAGGCCAGTTCGTCAACAGTGGAGTCGGTCATACGACGGAGAACGAGGATGAAATCACAGGATCTGTGGTTCCAAAAGCTATCAGCGCGCCGTGGAGTCGCTGACGACGGCGCCTTGCCGGTCGGGGATGACGGCGGCGCCGACGACTTCGGCGAGGAGCTCGGCGAAGAGGCCGCTCGTGGCGCGTTCGACGTCTTCCTGGTGCTTGAGGATGCAGCCGAGCGACGCCCGGGCGCGCGGGTCAGACAACTCCTGCACGCCGAGCGCGACGAGCGCGGCGGTCCAGTCGAGTGTCTCGGCGACGCCCGGCACCTTCCAGAGATCGTGCCGGCGAACCGCCTGGATGAACTGACAGACCTGTCGCGCAAGCAGGCCGGGCGCCTGCGGCACCTTGGTCGTAACGATCTGGAGCTCCTTTTCCAATGTCGGGTAGTCGATCCAGTGGTAGAGGCAGCGTCGTTTGAGCGCGTCGTGCAGCTCGCGTGTCCGATTGGAGGTGATGATGACGATCGGCGGCTGCTCGGCGCGGATGGTGCCGATCTCGGGGATCGTCACCTGCCAGTCTGACAGCAGCTCGAGCAGGAAGGCGTCGAACTCGTCGTCGGCGCGATCGAGCTCGTCGATCAGGAGCACCGGCGGCCGGTCGGTGCGTGCCTCGATTGCCTGGAGGAGCGGACGCTTGACGAGGAACTCTGGGCCGAAGATCTCCGCCGGCCGAGTGCCGAGTGCTTGGCCGGTGGCCTCGAGCAGGCGGATGTGGAGCATCTGCCGGCTGTAATCCCACTCGTACAGCGCGTGCGAGACGTCGAGTCCCTCGTAGCACTGCAGACGGATCAGCGGCGCCTGGGTGATGGCCGAGAGCGACTTGGCGATCTCGGTCTTCCCGACGCCGGCCTCGCCCTCGAGCAACAACGGCTTGGGCAGGCACAGCGAGAGGTAGATGGCGGTCGCGAGCCCGCGGTCGGCGACGTAGCGCTGCTGTTCGAGCGCGTGCAGAACGGCGTCGACCGAATCGAGCGCGGGGACAGCAGCGCCGTTTGACGAGTATGCGGCGAGCGCGCCGCCGTGTGTTTCCATATGGTAGAGATGATAACCGGCGGGGTGGCTAACTTCTCTGCGCTCTCTGCGTGAACTCTGCGTCTCTGCGGTGAGAGCGGCGCTCCGTCTGGCCGGCGCGGAGGAGGTAGGCGATGGGGAGGAGGAAGAAGGCGTAGTAGCCGAGCTTGAGCCAGAACTTGATCCAGTCGAGGCCGGGAATGAGCTGGAGCTTTGCGGTCTCGGGGTGGTCGGGATAGTAGCGAATGCGGTATTGTTCGCCGATCTTGGGCGGTGCGAGGAGACCGAGCTCGAGCAGCACCGCGCCGACGGGCTCGTCAGAATCGCGGAAATAGACGTCCCAGGCGACGCCGTTGGACTGGATCAGTCGATAGCGGTGAAACGTGTCACGGCCGACGCTGCGGTTGGCGCCGGCGAGGAACGTCGTACCGCCCGTGGCGGGAAGGTCGGTCTGGGCGCCGAGGTAGCGCGCGTGGGCGAACGAAGCGCTTCGTAGCCACTGGGCCTCGGCCACAAGATCAGGCGCGACCGAGAGCACGACGATCGCCCACACGGTAAAAGCGGTGACGCCGGCCCACGTCAGAAGCGTGGAAACCCGCTTCGACGCGGTACGATCGGACCGCAGAACTGTCCTCACGTCAACGATCACGACGCGGAGCATTCAGCCGCTGCGCCGCCCGCGGAACAGTCCGCCACATCTCCCTCTCCTCTGGACTCACGTCACGGGTACTACCGGATCGCTCATCGATCGCACGCTCCGGCCCACGTTCGTTGGCATGGCGTTCCCTCGCACGATTCATCCGGCGAAGCGCGTCGCGCAGCCACATGCCGGCAAGGAGCAGGCCGGGGACGACGACGAGCAGAAGGCGGCCGGTCGAGGACTGGGCGAAGACGACGGCAAAGCCGAGATACGGCACGGTGAACGCGTGCCTCCAACCGCCGCCGCTGAGGCGCACGAGCTGCGCGTCGGGCGCGCTATTGGCGTCGCCCTTCGTTCGCAGCACCGGGTTCGGTCCGCGCTCGAGGAACTCGACGATGCGGTGGGTGACGGTTGGATCGCGCGATGCCTCGGCACGGCCGTCGACCGCCTGGCTCACGCCGAGCTGGCCGGCCGGCGCCGGCGCTGCCGGGCGATACGTGATGATGTCGCCGAGCTTGAGCTGCTCGGCGGGCACGCGCCGGCTGATAGTCAGCGAGCCGACCGGGATCGCCGGCTCCATCGAGCCGGACAGCACGACCGACGCGGCGACTGGCGCCAGCGTCTGCAGCACCACCAGCGCGACAGCGCCGGCGATCACCCCGGTCGAAAGCACGCGAACGGCAAGCCGCAGGGAGCGTGCAACACCAGTCACAGTGAGATTGTAGGCGCGCAGACCCCGCTGCGCGTCCACAGTAGCCTTGCAGTTCCACCCATGCTCCAGGAGCACCGTTCGCGCATCGCCGGCCGGTTGGTCGTCGTGGTCTTCCCGAGCGCCTAAACCAAGTGCAAAGTGAGGCGGCCTGCGGGTTCCACCTCGGCTGTGGTTTAGTGCGATCGGCGCGGCCACACGCGCCCGTTCGCGACCGCAACGGCGCATCCAAGCTTCGGTTCAGGTCGACTGCTCGGCGCCTGCCCCGCCCCGCGGAAAGAAGCGCTCGTAGACGCGATGCACGGGCAGCAGGTCATCGGGGCAGCGTCTGTGCCAGGCCCATTGCCCAGGTCTGGGTGGCCCTTGTTGTGGATCCCAGCCACGGGCCGGATCCGGTCCGGTCAGCAGCCGGCAACGAAAGGCGGCCGCGACGTTGTGCGTCCGGTCCGTACCCTCCGGCTGGATCTCTTCCAGCAGGGCGAACGGACTCTCCTCACAAGCGATTTCTGCGCCGAGCTCTTCGCGCGCGCACGTCCGGAGGCGCTCCGCTACGGTCTCGCGGAGGCGCAGCGCGCCGCCGGGCACGTGCCAGCCACGCCCAAACCACTCATCTTCGCGCCACGTCAGCAGCACCCGCTCCTGCTCGTCTTGGAGCCACACATCGACCGTGAAGAGCGGCAGGAGTCGAGTAAACAACAGGAAGACCTCGAGGGGCAGCCCCCGGCGTGGATCGCCAACCGCGTTCTCGATGACCCGGATGGCGTGCTGGACGGCGTCGTCACAGGGAGAAACGTCAGTCATAGAAGGGAATCGTAGCGGTACACCGTGCGGCGGAGGTAACGGATGCAATCAGGAGTTCCGGATGGCCGGAACGGTGCGCCCTTCGACACGCTCAGGGTGAGCGGAGCCCGCGAGAATGGCCCGCCGGGCTAGCTGGAGTGCAGGCAAATGTTCCGGCGGCGTGGCTTTCTTGTAGGGGCGTATGGAGGTACGCCCGGGGGCGGCGGCCGGGCGTATCTCGATCATCTGCTCCAACTAACTGCCGGAATCGGGTAGCCTAGTGCGGTGCGCGGCCCGGGGGTGGACCGTAGCGCGGGGTCGGGCGCCCCGCCGGCAGCCCCGCGGCGGGGCGCAAGACCCCGCGCTACGGAGGAACGGGGCACATCGTGCCATACGGCGTACCTGGAACCGGTAAATAGTTGGAGCAAATGGTATCTCGAT
>JACQGX010000387.1 GCA_016199265.1 Chloroflexota bacterium | reverse complement strand
TTGTTGCCGATCACGTCCATGAAGACCTGGTGGTTCTTCAGGCCGCTGATGGCAGAGTTCATCGAGCGAAGCATGGTTGTTAGTTCTCCTGACTCTCATCTAGTCGCACGTCCAAAGTCCAAAGTCATTGGCTTCCACTGGACATCGGACATTCGACTTTGGACGTGCGACTTTGGACTTCTGCATCGCCAGGTACAGAGCTCGCCGCCTCGGTCATTCGGCGGGCGAAAGCTTCCCTTGCGGGTCCGGCTTGTTTCTCCGTCCTGGCGCTTTCCTTCATAATGAACTGAAGCCAAAGTGGAACCCACAGGTCTCGTCACCCTTCGACTGCGCTCAGGGCAGGCTTTGCACGTTGCATTTTTCACTTTGCACTTGGTCTAGGCTGCCTCGATCACGCCCGAAGCCGCTGCTTCGCCGGACGCATCACCGGCGTCGAGGCCCCTGGCGATCACAACACTGTCGATCTTGGTGAAGACGCTGCCGGCCATTCGGTCGGCGCCGACCGCGGTGATTACCGTGCGGTTCTTGACGCTGACGACGAATGCCAAATCGTCGAGCAATATGAGCGATTCCTTGCCTCCTTTCTGTCCGGCCTTGTCGACCGCTGCCTCCAGCTTGGCGAGCGCCTGCGGGCCGAGCTGCACCGCCGCCTGAGCGAGTCGCTGCTGGGCGTGCGCCGAGAAACGGACGCTTCCGTTCCAGGCAACGCCTAGCGCTTCGGCTGCTCCCGGCGAAACCGGGGTGAGCTGCTGCTGGAGGATCTGGTCGAACGTGGCACCGGTTTGGCCGATCGTTCCGGTACGTGGGACGCGGCCGGATTCACCGGTGCGATCCGCCCGGTCAATCTGACCGGAGATGTCCGCGACTCCGAGCGGTCCGATGCCGCTTATCTTGTCCACCATCTCGATTGCTCGATCCTCAGCGGTTCAGTCTTGGCTATCGGTACGTACTTTGCGGGTTATCCGGCGATCGTCCCGCCGGTATCAGCGGTGTCGATCGTGCCCGTATCGGCGAGACCCGGGAGGACCTTGATCACGTCGGAGAGCGCCACCTGCACCGAGCCGACCGACAGCTTGGGGCTGCCGTTCTCCACGGTGACAGCGGTCACCTCCCCTTTCACTCCCCGCGCCTCGATCTGCTTACCGAGGAGCGCACTGGCCTGCGCGAGCGTCTGCGAGGCGATGAGTGCGACCAGGTTCCTGTTCGCCTGCTGCATCTGCTCGAGCGTGTTGAACTGGGCGAGCTGGGCGATGAATTCCCGGTCCTCCATTGGCCGGAGGGGGTCCTGGTTCGAGAGCTGAGCGAGGAGCAGCTTCAGAAAGTCCTCCTTCCCCAGGCCGTTGGGCGTCCCGTCGAGACTCTCCTTTCTCTTGGCCGCGTACACCTGGCTGGCCGGAGGCAGACCGAGCTGTGCCCTCGTTTCGTCGTCGAGGAGCTCCACCTTGGAGGGCGTGAACCCGCCGATGCCGCCGGTGGGGTTGAAGAGGTTATTGAGCGCTGACGGTCCTGTTGGCATGGCTACCTCCGTTTAGGGACGGTTCCGAAGCGTGCCGATCAGCCCCCGCAGGCCGCGCAACGCGCCGTACGCCGCATAGCCACCCCGTGACAGAGCGACGGTTCCCGGCGCAAGACGCAGCGCCTCGGCGGCGATTGGCGTGGATGCGGACGACGAGGATGACGTGAACGTCGGCGCGGCGGTGGTCGCTGCACCACTACGGTCGATGCCGTCGAGACCGGCGGCGCCATTCGAACGGGGCGGGTTGACCTCGAACATCTGGCCGTCGGCATCGAAGAGGAAGCTGGTGAAGCCATCGCCCGCCCCGTTGCGGCCGGCCTGGTCGCCGAACGGCCGCGCATCGGAGCCCGCGTTGTCCCAGCCATGGCGCGCGCCGCTGCCGGGCGTGTCGGCCGAGAAGCCTCGCTCGCCGTTCCCGGCATTCTGGAAGCCGGCGTCGAGTCGCTCGAGCCGGAGACCGGCTTCGAGCAGCGTGGCGTGGAGCCGTGGCAGCGCCGCTTCGATCGCGCGTTGTGTGTCGCTGCTGCCTGCTGCCAGGCCCACCGAAAGAGCGCCGTTTTGGAGCGTGATCCGTACCCGCACCGAGCCCAGATGATCGGGCTTGAGGTGCAACGTCAGCTCGTGGCCACCGTCAACCGTCACGAGGCGTGCCTGGCGGATGATGACGGGGGAAAGCTGATCGTCGAGATCACCCGCCGCCACTGCACCGTCGAGTCCGTCGCCTGCCGGCGCCGCGACGAGCGCGCTTGCCGCATTGGAACGCGACGAAGGCGCGGCCTGCGGCGTAACCGCCGGCACGGGACCGTCGGTACGCACCGGCGCCGGTTGGGCATCTGCGCCGGTCTCCCCGCCGCCGGTGTACCCGGCCTGAGTGGAGGTTCCGGCACCGCCGTCTCCGGTGTATGATGGAGCCGCCGCCGAGACCGAACCGGCCTGCGCCGCGGGCGCGCCAGCACCGGCAACCGCCGCATCAACGGACGAAGGTACCCGAGCATCGGCGGCTATCCCAGGCACTCCGGCGGTTGATTGTGCCGCCGCACGGGCGGGCTCTCCAGCAGACGACGGGGCCGCCGCACTTGTCACCGTTGCGGCGGAGCCGGCGGCGGCCGGCTCCGCGGCGCCCGCGGTGGCAACCGCGCTTTGAGACGACGTCTCACGCGTGCGTGCCGCGCCGGCCACCTTGGCCGTCCCGTCGACGACCGCCGCAGCCGCCGGGTTCGACGGGACGGCGCCGGCCACGTCGATCGAGACCGCGCCTCCGGCAGCGCCCAGACCGTTCGCACTCCCGACGGTGGCGTCCGATGCAGCCCCAGCAATGACGGGCACTGCGGCCGCGAACGGAGTACCGGCCGGCGAGTCGGCCGCCAACGGCGTACCGGCCGGCGAGTTGGGGGTTCCAGATACCGTCGACGGCGCCACCAGACCGGCGGGCGCAGCCTCATCGGCGGCTCCGTTGACAGGTGGGGCGCCGGTTGCGCTCGCTCCCGTAGCGTCCACCGTCTGCGGCGTGAGGTGCTGTTCGGGCCCTGCCGACGCCAAGCCCGCGCCGATGCCTTCAGACGCGCCCGGAGTGAGATCCGTCGTAGCGGCCGTGCCGGCGAGCGCGGTGGCCGCCCCATCGGATCCGGCCGCGGTCATGCCGAGGACTTCCCCACCGTCCTGGTCGACCCGGCCGAGGACGAACAGCGACTCGACACCCGACGACGCGCTCGCCGCCCCCGCCGCCGCTCCCTCGGTCGCGGTTTGTACGGGCGACAGAAGGCCAAGCGCCTGGCCGGCGGCGACGAACGATTCGGCCGCGGCGAGCGCCGCCGGGTCGCGCGCCAGGATGCCGGCCAGCGAGGCAACGAGCTCTCCGTCAATCTCGGGCGCCTCGAGGCTGCCGCTGACGCCGGCGCCTTCGGCGCCCGCAGCCGTGGCGTCGGTTTCGCCAACTGCCGCCGCGATTGCTGCCTCGACCGTGGCGAGCACCGATGCGAGCGACGGGTGCTCGGTGGCGGACGCACGTGCCGCTGGAGTCTCCGACCGCCCCGAGCGGGTGACGTCACTCACGCCCGATGCGTCGGAGAGGAGCCGGCGCAGCGCGACCTCCGGCCCGATGGCATCGTCTCCAACCTCGGCGGTGCTTTCGACGTCGGCCGCGCCGGCGGCGTGCCGCACCGCCGCGATCAACTGATTGAGCTGGCGCGCCATCTCGCCCGGCGGCTCCTTGGTCGAGCCGGTGCGCCTGGTCTCGAGACGTGGAAAGTCTCTCGAACGATCCATCCGTCTCGAATGCGCCGCCGCTCGATCGCTGGCTCGCCGGGCGGAGCTCGACGCACTAGTATGTGCCTCGCGCGCGCTCGACGCGCGGGCAAGGGCTTCCGCGAAGCCGCCTTCTCCGGCCGGGGAAGGCGCGGCGGCTCTCTCGGCGGCGCCGACACCGCCGGCACCACTACTGGTACCGGAATTGCCGGCACCTCGCGTGCGGCCGGGAAGCAGCCACTTGGCGAGCTCGGTCACGTCCGGCGGACCAATTGCGCCGCCGGGCACGCCGACCGTGCCGGTCAGGGGAACAGGATTACCCATGCAACCTCCTTTCTCTTAGTTCGCAGTAGGCAGTAGGCAGTAAGCAGTTGCTCGCTGCGCTCGCCTCGGCAGGGTGACGACCGCCTACTGCCTACTGCCTACTACTTCTTGCCTTCCCATATGGCCTGCATCAACTGGCGGAACTTGACGTTGAGCAGTTGCGTCGTCGCCTGGAACGAAAGCTGGGTCTCCGCCAGGCGCGACATCTCCCGATCGACGTCGACGTTGTTACCGTCGTTGCGCAGGGTCGAATTCAGGATCGGTACGGCTTTCGGCTGTACGCGGTCGACCGAAATGGGCATCAACCCGCCGATGTGCTGCTCGTCGGTCCGCGAGAGCGGCAGACCCTCCGGGCGGCGATTGAGCGCCGCCTGGAGGTCGCGCTCGAAGGTGACCTCCGAGGTCTTAAAGTTGGGCGTATCGACGTTGGCGACGTTGTTCGAGATCGCCTGCGCCCGCAGCGAGAGGCCGTCGAGCGCCTTTTCCAGCGCGCGAGTGGCCAGGTCATTACGTACGATGTCTACCATGGTTCAGCTTTCAGCGGTCAGCTTTGTTTGCATTGTGGTGCTGTTACCTGTTTGGCCATCAGCCGGTCTTGGCGAAGCGAAAAGCTGATCGCTGACGGCTGATAGCCGACTGCTTCCTCATCGGTTTTGGTCGCGCAGCGCGAGCACGCGCTGGACGTAGTGCTGCGTCTCCTTGAACGGTGGGACACCGCCGTGCTTGTCGACGGCGCCGGGGCCCGCGTTGTACGCCGCGAGTGCGCGCGCCACATCGCCACCGTAGCGGGTGAGCATCTGCTTCAGATACTTGACGCCGCCGATGGCATTCTGTACCGGATCGAACGAATCGGCCACGCCGAGCGCGCGCGCCGTGCCATCCATCAGTTGCATGAGGCCCTTGGCACCGGCAGACGAGACGGCACGAGGATTCAAGTTCGACTCGGCACGGGCAACGGCGCCGGCCAGCGCGGGATCGACCCCCTCGCGCGCGGCCGCCTCCAATATGAGCGCCTCGAACCGGTTGCCGGACGCGGCGGCCGCGACTCCAGCCGTGCGGTCGCCATCAGGCAGATGCAGGGCGCCGTTGCTTTGCGCCGCGCGGCTGGCGCGCTGGCGGACAGGAGCTGTCAGGTCGAAGCCGAGGCGCTTGGCGCGATCGAGCGCCGCCTGCACCGCGGAGTGGTGCGCCGTAGGAGGAACATTCACGCTTGCCCTCGTTTTCTCACGCTAGTCACCTCTCACCTCTCGTCTCTGCCTCTTGCCTCTTGCCTCTTGCCCCTTGCCTCTTGCGCCTTGCCCCTGGGCGTACCCAAACCGCATGACCACCAGCTCGTCGACCTCGCGCGCTTCCAGCCGGTTCTGCTCCACGGTGAAGACCCCGAGCTGGCGCTGGCGCAGCTTTTCGAGCATCTTGCGCTCCTGCATATAGCCCACCAGCTCCTGGCGCTTGGCTTCGGTTTGGCGCTGCACGCGCTGCACGACCTGAGTCTGCCGCTGGATCTGCGCCTTCAAGATATCGAGATACCTCAGGCCGAGCTGCAGCGCCTCGATGTCGAGACGTCCGGTAAAGCGCTGGCGCTCGAGCTCGCGGATGGCGCCGGCCTCGGCCTCGGCGTATTCGTTGAGCGCGGCCTCTTCGCGGCGCTGCGCCTCCCAACAACGGCTGAGCTCGATCTGCGCGGCATCCTCGAGGCGCTGCTTGTGCTCGAGCACCGGCTGGAGGCGAAACGTGAACCTAGCCATTGGCGAACAAGCCCCTCAACGCGCGCACGGTCTGTTCGAACTCGGCGACCTGATCGGCCGGCTGGCGCAAGAAATCGCGTACCGCGGGCATCAACCCGAGCGCGTAGTCGATGGCCGGATTGCTCCCGGCGACGTACGCGCCGATGTTGACCAGGTCGCGCGCGTTGGCGTAGGTGGCCAGCACCTCACGCAGCAGCGCGGCTGCGGCTTTGTGCTCGTCGCCGGCGACTTCGCTCATCAAGCGCGAGATACTGGCGAGCACGTCGATCGACGGATAATGGTTCTCGGCGGCCAGCTCACGCGACAGCACGATGTGCCCGTCCAGGATCGCGCGCACGGCATCGGCAATCGGCTCCTGCATGTCGTCGCCTTCGACGAGCACGGTGTAGAAGCCGGTGATCGTGCCGCGCTCGGCTGCGCCGGCGCGCTCCATCAGCTTCGGCAGGAGCGCAAACACCGACGGCGTGTAGCCCTTGGCCGCGGGCGGTTCGCCGACGGTGAGGCCGATCTCCCGCTGCGCCATGGCGAAGCGGGTGACCGAGTCCATGAGGAACGAGACGTGGAGTCCCTGCTCGCGGAAGTACTCGGCGACGGTGGTGGCGACCCACGCCCCCTTGACACGCACCAGCGCCGGCTGATCGGACGTGGAGACGATGACGACCGAGCGCGCGAGGCCCTCGGGGCCGAGGTCACGCTCGATGAACTCCCGCACCTCGCGCCCGCGCTCGCCGATAAGCCCGATGACGTTGACGTCGGCCGAGACGCCACGTGCGATCATACCCAGCAGGGTGCTCTTGCCAATGCCGGAGCCGGAGAAGATGCCCAGGCGCTGCCCCTTTCCGCACGTCAGCAGGCCGTCGATGGCACGTACGCCGGTGGCGAGCGGCTCGGCGATGCGGGGGCGGGACAGGGCATCGGGCGGCGCGTTGCCCACACGGTAACGCCGCCCAGAGATGGGCCCCTTTCCGTCGAGCGGGCGCCCCAGCCCGTCGATCACGCGGCCGACGAGCGCGGGGCCGATCACAATCGAGAAGCCGCCGCCGGTGGAGAGAACCTCGCTGCCCGGCGCGATTCCGCTCATCTCGCCGAAGAGCATGAGCAGCACGCGATCCTCCCGAAAGCCGACGACCTCGGCCACAATCGGCTCGCGGCTGCGCTGCGAGACGATGTGGCACACCTCGCCCAGCTCGCAGGTCAACCCGACCGCCTCGACCGTGAGGCCGATCACCTGGACGACGCGGCCGCTGCACCGAAACGGATCGAGCTCGTCGAGCGCCTGGTGAAAGCGGGAAAGGTCGATCGGGTTGGCGACGGCGACGACGGCGGTCATTGTGACCCCCTTGGTCTCCGACGACCGACGGCCGATCCCTTCGACAAGCTCGGGGCAGGCCCCTTCGGCAGGCTCAGGGCAGGTTCAGGACAGGCTATCCGACAACCGAGGAGAATACGGCGAGAGGGCGGCGCCGGAGCGGCAGCGAGAGCAGCATTTTCCAGAGAGGGGTGGGACGGGCGGCGATTCTCTCTGGGAACAATGGGACAGCTTCCCTGGAGCGTGGGACAGGTGCGGCTGGGTACGTGTGGAAGAAGGAGAAGATGTCTCAGCAGCCGCACCGTTTTGCTGCTACGGTCGTCGGTCGTCGGTCGTGGTTCGACCAGCTCACCATGAGCGGTCGTCCTCCCGCTCATCCTGAGCTGGTCGAAGGATCGGTCGTCGGTCGTCTGGCGTAGCATGGCTACTCTCCCGTCAACGCCAGCAGCGTGCGCTCGATCTTGGACAGTTGCGTGCCGGCCGAGGCGTCGACCGTGCCGGAACGGGTTTCGACGATCGCGCCCGCGACCTCGACCGACCGATCGGCCACGACGTCGACGCCGCGATCGGCGAATCGCCGAGCAACACTCGGGAGATAGTCGCCGAGCCGCTCGATCGTCGCCGGGTTGAGGCGCAGGCGAATGCGATCGTTACCTGCCGACTTGAGCATTGCGCGCACGAGCAGGCCGCGCAAGATGTCGGGATCGGTCTCGACCTGGCGGGCGATCACCTTCTGCGCGACCTCGACGGCGAGGCGGATGATCGTGGGCTCGGTGTCGGCGATCAGTTGCTCGCGATCGACCCTCGCCTGCGCCGCCACGCCGAACGCCAACTCCAGGTGGGCGCGCAGCTCCTCACGCGCCGCCCTGGCACCCTCCTCGTGCCCGGCGCGGCGCCCTTCGTCGAGCCCCGCCTCGTGGGCGGCGCTCAAGGCGGCGGCGGCTTCGGTTTCGGCGCTGGCAAGCAAGCCCGCCGCCTCTGCCCGGCTTTGTTCCAGGTGCCGGCGCGCCTCGGCGAGCGTCGAGACAATCTCTCCGGCTTCGGCAAGCCGATCGTCGGCCTGCCGCCGCACCTCGCCGGCTTCGGCATGGGCGCGGCCCAGCTCGACCTGTGCCTGGCCGAGCAGCCGGTTGGCTTCGGCGACGGTCCGGCTCGCCTCGCGTTGTGCCTGTTCGAGCAGCGCCGCCGATTCGGCCCGCGCCGCCACGAGCGTATGGGCCGCCTCGGCGCGGGCTACCTCGAGCGTCTGCGCCGCCTCATCCAACACGTCCTGGGGCGAGCGGGCGGGTGGTCCCTGCGCCCCAGCAGCGCCGCCGATGCCCCAGGCGGCGCGCTCCGCGCCCGCGACGCTGCTGCTGACGAGCAACGTCCGGGCGCGGACACCGGGGCCCTTGAGAACTGTCGTGCTACTCGTGAGCGCCATGGCCATTTAGCCGCCGAGACGAAGTGCAAAGTGCAAAGTGCAAAGTGCAAAGTGATGATGCCTAAGGGT
>JACQGX010000385.1 GCA_016199265.1 Chloroflexota bacterium | reverse complement strand
TGGCTCTGGTGACCGGAGCGAGGCGGTCCCACCCGTTCCCATCCCGAACACGGTCGTGAAGCGCCTCAGCGCCGACGATACTTCGCCCGCGAGGGCGCGGGACAATAGGTCGTCGCCAGGGCCTTTTCTATTTGCTGCCGAAGCTCGGCAGCAAATAGCAGGTGCCTCTGTGTGGACTTACACACAAGGGCACCTGCTTTTCCGGCCGGTCCCGCTCGGCCGAAAGCCGCGTTAACGCGCTAAACAGCGATGGCGGCCGTGGATTCCTGGGCCGGAGCGGGCTCTGGCGCGTCGCACTTGGCGCGGCGGTGGAGGTGCTCGTTGACGGCCCGAAGCAGACCGTACTCGAAGGAGTCGGCTAAGGCGAGCCAGCTCGCCTCGATGATGTTGGTCGAGCTGCCGACTGTCGTCCAAGTGGCAGAGCCGTCCGACGAATCGATCAGGACGCGTACGCTCGCTGCCGTGCCCGAGCCTTCGTCGATGACGCGCACCTTGTAATCGGTGAGACGGATGATGGCGACGGCGGCGTACGAGGCGACGAGTGCCTTGCGCATCGCCTGGTCGAGCGCGTTGACCGGCCCATTGCCTTCGCCGGCGGTGTGCAACGTTTGCCCGTCGACACGTACCTTGACCATCGCCTCGGAGAGCATTTTCCGGCCCTCGCGCGTCTCGACCATGACGAAGAAGTCGACGAGCTCAAACAGCGGCACGTAGTCCGGAGCAATCCGGCGCACCATCAGCTCGAACGAGGCATCGGCTCCCTCGAACTGGTAGCCCTTGCTCTCGAGCAGCTTGACGCGCTCGACGACCTCCCGGACCTGCTCGGGGGAGTCGAGATGCAGCCCGAGCGCCTGCGCCTTCGTCGCCACCGCGCCCTTGCCGGAGAGCTCGGAGATGAGGATTTTCGGCTGGTTGCCGACCGCCGCGGGATCGACGTGCTGGTACGTCAGCGGATTCTTGCGCATCGCGTCGGCATGGTAACCCGCCTTGTGCGCGAAGGCGCTCGCGCCGACGTAGGCCATGTGGGGATCAGGATGCAGGTTGGCCAGCTCGCTGACGAAGTGCGACACCTGAGAGAGCGACCGCAGCTGCTCGTCGGCGACGCAGTCGACGCCCAGCTTGAGCTTCAAGTTCGGGATGATGGCACACAGGTTGGCGTTGCCACACCGCTCGCCGTAGCCGTTGATCGTCCCCTGCACGTGCGTCGCGCCGGCGCGTACCGCGGCTAGCGTGTTCGCCACCGCCAGCTCGGCGTCGTTGTGCGTGTGAATGCCGATCGTCGCGTCGGGGAACGCGTCGCGCACCGCGCGGACGATCTCGCCGACTTCGTGGGTGAGCGTTCCTCCGTTCGTGTCGCACAGCACAAGCCCGTCGGCGCCCGCTTCAGACGCGGCGCGTAGGCAGGCAATCGCGTACTCGCGGTCTTCCTTCCAGCCGTCGAAGAAGTGCTCGGCATCATGGAACACCTGCTTGCCGTGTTGCTTGAGGAAGGCGACCGACTCGCGGATCATGGAGAGATTCTCTTCGAGCGGAACGCCAAGCACCTCGCGCACGTGAAACGCGCTGTTCTTGCAGACAAGCGTCGCCGCCGGGGTGCCGGTCTCGAGCAGCGCGCGCAAGTTGGGATCGTTCTCCGCGCGGTTCCCCTTGTAGCGGGTGGCGCCAAAGGCGACGATCGTCGCGTTCTGCCAGGTCATCTGTCGCGCGCGGGCGAAGAACTCCTGGTCGCGGGGATTGGAGCCCGGATACCCGCCCTCGATGTAGCGGATGCCGAGCGCATCGAGCTTGCGCGCGACCTTGAGCTTATCTTCGAGTGAGAACGTCAGGCCTTCACGCTGCACGCCATCGCGCAGCGTCGTGTCGTACAACTCAACTTGCTGGGACATTGCTTCGTTCCTAGGTGCGCCGGTATTGACTGATCAGCAAAGACGAACCCCTGGCGAGCTCCGGGCCGGAATTCGCCAGGGGTGATCCCGAAACCCGAAACTCGTCTCTTTTAGGCGGCGGCCGGCTCGGTAATTCGAATCTGCGCCACGCGCTCGGCGACCAGGCGACCGATTTCCGCCGTCGTCACGATGCGGATCGCGACCGCCTCTGCGCCGGCTCCTGCACCGGCGGCGCCGGCTACGTCGGGCGTGCGGTAGCCCTCGTCGAGCACGGCCTCAACCGCAGTCTCGACCGCAGCGGCCGCTTCTGGCAGAGCGAACGAGTGGCGCAGCATCAGCGCGGCGCTCAGGATCGCGGCGATCGGGTTCGCGCGGCCGGTGCCGACGACCTCGGGTGTATAGAGCGCGGTGCCGTGGATTGGCTCGTACAGCCCGCGCACGCCGCCGGCCCGATTCTTCGCCGCGCCCAAGCTCGCGGAAGGCAGCATGCCCATCGAGCCGGCGAGCACCGCTGCCTCGTCGGTGAGGATGTCGCCGAACACGTTCTCGGTGACGATCACGTCAAAGCTGCTCGGCCGGCGCATCAGGTACATGGCCGCGGCGTCGACCAGGATGTGCTGGAGCTCGACGTCGGGGTAGTCCTGGCCGACCCGCGTCGCGACCTCGCGCCAGAAGCGGCCGGTGGTAAGCACGTTGGCTTTATCGACCGACGTCAGCTTCTTGCGCCGGCCGCGCGCTAGCTCGAAGCCGGCACGCAGCACGCGCTCGATCTCCGGCTCGCTATAGGCGAGTGTGTCGACCGCGCGCCACCCGCGGCTCGTCTCCCACCGGCGGCTCGGCTTGCCGAAGTAGAGGCCCCCGGTCAGCTCGCGGACGACGATCATATCCGTCCCACGGACGATCTCCTCCTTGAGCACCGACTGCGAGAGCAGCGCTGGGAAAACGCGCACCGGACGCAGGTTGGCGTAGAGGTCGAGCGTCTTGCGCAGCTTGAGGATTCCCTGCTCGGGACGGACGGCGGCGCGCGAATCGTCCCACTTCGGGCCGCCGACGGCGCCGAAGTAGATGGCATCGGCGCGGCGCGCGAGCCGCAGCGCTTCGTCGGGCAGCGCGGAGCCGCAGGCGTCGATTGCGGCGCCGCCGATGATCCCGGTTTCCGACCGGTAGCGCCAGCCGAACCGGTCGCCGACGGCCTCGAGCACCCGCAGGCCCTGCTCGACGACCTCCGGCCCGATGCCATCCCCCGACAGCACCGCGATCAGCGGCTCAACCTCTAAACCAACGTTCTTCATGCAATGAACCGATGTTTGGAATTAACCGCAAATCAACTTCAGCCAGCCGTTACGGGAAGCAGCGGCGAACGCTTCTGCTCGTAGTGGGCGATCTCGTCGGCGTGCTGGAGGGTGAGGCCGATGTCGTCGAGGCCGTTGAGCAGACAGTGGCGCCGGAAGGGATCGACGTCAAACGGCGCGACCAGCCCCTCCTCGTCCTCGACCGTCTGCTTCTCGAGGTCAACCGTCACCTGGTAGCCCGGCCGCTCCTTGGCCCGCGCCATGATCTCGTTGACCGTGGCTTCAGGCAGCACGACCGGCAGCATGCCATTCTTGAAGCAATTATTGAAGAAAATGTCCGCATACGACGGCGCGATAATCGTCCGAAAGCCCATGTCTTCGAGCGCCCACGGCGCATGCTCGCGCGAGGAGCCGCAGCCGAAGTTGCGCCCGGCGACCAGCACGCTCGCTCCCTCGTAGCCGGGCCGGTTGAGCTCGAACTCCGGGTTGGGCGTGCCGTCCTCGTTGTAGCGCCAGTCGAAAAATGCGAACTGGCCGAACCCGGTGCGCTCGATGCGCTTGAGAAACTGCTTCGGAATGATCTGGTCGGTATCGACGTCCACCCGGTCAAGCGGCGCCACGACCCCAGTATGGCGAATAAACGGTTCCATTCTCTCGTCTCTAAAGGCTTAAGAGTTTTAGCCACAGAGAGCACAGAGTTCACAGAGAGTTACTTGCGAAGGGCATGATACCGACGCGTTTTGTGACACCTGTACGTGACAGACGATTTCTCTGTGTTCTCTGTGTTCTCTGTGGCTTTCATCAGTTCTCCCACTTGCGGATGTCGACGAAGTGGCCGGCGATGGCGGCGGCGGCGGCCATCTGGGGGCTGACGAGGTGGGTGCGTCCGCCTTTGCCCTGGCGGCCTTCGAAGTTGCGGTTCGAGGTCGAGGCACAGCGCTCGCCCGGCTTGAGGATGTCCGGGTTCATGCCGAGGCACATCGAGCAGCCGGCCTCGCGCCAGTCGAACCCGGCGGTCTTGAAGATCTCGTGCAGTCCTTCGGCCTCGGCCTGGAACTTGACCGGCATCGAGCCCGGCACGACCATGGCGTAGACGCTGGGGTGCGCCTTCTTGCCGTGGATCATCGCCGCCGCCGCGCGCAGATCCTCGATACGCGCGTTGGTGCACGAGCCGATGAACACGCGGTCGATGGGAATGTCCTCGATCGCCGTGCCCGGCTTGAGCCCCATGTATTCGAGCGCCCGCTTGGTGGCGCGCCGGTCGGCGTCCTCGGCGAACGACGCCGGATCGGGCACGCGCCCGGTCACCGGCACGACCATGCCGGGGTTGGTGCCCCAGGTGACGTGCGGCGCCATCTCGCCGGCATCGAAGACTTCCACGCGATCGTAGCTCGCGCCCTCGTCGGTGGGCAGCGTGCGCCAGAAATCGACGGCGCGCTCGAACGCTTTCCCCTGCGGTGCGTGTGGCCGGCCCTCGAGGTAGGCAAACGTCTTGTCGTCCGGCGCGACCATGCCGGCGCGCGCACCCGCCTCGATCGACATGTTGCAGACCGTCATCCGGCCTTCCATCGAGAGCGAGCGAATCGCCTCGCCGGTGTACTCGATGACGTAGCCCGTGCCGCCGGCGGTACCGATGCGCCCGATGATCGCCAGGATGACATCCTTCGCCGTCACGCCACGACCGAGACGGCCGTCGACGCGCACTTCCATCGTCTTCGGCTTCGCCTGCTGCAGGCACTGCGTCGCCAGCACGTGCTCGACCTCGGAGGTGCCGATGCCGAACGCCAGCGCGCCGAACGCGCCGTGCGTCGATGTGTGGCTATCGCCGCAGACGATCGTCAAGCCGGGCTGCGTGAGCCCGAGCTCCGGCCCAATCACGTGGACGATGCCCTGCTTGTCGCTGTGCAGGTCGTAGAGCGGGATGCCGAACTCCTCGCAGTTGCGCGCCAGCGTCTCCATCTGCTGCCGCGAGACGTCGTCGGTGATCGGGAGCTTCCGATCCCACGTTGGAACGTTGTGGTCCATCGTCGCCACGGTCAGGTCGGGGCGGCGTACCGTGCGCCCGCTCAGGCGGAGGCCGTCGAACGCCTGCGGTGAGGTCACCTCGTGGACGAGATGGAGGTCGATGTACAGGAGCGCGGGCTCGCCGGGCGCTTCGTGCACCACGTGTGCGTCCCAGATCTTCTCGAAAAGCATCTTCGGTTGGGCGGACATGAATGTCAGTTCCTGGTTCCTGGTTCCTAGTTCCTAGCTCGCAGTTCTGTCGAAGTCTATCGCAGGCGACGGCTCCAACGAGGAACCAGGAACTCGGAACTCCTATGCCGGGATCGGCTCGACTGTCCGTTTGGGTGCTGTCCCGTTGGCGCTCGGCTGCATGCGGCCGCTGCCGGCCTCACGCTCGCGCCGGGCCGCGGCGACCTTATTCAGCGCGTTGAGGTATGCCTTGCACGACGCCACGATGATGTCGGTGCTCGCGCCCCGGCCGATGAACGTCCCCGAGTCGGATTCGACCTTGACCGACACTTCACCCAGCGCATCAATACCTGCCGTGACCGACTGCACCGAGAACTCCGCCAGCTTGGTGGGGATGCCCACGATGCGATCGACGGCGCGGTAGACGGCGTCGACCGGCCCGTCACCGGTAGCGGCGTCCTGGTGGATCCGGCCATCGGGCATGACGACGCGTACTGTCGCCGTCGGGACCGACGGCTCGCCGCACGTCACCTGCAGGTGATCGAGCTTGTACGTCTCTTCGACCGTCAGGACCTGATCGGCCACGACCGCCTCGATGTCGCCGTCGGTGACGTCCTTCTTCTTGTCGGCGATCTCTTTAAAGGCGCGGAAGGCACGCATGAACTCGTCGTCGTCGAGCTCGTAGCCGAGTTCCCGCAGGCGGTTGCGGAAGGCGTTGCGGCCCGAGTGCTTGCTGATCACGATCCGGCTGTCGGTACGCCCGATGCTCTCCGGCGTCATGATCTCGTAGGTGATGCGCTCCTTGAGCATGCCATCTTGGTGCAGGCCGGAGGCGTGTGAGAACGCGTTGGCGCCGACGATCGCCTTGTTCGGCTGGACGGGGAAGCCCATGTAGCTGGAGACCAAGCGGCTCGTGCGCCAGATCTGCTCGGTGCGGATGCCGGTCTCGCACCCGAAGTAGTCGGCGCGTGTCTTGAGCGCCATCACGATCTCTTCGAGCGAGGCGTTGCCGGCACGCTCGCCGACGCCGTTGATCGTGCACTCGACCCACTCGGCGCCGGCCTTGACGGCGCCGAGCGAGAGCGCCGTCGCCAGGCCCAAGTCGTTGTGGCAGTGCACCGAGACCGCCGCCTTGTCGATATTGGGCACGTGCTCCATGACGTACTTCACCAGCTCGGCGAACTCGGGTGGCTGCATGTACCCCAGCGTGTCGGGGATATTGATCACCGTCGCGCCGGCGTCGATCGTCGCCTCGAATACGCGGCACAGGTACTCCCAGTCCGAGCGCGCCGCGTCCATCGCCGAGAACTCGACTTCCTGGATGAGGTTGCGGCCCAGCTTGACCGCCGCGACCGCCATCTCCAGCGCCTGTTCGCGCGAGATGCGGAGCTGGTACTGCAGGTGAATATCCGACGTCGAGAGGACGGTGTGCAGTCGCGGCGCCGCCGCCTTCTTCAGCGCCGCGCCGGTCGTCTCGATGTTCGGCAGCTTGGCGTCGGAGAGCGCCGCGACCTGGCAGTCCTTGACCATTTCGCACATCGCCTCGACGGCGCGGAAGTCGCCGGGTGAGGTCGCGGGAAAGCCGGCCTCGATGCAATCGACGCCGAGCCGCTCGAGCTGGCGTCCGATCTCGAGCTTCTCCTCGATCGTCAGCGCCCCACCGGCCGCCTGCTCCCCATCCCGCAGCGTGGTGTCAAAGATCCGTATTCGACGCATGGTAAGTCCTCCAACTTGGCGGTCAGCGATCAGCGATTAGCGATCAGCTTTCAGCGGTCAGCGATCAGCGATCAGTGGTCATCTTCGTAATCCTGCTGAGTGCTGATCGCTGACCGCTGAAAGCTGATCGCTACTTCGCTTTCAGCCAGCTCATCATCGAACGCAGTTGCCTACCGATCTTCTCGATCGGGTGCTCCTGCTCGCGCCGGCGCATCGCCAGAAAGGCCGGCCGGCCGGCCTGGTTTTCGAGGATCCAGCGCTTGGCAAACTCGCCGTTCTGGATCTCGGTCAGAATATCCTTGAGGGTGGCGCGCACGTGGTCGTCGACGATGCGCGGCCCGGCGGTGTAATCGCCGTACTCCGCCGTATCCGAGACCGAGTAGCGCATGTATGAGAGACCGCCCTGGTAGAAGAGGTCGACAATCAGCTTGAGCTCGTGCAGCGTCTCGAAATACGCCAGCTCGGGCTGGTACCCGGCTTCGACGAGCGTCTCGAACGACGCCTTGACCAGCGCGCTCACGCCGCCACACAGCACCGTCTGCTCGCCGAAGAGGTCGGTTTCGGTCTCCTCGAGGAACGTCGTCTCGAGCACGCCCGCGCGCGTCGCGCCGATACCCTTGGCGTACGCCAGCGCGTTCTCGCGCGCCTGGCCGGAGGCATCCTGGTGGATGGCGATGAGCGCGGGCACGCCGGCGCCCTCCTGGAAGACCTCGCGCACGCGGTGGCCGGGCGCCTTGGGTGCCACCATGCTCACGTCGGCGAACTTCGGCGGCACGATCTGGTTGAAGTGGATGTTGAACCCGTGCGCGAACATCAACGTCTGTCCATCGCGCAGGTTCGGCTCGACGTCTTGTAGGTACACCTGGCGCTGCACCTGGTCGGGAATGGTGAACATGACGAAGTCCGCCGCCCGCACCGCGTCGGCGTTGGTCATCACCTGCAATCCGGCCGCCTCGGCCTTCGACCACGACGACGAGCCCTGGTAGAGCCCTACGACGACGTCGACGCCGCTCTCCTTCAGATTGAGCGCGTGCGCGTGCCCCTGGCTCCCGTACCCGAGCACCGCCACCTTCCGGCCCCGCAGCCGGCCGAGATCGGCGTCCGCGTCATAGTACATTCTTGCCACGATGTCCTTCTCCCTTTGTTAGCACTCTTTTCACCACGGAGACACGGAGACACGGAGAGCGCGCGGAGTTGATTTAGGTCTTGGCCACAGAGAACACAAAGTTCACAGAGAGAATGTCTCTGGTTCTCTATTGCTCATCTCTGCGTCTCTGTGTCTCTGCGTCTCTGCGGTTTCCTCGTTCCCTCACCCTGCCGCTTCCAGGCGATCTTCGGCGAGTCGGGCCGAGACGGAGCCGCCGCGCGTCATCGCCACCGTGCCGGTGCGCACCATCTCTTTGATGCCGAACGGACGCAGCACGTCGAGCAGGCTGTCGACCTTCTCCTCGGTTCCCGTCACTTCGACGATCAGCGAGTCGGGCGCGACGTCGACGATCTTGCCTCGGAAGATGTTGACGAACTGTACGACCTCGGCGCGGCTGGCGGAATTGCTCGCCGTCACCTTGATCAGCGCCAGCTCCCGATCGATCGTCCGATCCTCGGTGACATCGCTGACTTTGAGCACGTCGATCAGCTTGTAGAGCTGCTTGATCACCTGCTCGACCTGCGTCTGCGCGCCGTCGACGACGACGGTCATGCGCGAGAGCTTCGTCGTCTCGGTGTGGCCGACGGTAAAGCTCTCGATATTGAAGCCGCGGCGGGCGAACAGATTGGCCACCCGCATCAGCACCCCGGGCTGGTTCTCGACCAGTGCGACAAGCGTATGTTTCATTAGACTCCACCCGACGAGCCGCCGGCTGCCGCGGCGATCTTGGCCGTTTGGGGCGCCACGTCTTCGACACCCTCGATCGTCTCCTGGAGCGAGGCACCCGGCGGCACCATCGGGAAGACGTTTTCGTACGGATCGACCATGAACTCGATCATCGCCGGGCCGTCGATCTGGCGCGCCCACTCGAGCGCCGGCGCCACTTCGTCGAGCTGAGTGCAGCGCACCGTCGGGATCTCGTAGGCCTCACCGAGCTTGACGTAATTCGGGTTCCACATCTTGACCGCGCTGTACCGCTCGTTGAAGAAGAGCTGCTGCCACTGGCGTACCATGCCAAGATAGCTGTTGTTGAACAGCGCGATCTTGATCGGTAGATTCTCCTCGCGGATCACGGCAAGCTCTTCCAACGTCATCTGGAAACCGCCGTCGCCGGTGACGCACCACACTTCGTCGTTGGGCCGGCCGTACTGCACGCCGATCGACGCCGGCAGCGCGTAGCCCATCGGCCCGAGCCCGCCGGAGGTGATGTGCGTGTTGGGCTTGGAGAAGAAGTAGTGCTGCGCCGCCCACATTTGTGCCTGTCCCACGTCGGTCACCAGCACGGCGTTGCCCTTGGTGGCGTGGTAGAGCTGGCGCACGATCCACGGCGAGCTCATCTTTTCCGGCCGGTCGGGCAGCGCCAGCGAGGGGTGCTCGACCCGCCACTGATTGAGCTGCTCCCACCAGCCATCGTGCCGGTTGTCGCGTACCTCCTGCGTCAGCAGCTTGAGCACGTGCTTGGCGTCGCCGACGATCGGCACCGCCGTCCGCACGTTCTTGCCGAGCTCGGCCGGGTCGATGTCGATGTGGACGATCTGCGCGTGCGGCGCAAAGGCGTTGAGCCGCCCTGTTACTCGGTCGTCCATGCGCATCCCAACGGCGACGATCAGGTCGGCGTGCGAGATCGCCATGTTGCAGTAGTACATGCCGTGCATCCCCGGCCAGCCGAGGTAGAGTGGGTGCGTTTCGGGGAAGGCGGAGATGCCCAGCAACGTGGTAATCACCGGGATCTGTATCTTTTCGGCGAACTCGCGCAGCTCGTCGTACGCCTCGGAAAGAATGATTCCGTGGCCCGCCATGACCAGCGGCTTGCGCGCTTCGTCGATCAGCCGTGCCGCCTGGCGGATCTGCCGGATGTGCCCTTGCGTCTTTGGCTTGAACCCCGGCAGCGAGAGCTTGCTCGGGTACTCGAACGTCGTCTCGTTGGTGGTGACGTCTTTGGGGAGGTCGATCAACACCGGCCCGGGCCGCCCGGTACGGGCAATGTGGAACGCCTCGCGCACGACGCGCGCCAGGTCCTTCACGTCCATCACCAAGTAGTTGTGTTTGGTGATCGGCATCGTGATCCCGGTGGTGTCGGTCTCCTGGAAGGCGTCCTTGCCGATCATGTAAGTCGGCACCTGGCCGGTGATGACGACCATCGGCACCGAGTCCATCATCGCGGTGGCGATGCCGGTGACCATGTTGGTTGCGCCCGGTCCCGACGTGCCGATGCACACCCCCACTTTGCCGGTCGCGCGGGCGTAGCCATCGGCCATGTGGGCGGCTCCCTGCTCGTGCCGGCAGAGCACGTGCTTGAAGGGATAGTCGAGCAGCACGTTGTACAGCGGGATGACGGCGCCGCCGGGCATCCCGAAGATCGTGTCCACCCCTTCGCGGAGCAGAGACTCGCACAAGATCTGCGATCCGTTCAGTTGCTGCATTGCCAATCTCCCGAACAACATAAAAGCGGCTCCGTCCCTGAGGACGAGAGCCGCTCCCGTGGTACCACCTCGCTTGACGCAGCTAGCCCAGGTGCAATCCCCTCTGCGGGGCAATGACACCAACGCGCAAAAGAAAAACTCCCGTCCGTGAGGACGAGCGTTCATTCCATTTCAGTCCCCTCAACGGGCAACGATCACCTGGTTCATTGCAGGCAATCGGCGCATTGAGGCAATGGCTGCGCCCACTTCACCCGGTAACGGCGGGAACCGGCTGAACCTACTGACATGTCCTGTGGGCTCACGGTGTTTGCCGAAAATGGCTCGGCAACCGCACAGGCGGCTTTGGGCCCAACTGCTCAGGGGCGAGTTCGGTCTTCCGTTTCCACCGGTTCGCACCAACCACCGGCTCTCTGGAGGAAGTGGGAGCGACCTACTACTCCCCGTCAACGCGGATTATTTGAAGTATCAAGACGCCGCCCGTACTTGCCGTGCTTGCTGTCAAGAATTTGGCAAGCGGACGAACGTAGAAGATGCTACCAGGTGGATGCCTGCTGCGTCAACGATTCGTCGGGGTGGGGGTGCACGCAGAAGTCCCGGGGACCGCCACTGGCGGTAGGGGTGTATGGCGATACGCCCAGGGGCGGCGGCCGGGCGTATCGCCATACGCCCCTACACGTCCTCCCCGCATCCGGAAGTGTTGCCTGCACCCTCGGGGTGGCAGTGCAATCAGCAGTTCCGGATACCAGGAAGAGTGCGCCCTGAGCTTGTCGAGGGGCGAAGCGCGCGGGAGTCGAACGTCCTGAGGGGTGCGGGTCATCCGGTCGCCGGCCGGACGACCGATTCCCGTTCCACGAGGGTGACGCCGATGGTGGTCGTGACCGGCGGCGTATCGGGCTCGCGCGCCCGCTCGAGCAGCCGCCGGACGGCGAGACGGCCCATCAGCGCGGTATCGGTGCGGATCGTCGTCAGCGGCGGGTGAACGTGCGCCGCCGCTTCGTAATCGTTGAACCCGACGACCGAGACAGCTTCCGGCACGGCGTAGCCCAACTCGCGCAGCGCCCGCAGCGCGCCGAAGGCGATGCGATCGCTGGTGCAGAAGAGGCCGGAAGGGATATCCGCGCGGGAGGTACTGGCTGGTGAACCGATCTGCGCTTCGACTAGGCCGTCTTGGGTGCGGAGGCGTGCGAGAGCACCGGAGGGCGCGGGCGCGTCCTGCGGTGAGCTCTGGACGAGCGGAGACGAATCCCGAACGTCTGCGCGCACCGCTTGGGTCCCGCCGTACAGCGTCAGCGCCGCGGCGTGGCCACCCTCGGGGCTTTGCCGGCCGGGTGCTACGGCATTGGTGGAAACGCTGGCTCCCTGCGCTTCGGCTTCGGCAATAAACCCCCCGACGCGACGGCCCACCAGCGGGCGATCCAGCGGGCCGTGGATTGCCGCCAGGCGGCGATGGCCGTGGCGCAGCAACGCGGCGGCCGCGAGCTGCCCGCCGTTGAAATCGTCGAAGAGCACGCGGTCGATGGCCGCGCCGGCCGGATCGTGGCTGGCGATGACCGCCGGCAGCCCAAGCAAGAGCACGCGCGCGATGAGCTCGGAGGGGAAGTAGCCGGCCAGTAGAAGCGCATCGAGCCCGGCGCCTTCCAGGCGCGTCACCGCAGACACATCGCCGACCGGGCAGTAGGTCACCGCCATGCCCAACTCGTCGCACTCGGCCGCTGCGCCGGCCAGGATCGCGGCGTAGAACGGCCGGGCGACAATCGCCGCCTCGTCGCTGACCACCAACCCGATCCCGCGCAGCACGCGCTCGGCGGTGTGCCGCGGCCGGTTCTTGTGTTGGTAGCGCAGGCTCGCCGCCGCCGCCAGCACCCTCTCGGCCAGGGCCGGTGAGACGCCGTTGCGGCCGTTCAGCACCTGTGAGACGGTGCCCACCGAGACCCCCGCGGCGCGGGCAATGTCCCGCATCGTCGCGCTCATCGTTCTGACGATAGCACAGACTCTTGTTTTTTGAACATATTCATGCTATGTTCACTGCGCACGGCTGTGGCCGCAGGCGATCGTCGGCGGCACATCCCAAGCGGTCTGAGAACTGTGGGTAGAGAGGAGCACACGATGGTCACGCGTCGAACGATGATGACTGGAGGCCTCCCGGTGGTGGGCGTGGCGGCCGGCCTGTTGGCCGCCTGCGGTCCCAACCAAACCGGATCCGGCGGTGCGGGGGCGGCGCCGAGGCCGGCGAGCGGCACCCTAACCTGGTTCATGCGCGCCAACACCCAGGAAATGGCCTGGGAGCAGGCGGCGGTACAGGCGTTTAAGAGCGCCCAACCCGGAGCTACGGTCAACCTGGAAACGGTCGCCAGCAGCGGCGAGTTTGATCCCAAGCTCACGGCGCTCTTCGCCGGCGGGACACCTCCGGACGTATGGACTCATTGGGGGCAATCCGGCTTCGCCGACTACCACGCCCGCAGCCTCCTCGGCGAGCTCACCAGCTTCATCACACGCGACAAACTCGATACAAGTACCTTCATGCCCGGCGTCTACGACGTCTGGAAGCGCGACGGCAAGCTCTACGGGCTCTCGTTCAACCAGCGTTTCGGGACATTCGTCTACTACAACAAGCAACTCCTGCAGCAGGCCGGGCTCCAACCGCCGCCCGCGAGCTGGGATGATCGAACCTGGACCTGGGACAAGATGGTCGAATACGCGCGCAAGCAGACCACGGGCGGCAACTTCGGCATCGCCACCGGCGCACAGCCGGGGCTGTGGGGACTCGCCTACCTTTTCGGCGGCGATTGGTTCACCAAGGAGCACTACGAGACCGGCGTCTCCAAGACACACAAAGCCACCTCGCCGGAGGTGCGCGAGGCGATGCAGGCGCGTGCCGACCTGATGCACAAACTGCGTGCCTACCCCACGCCGGCCGACGGCAAGGACCTGGGTACGACCAACCACCGCCAGCAGTTCGTCAACGGTCGTCTGGCGATGTTCTTCGACACCGGCTCCGAATGGCCAGGCATCGACACCGGGGCGAAGTTTGAGTGGGGCGTGACGCCGGCGCCACGCCAGAAGGACAACCGCAACATCAACTTTGTCAACCCACTGATGCTGGCCAAGGAGAGCAAGAACAAGGATGCCGCTTGGGCGTTCATCAAGTGGCACGTCTCCGAGCCCGGCCAGCGCGTGCTCGTGCAAAACGCCTTCCAGCCCGTCCATAGGGCACTCCTCGAGGAGTGGATCAAGGGCTCGAAGGTGGCAATGCCGGCGGCCGACGTGCGCAAGGTGGTCGAGGGCGCGACGGCCAAGAGCCAGATCGGTCCCAATCAGATCATGGTCGATTTCGGGCCGATCCGCACGGCCGTCGACGAGTCGATGAAGCCGGTGTGGGAGGGCAGCAAGAGCGCCGTCGACGGCCTGCGTGATGCCGCCCAACAGCTCGACAAGATCGTGTCCGATACCTACGCCAGGTACGCCAAGAAGTAGTCAAGAGCGTCGACCGGCCTGCTCGCTGGGTGCCTGTGCTGTCTGGGCGTCCCAGATCCGGCCGGCGATGGCGAGTGGCATCTCGAGCAGCATGCCGCCGTCGACGACGATCGACTGCCCGGTAATGAAGCCCGCGGCCGGCGAGGCCAGGAAGAGCACCACCTCGGCGATATCGCCGGGCGTGCCCAGCCGGCGGACGGGATGCAGCGTCTTGAGCAGTTCCGCGCGCCCAGGTTGCGCGGCCAAGCGGGCCCCAATGATTTCGGTCACGATCAGTCCCGGGCAGATGCAATTCACCCGGATGCCGTCCAGCCCCAGGTCGCGTGCGAACTGTCGCGTCAAATGAATGACGGCTGCCTTACCGGCCTCATAGGTCGCGTAGTTGGGTGTCACGGCCAATCCGTGGACCGAACTGATGTTGACGATATTGCCGCCGCCCTGCGTGCGCATCACCGGCACGGCGTGCTTCGCGGCGAGTACGTGGCTGCGCACGAGCACCGCCTGGCTGCGGTCCCACTGCTCGACAGCCAGGTCGGTCACCGGCACGCGCACCTCCCAGTGCGCGTTGTTCACCAGTAGGTCGAGCCGCCCCCACGTGGCTGCGGCACGCCCGACGAGTGCCGCCAGGTCGGCCTCCTGCGCGACGTCGGCGTGCTGATAGATGGCGCGGCCGCCGGCGTCGCGGATGCTCGCCGCGACCGTCTCTCCCAGCGCGTCGTCGATGTCCGACACGACGACCGCGTAGCCGCGGGTGGCGCACCGCCGCGCGAGCTCGGCGCCGATTCCCTGCGCCGAGCCGGTGATGACGGCAACATTGGGCTGCATCTGGCGCTAGGCCTCCGGTACGGTCGTCCCACCAGCGGCCGCGATCGCCGCGGCGATCTCCTCCGCGGTGAACCCCGCCAGGCGCCGCGCCAGCACGTTCACCGGATCGCGGCGGCGCACGCCGAGGACGGTCGGCCCGAGCGGCACGGCAGCGCCGCCGCCGGCGGCCGCGGCGACAAAGTCCTCGCGGCCTTCCGCGGCCAGGCGCGCGGCGCGGCGAGCGGCGATGTTTGTCCATGCCTCCTGTTCGGCTGCTTCGTACGCGGCCAGTTGCGCCTCGCCGAGCGACGTCGTCTCCGGCGCAAACCGCTGGCCCATTGTCGGAAAGAACGGCACCAGCGCCAGGTCCGCCTGCCGCGGATCGCTCTCCTTGAACAAGAGGTAGCGCAGCCAGCGGGTGCCGAACCCCACGTGCGGCGCCTCGTCCGCGACGATGTACCGGTGTGTCGCGCCAGCGACGACGTCGCCGAAGCCCTCGAACGTGTTGGCGCGGTAGACGTGCGTGTCGAGCGCCAGTGCCTCGATCCCTCGGTTCATCGCCACCAGCCGCTCGAACAGGCCGCCGGGGTAGATGTCGTGCCACGGTCCGTTGTCGAGTGGGTACGGAGTGAAGCCCGGCTCTCCCGGCTGCCACGGCACGCCCGTCGCCTTGATGCGCTCGATCATGATCTCGGCGTGCCGCGCCTCGTCCCAGCACTGGCGCGCCATGTCTAACGTGAACTGCCAGGGCAGCTCGTGGGCGTACTCGTACAGGTTGCGCCCCATCAGCTCGGCGGCGAACAGCTCGAAGTTCAGCGTGCGCAGGAGGTACGCCAGCCGCCCCTCGGGTGTCTGGAGCGGCTCCGGCGGCGGTGCCTCGCCCGGCGCCAGATCACGGAACCGGCTGTCGCGGGCCAGACCGGTGACCTGCGCGCCCGGCCCTTCCGGTGTGCGTGAGAGCTCCGCCTGCAGGCTGACGCCTGTCCCCGCGCCGTCGGCGCCATCGGGCAGCGTGTGCCAGCCGCCGGCGGCTTGCCAGTACCCGTGCAGTCGCCGCACGTGGCCGGCCGCCCGCGCCGCCGCTGCCGGCTCCTCAGCCGTGATCTGCGCCGCGCGTTTGATCGCCCACATGGCGAGGGAGAGCACTTCCGGCTTCAGCCGTTCCAGCAGGCGTACCGTCGGCGCGTCGGTGATTGGATCGGTCTCCGAGGCGTGCTGCCGGTACGCCTCGGCCAACCGTGGCAGCACCACCTGGCCCAGGCCGGATAGCAGTGAAGCCGTATCGGCCGCCTCGTCCATCTCCCGCACGAGCCTCGCGATGGACGGGTGGAGCAGCACGTCGCGCTCTTCCGGCCAGAGCAACTGCGCCACCCGCTTCCACAGCGCGTCGGCCCGCTCGGCCGCGAACGCCAATTGGCGGCCGCACTCGATCTTTACGTCCAGCTCCGGCGCGCGGGCGATCCACCCCGCCAGCGTGCGCATCAGCGCCGTCTCGACGTAACGATAGACGCTCAGGCGCGCGGCGTTCTCCGGTGGCAGAAACGCCCCACCCAAACCGAGTCCGCCGATGGGTGTGTTTGCGCCCTTGCCGGGCGCCGGCTGAGTACGTTGCGCTGCGCTCATTGTGTTCGTCATACCTGACCAGGATACTGCCAGAGAGGCGGCAAGTCAATCGCGCGCATTCCGTCGGGTGCCCGTTCAGATACTTGCGCCCAGGAGTGCCCCTCATCCCCCGGCCCCTTCTCCCACTCGGGGGAGAAGGGGAGTCGGCCGTCTACGAACGATCCGTCGCGTGCTCGCGCCACCGGCTCTCCCCGGACCACCGTTCCCCCTCGCCCCGTGTGGGAGAGGGGGCCAGGGGGTCTTTCTGGGGTAGGCTTTTCATGCAGCCTCCTGGAGGGGGGGCGGCGCGGTGGCGGTCGCGAGGGTGCCGGGGATCGCTGGCCAGGGCTCGGGGAGGAATCGGCCGGTGGGCAGCGGCTGGCGATTGAGCAGGGCAACCCAGATCAGGGTGAGCCCGCGCCGGAAGACGCTGACCAGGCGCAACCGGGTGGCCTGCCGCTGGCGGCGCTGGGCCAGAGCCTGCGTCACGTCGAGCAGCGTACTCTCCGGCACGCTGGCGTCGGCTTCGCCGCCGACGCTGAGCAGCCACAAGGTGGCGACGGCCACCGCCAGCCAGAGGCGGGCGGCGCGGTCGGGATCGGTCATGCGCGTGCGCTGCCACTGCCAGCCGCCCCGCTTGGTCACCTTGAACCCCTGCTCGATCCACGCGCGCACCCCGTACCAGCCGGCGTCGGCCACCTCCGACGGGAGGTCGGTCAGGATGAGCCAGGCGTCGGCGCAGCCCGCCTTGTGCCACGCCAGGAGCGTGCAGCGCAGGCGGCTCTGCTTCCCCCGGAAGGCGGTGCCCGTCCCCTGCCAGCGGCTGTCCGGCGTCGGCGCGAAGGGATCCAGCCGGTGGAAGTCGTGCCCCCCTCCGGGCGGAAGGTGCCCCTGGCGCTGACCCGCAGGAAGGGGTGCCAGCCCAGGCGCACGATGCGCACGAACCGCCAGCGCGCGTACCGCCCCCGGTCGGCCAGCACGATGACCGTCATCGTCGCCGGGATCGCCGGCCGCAGGTGCCGCAGGTGCCGCAGGTGCCGCAGCCACTCGTGTTTCCAGGCGTGTGGCTCGCCCGCCGGCAGGATCACCCAGCCGACGGGGATGGCGCAGCCCCGGTACACCACGCTCACCGCCAGCACGACGAACGTCGTGCCCAGAGTGGTCGCGTCGAGGGCCAGCGCCAGTTGCGTGCCCTCCCACCCGGACAGCACCCACCTCAGCAGGGGCACGAAGCCGTCCGCTACCGGCACCTCCCGGCGCTTGCGGCCCCGCTTGGCCCCCTCCTTGTCCTCGGCCGCGTAACAGAACTCCCGCAGCCGTTGCCGCAGGCGGTTCACCTGGCCGGCCAGCGCTGCGGCCCAGAAGAAACTCACGCTCGTCAGCCCACACGAGCGGGTCAGCACCATGCCCAGGCTCCACCGCGCCAGCACCCGCACCTGCGGGGCACTCAGCAGCGGGAACGGCGTGCCGAGAATCGTCGTCCATTGCTACCGTGCCGTCTGATCCGTCATCGGCGACCGTGCTCCTTCCTGCCGTGGTCTCGCAACCAGCAGGATGCCACACCGTGCCGTGGCGGATCATCGATTCCGGGCCCACCTCAAAAACCTACCCCAGAAAGGGCCAGGGGGTGAGGGGGACCCGGCGGCGCAAAAACTTGACAGGCACCCCATTCCGTCACGCAGACTGTGAGCGGCGGGCCTACAGTTCACTCAACCGACAATGTGCACGGTAATCGCTTCAGGCGATGTCCGGTGGCTCAGGCCGTCTGGTAGGCGGTGCCGGCGGTACACCAAGTCGCTTGACGTTGAACAACGTGACCTCGTCGCCCCGGACGCCGTAGACGGTGACAAAGCCGCCACACGTCTGGCGCGAGAGCACGAGCGGCGGCAGCGGAAACGGATGTTTGGTGAGATGGTCGACGTACGGATCGGCTGCCAATTGCTGCCAGCAGCGATAGAGCCTCCGCCGCTCGTCGGGCGAGAGTGTGGCGAGCGTGCGAAAGATCTGCTGGCTAAGCCTCGTCGTGAAGGTCATACGTCCGCCGGACATCGTCGAGAGTCGGCCAATGCGTGGTGCCGTGCCGCTCGGCGTCGGTGACGGCCGTCCGCACGCCCTCGATGAAGTCGGTATCGTCGTACAGCGCCCGCAACTCGGCCTCCTCGACCTCATGCCGGCGGCGCGCACGGTCGAGCAGGTCCGCTTGACCGTCGATTGCCGGTGCTGCCGGTGCGGTCGCACTTGGGCGTGGCGCGCTTGTAGAGCGTTCCATGTGTCCCTCGGCACCTTCGGTATCGTAGCTTCGTGCCAGTGGAGCATAGCACAGGCACTGCTCCGCACGTGCGCTGCTCTCCCCAACGGGCAAATCTGCGCAGGAATTGGCCAGAATGAACGCGGCTAGCGCCGGCAGTTCGCGGTGGCTTTACCACAGGAGCCCCAAGTGCGTCCTGAGGGCGAAGGCTTCGTCGGCGAGGTCGAGGCAGAAGGGCGTCAGTGCGACTAGCGGCTCGTTTGCGCTGCGAATCCAGCGCCCGTATACTGGCAACAGATCACTCGGAAAGGAGGGCGCAGGCGCGCACTTATGGGTAAGAGCACATGCGTCGCAGCAGTTTCCACTGTGCCCCGTCTGAGTAGACTCACCGCCTCTTCTAGCGGTTAGCCAGACCGCTCCAACGCGCTCGACGGCCACATGTGCGTACTGCTCCGTGGCCGTCGAAATCAGTCCGGCCACGGGTAAATCCCGTGGCCCTTTTGTTTGCGCTTGGAGCAAGAATGTCCAGGAGAGACACACACGATCAGAGCAGGGTCTGGCAGCAGGTCCCGGAGCTCATTTGTCTGCGCCCAAACTCTGTCATCGTCGTTTGCACGCCTTCACCAGCCAGCCACGTTCCTCTGCTCGTCCGATCTTTTTCCGGTAATACGCTGCACCTCGTGACACACCGTATCGCCGACGTCGAAGCGGCGAAGGTGCAGATCGAGGGAAATGGGCGGCGCTACGTGGACGTGCATGTGCATGTGCACGTGGGTGACGGCCCCTTGGCCGCCGGCGACGTGCACCCGGATGCCGTCGTCCTCTGGCTCAGCGGCTGGGAAGGGCGCGAACGCGTTCGTCTCTGGCTCGAGCAAGCCGCCAAGACACTCAGGTCCGATGGTCACCTCGTCCTGGTGACCGCCATCCGCAGAGGGGCTCGCACGCATCAGCGGATGGCCGAGCAGGTGTTCGGCAG
>JACQGX010000386.1 GCA_016199265.1 Chloroflexota bacterium | reverse complement strand
GTCGTTGCGGCAAGGTCGCACCAGGAGAGATGAGCCGTGCGATAGCCCAATCGGGTGTCCACTTGACAAGTCCGCGCGGAGCTTAACTTGAGACCAATGACCTAAGGAACAACACATGGCCGAAGCGCAAGACCGGATGACGCTCTACGTCGACGACAGTCTCGAAAGCCGCTACGTCGACGCCCAGCTTGCCGCCACCGGTGTACAGTATCGCCGCCTCTACCGGCCCGAAGGCTGGGGCGTCCTTCCCGCCCTCGAGAGCCGCGGCACCGTCCTGCGCGGCGCGCCGGTCATCATGAGCTGCTTCGTCGAGCAGTTCGAAAAGAGCAAGCGCGAAGACCGATAGCTGGCCGTCAATCCTCTGTGAGAGATTCCAGATTCATCTTCTCGCGCTAGCCTTCAGGATATACACGTCTAGGTAGCACTCCGCGCCGGCTCCGGCAGTGAGAGACAGCCCGTTCACGCACCTCTACGTCGCCACCCGCTGCTCAGGCCCCCAGATACCGCTCGAACCACTGCTCCGCCGCCGGCGGCATGAAGACGTGCTCGCCGTCGAAGAGGTCGAGGGCGCACGCCGCCGGCGCGCCGGCGGCGCGGTACGCGCGCTCGACCGTGGCGAACCCGGCCTCGACCTCCTCGATCCCGTACAGCGGGTCGCGCCGGCCGTTCTGGATCAGCAGCGCCCGCGGCGCGGCGAGCGCGGCCACCTCCGGCAGGTCGCAGACGCGGAGCAGACCGAAGAGGTGGTTGCACAAGTCCCAGCCGTGCAGCCGCCGCCATCCCACGACTTCTCGGCGCAGGCTGGTGAAGTACCCGCTGACGACCGCCGCCCGCACGCGCTCGTCGAACGCCGCCAGGAATAGCGTGCGCTTGCCGCCCTCGGACAACCCAACGGCGCCCAGCCGCACAGCGTCTACCTCCGGCCGCGACGCCAGCGCCGCCAGCCCGCGCCGATCGTCGAGCAGCCGCAGCCCGACCAGCGACATTCCCAGATACTCCGCCACCAGCCCCATCGCCGTGTGGTAGCCGCCGCTTTTGTCCGGCGCGCGTTCGCCGAAACCGAGCGCGTCCGGCGCCAGCGTCACGTAGCCGCGGCGGGCAAAGCGCACGCCGAAGTCGTAGTTCAGCCGCGCCGCGTACGCCGCCGCCTCGTCGTCCGGCGGCACGCCGGCCACGTGCGCCTTGCCCAGATTGCCGCCGTGCCCGTGCAGGCACAACAGCCCCGGTGCGGGTGCCGCCTGCCGCGGCGACGGAACGAGCAGGTACGCCGTCACCGTGCCGCCAAACGCGCCGGCGTACCGCACGTGGTGGCGCGTGTAGCCGTCGCACGCCACCGACTCGGCGATCTCGACGGCAACCTCCGCGGGCGGCTCCTCCCGCACGCCCAGCACCGGCCACAGCGCCTCCCGCAGCGCTCTCTGCCAGGCTCGCAGCGCGTCAGGCCCTTGCACCGTCTCGGGTAAGCTCAACTGCGACGGCGTCGCCTCCACCAGGCTGCGTAGTAGCTCATGCGTCGCGATCCTGGCGCCGAGCGCTGTCTCCGGTTCCGCCGGTCCAATACCGGCCGTAGAGCGGTCCATCATCTCTCCTCTTCAGTTGGAAACCGTCGCCAACCCCATGGCGCTTCGGCGTCCCGCGCCCAGCTCAGCCTGCTTTAGCTGGCTTTCTCTACGTAGCCGGGCGGCTTCAGCCCCCGGCGCTCGAGGCACCGAGACCCCGCTCCAGCGCGCTCACGAAGCGGTCGACCTCGGCCTCGCCCATCGGCGTCGAGATGCACCCGAGGCCGTCGCGGGACACGATCACACCCTCCTCGAGGAGGCGCAGGTGGAGCCGCGCCATCTGCCCTTCGTGCCCGGGCGCCGGGAGCGAACGCCGGTAGTCGGCCACCGGCTCGGCCGTGGACAGGATGCGGAACAGCGAGCCGTCGCCGGTGAGCTGCCCCGGAACGCCCGCCGCCGCAAACGCGGCCGTGCCCCGCTCGCGCAGCCGCCGCCCCAGCCTCTCCAGGCGCTCAAATTCCTCCGGCGTCAGTTGCTCCAACGCGGCCAGCCCCGCCGCCATCGTCAGCGGGTTGGCGCTGTACGTCCCGCCCGAGGCGACCGCCGGCGCCCGCTCGCGCGGGTCGAGCAGCGCCATGATCTCCCCGCGCCCGCCGACCGCACCCACCGGCAGTCCACCGCCGATGATCTTGCCGAACGTCGTCAGATCGGGCTCGCCACCATACTTCCCCTGCGCCCCGTGGTAGCCGATGCGGAAGCTGATCACCTCGTCGTAGATCAGCACGATCCCGTTGCGCCGCGCGATCTCCCGCAGGAACGGCACGAACCCTGGTGCCGGTAGCGGAAAGCCGGCTCGGTTCGACAGCGGATCCACGATCAGTGCCGCCAGCTCGTGCCCGTGCGCCTCCAGCAGCCGTTCCACCGCATCCTGGTCGTTGTACGGCAGCGCCAGCACGTCGTCCACGACGGAATCGGCCAGCCCGCCCGAGCTCGCCGTGCTCGCCGGCGCCTCCGCCGGTCCCCAGTCGGCCGGCGTCGAGGCGTAGCTCACCTGCGCGTAGTCGTAATAGCCGTGATAGAACCCCTCGAACTTGGCGATCTTGCTCCGGCTGGTGTACGCCCGCGCCAGCTTGATCGCCATCATCACCGCTTCCGTCCCCGAGTTGGCGAACCGGATCTGTTCGACCGCCGGCACGCGCTCGACCAGCAGCTTGGCCAGGCGCACCTCCGGCTCGCTTGGCTCCGAGAACGCCGTGCCGCGTTCGAGCTGCTCCACAATCGCCTGCTTGATCGCCGCGTTCCCGTGGCCGTGGATCAGCGCCGTCATGTTGTTCAGGAAGTCGAGCCGCTCGACACCCTCGACGTCGGTCACGTAGCAGCCCTGCCCCGATCGCGCGTAGATCGGGTACGGATGGTAATAGTAATGAAGGCGCGACGTCCCCCCCGGAATGTACCGGCACGCCTCCGCGTGCAGCCGCTCATTCGCCGTCCCCAACGCCCCGGTCACGGCCGCCTGCCTCACCTGTTTGCCGATCGTTACTTGCATGATTCTCCTCCCAAGAAGGCGCTACCGCCCATGAGATCGTCTCACAGCGTGCCGCCCAGTGTAGCATCGCACCCAGTACGGCGACCGGCCGACCGGCCGGTGGCATGACCCTTTACCCGACCGGTAGACTGCCGTAGCTCGTATTCCCGGCAACCACATTTCACCCAGTAAAACCGTGGCGAGAGGAGCAGAGGTATGGATCGCGTCCGCATCGCTCTTATCGGCTGCGGCGGCATCGCCCGCGGCCACATCGACGCCTACACGAGGATGCGCGACGAGTGTGAGCTCGTCTACTGCGTCGACATCGACGAGGAGAAGGCGCGCGCGTTTGCCGAGCAGGGCAACTGCGAGTGGGCCACCGACTACAAGGCGATTCTCGACGAGGTCGACGCCGTCGACATCTGCACGCCGCCCCACCTCCACGCCCCGATGGCCATCGCCGCCGCCTCACGCGGCAAGCACGTCCTCACCGAGAAGGTCATGGCCACCACCCTCCAGGACGCCGGCGAGATGATCCGCGTCGCGGAGGCGAACAACGTCAAGCTCATGGTCGCCTACGTCACGCGGTTCGATCCGGCGTGGATCGCGCTGCACGACGCCGTTCAGCAGGGCGCCGCCGGCCGGCCGTACCTGGTGGCGGGCCGCACCGCCCACGCTCCCGGCCTCGCCTCCTGGCGCGCGAGCTGGGAGACGTTTCCCATGGGCTCGCTCCTCTCCCACGGCTGCCACTACGTCGACCAGATGATCTGGAACTTTGGCGACATCGTCGCCGCCTCGTCGGTCGGCGCCAATACCGTGCGCGGCCCGGCGCTCGCCCGCGAAGATACGGCCGTCGCGATCTTCCGCTTTAAGAACGGCATGCTCGGCAATTACATCTGCTCCTGGGCCGCCAAGCACGTCGACGCCGGCAACGAGATGAGCGTCTACGGTACCGATGGGTGCCTGCAGCTCACCTTCCGGCGCGACGGCGTGCGCCGCGTCGTCCGCGTCGCCGGCCGCGATGAGGAGTTGCTCTACGAGCACGATCCGCGCCGAGCGCAGGAAGGCCCCAAGAACTTCGTCGGCGAATGCGAGCACTTTATCGACTGCATCGTCGACGGCAAGGAGCCCCTCACCAACGGCCGCGAGTCCCGCAAGTCGCTGGAAGCGATCCTCGCCGCCTACCAGGCCGACGACGAGAACCGCATCATCTGGCTCGAGCCCGGCGTCCCCTACGCCGCCAGCCCCACCGGCCGCGCCCGCCCCGCGTCGTCGTAACCGACAACCGCAGGAATCACAGGAGGACATCATGCTCAAGGCGGGCGCCGCGTGTCTCGATATCACGCCACCACTAGGAGCCTCGCTTCGCGGGTTCTTCAACGAGCGCCGCGCGAGCGCCGTCCACGATCCGCTCTACGTGCGTGCCATCGCGCTCGAGCAGGACGGCGGCGACGGCGGCGGGATCGCCGTTGCCGTCTGCGACCTGGTCGGCGTCGCGCGGACGTACCTCGATCGCGCCAAGGCGCGCATCGCCGAGACCACCGGGCTCTCGCCGGTCCGCGTGCTCATCGCCTGTACCCACACCCACACCGGACCCGAAACCGGCGACGACACCTACACCGATTTCATGATCGGCCGGATCGCCGACGCCGTGCGCCTCGCCTGGGACCGGCGCGAGCCGGCCGAAGCCGGGTGGGGTCGGGCGAGCGAACACCGCATCGCCTTTAACCGGCGCTACCGTATGAAGGACGGCACGGTGCAGACCAACCCCGGCATCGGCAATCCCAACGTCGTCGAGCCAGCCGGACCAACCGATTCCGAAGTCGGCGTGCTGTGCCTGCGCCGCGCCGGTGTCGGCGCAGGCGCCGGCGAGTCGGGAGGCACGATCGGCCTCCTAGCCAACTTCGCCCTCCACTACGTCGGCACGCCCGACGCGCAGCGGGCCATCTCGGCCGACTACTTCGGCATCTTCTCGCAGCAAATCCAGCGGCTGCGCGGCGAATCCTTTGTGGCCGCGCTCTCCAACGGCGCCTCCGGCGACATCAACAACATCGACGTGCTCGGCGGCCGCCGGCCGCCGAACGATCGCTACCAGCACGCCGAACGGGTCGCCGCCGTCGTCGCGGCCGCCGCGCTGTGGGCCTGGAACGAGATGACGTTCTCGTCCGACGTCTCGATTGGCGCGGCGATGGCTGAGCTGGCGCTCAAGCGCCGGCCGCTGCCGTCCGACGCCGACGTCGCCCGTGCGCGTGAGATCGAGGCGCGCGTCGCGGCCGGCGAAAGCGTGCTCATGGGCGAGCGCTCCTTCGCCCGCCGCGTGCTGCGGCGCATCTCCGGCACGCCGGACGAGATCGCCACGTGGGTCCAGGCGCTGCGCATCGGCGACCTCGCGCTGGTGAGCGCGCCGGGAGAGCTGTTCGTCGAGCTTGGCCTCGCCGTCAAGCAGCACTCGCCGTTCGGGCAGACCATCGTCCTCGAGCTCGCCAACGACAGCATGGGCTACATCCCCACCCGCCGCGCCTTCGAAGAGGGCGCCTACGAGCCCGAAGCCAGCCTGCTCAGCCCCGGCAGCGGCGAGCAGCTCGTCGAAGCCGCGCTTGACGCCCTGCACAGCCTCCGAGCGTAGCGTGTCCGCGCGATCACCGGCAGTAGTTCCGGAAGCTGTCCCGCTCACTCCGAGCCCATCGTAGATGGCTCGGCTATACAATCCCTTACCATGGAAAGCAAATGGAACGAGCGGGACGTCGCTGCGCAACCTGAGCTGGAGGGGCTGCTCTACGCCTCCCGCCTGGTGGGGGCCGACCAGAACCTCGTCGTCTGGGGTGGCGGCAACACGTCGGCCAAGGTCGTCGAGACCGACTTCCGCGGCCGGCAGACCCGCGTCCTGCGCGTCAAGGGTTCCGGTTCGGACCTGCGTACGATCCAGCTCAAGGACTTCCCCGGCGTCCGGCTCGACGACGTACTCCCCCTGCAGGAGCGGGAGGCGATGTCCGACGAAGTGATGGTCGCCTACCTCGCCCACACGCTGATGGAGCCGGCGTCCCCTCGCCCCTCTATCGAGACACTGCTCCACGCCTTCCTCCCCGCCCGCTTCGTCATCCACACTCACGCCGACGCGATCCTCGCGCTCACCAACACCACCCGCGGTCGTGAGCTGGTCCGCGAGGCGCTCGGTCCCGGTGCCATCTGGATCGACTACCGTCGTCCCGGCTTCGCCCTCTCCAAGCAGGTCGCCGAAGTCTTCGCCGCCCAGCCCGACGCGACGAGCGTCGTCCTCGAAAAACACGGCATCATCACCTGGGGCGACACCGCCCGCGCCGCCTACGAAGCCACCATCGCCGCCGTCACCCGCGCCGAACAATTCGTCGCCGCCCGCCGCGCCGCCGCTCTCCTTCGCCCGCCGAGGAGCCCCCTCACCCCTAGCCCCTCTCCCACCAGGGGAGAGGGGAACGAGGGCGCAGTGCCCTCCGCGCTGACTCCCCCTCTCCCCGCGTACGACAGCGCTCCCCCTCTCCCCTGGTGGGAGAGGGGGCCGGGGGGTGAGGGCCTCGACTCCCCCACCCGCCGCCGCATCTACGCCGCCATCGCCCCCCTCATCCGGGGCCTCGCCGGCCGGACGACGCCTGAGGGCGACGTACTCCCGGCAAGCGAAGCACCCGAAGTCCCGCCGCTCGGCCGCGCCGTCCTCCGATTCGACGACTCCCCCGACATCCTCGCCTTCGTCTCCGACCCCGCCGCCGGGCGCCTCTCGCAGATCGGCCCCGCCACCCCCGACCATCTCGTCACCACCCGCCGCACGCCGCTGTACGTACCCATTCTGCCTCTCCCTTTGGGAGAGGCCGCGCGAAGCGCGGGTGAGGTCTTCCCCCTCTCCACCGGAGTGGAGAGGGGGCCAGGGGGTGAGGTCCCCCTCAAGCAATCCCTCGAGCCCGCCTGGCGCGCCTGGGCCAAAGACTACGTGCGCTACGTCCAATCGTGTGCCGGCCGGGTGGAGAACACCGCTGCGCCCTCCCAGAT
>JACQGX010000396.1 GCA_016199265.1 Chloroflexota bacterium | reverse complement strand
TAGTACACGTCCCTGGAGATCCTTCGGTGGTTGTGATGGCGAGTCCCGTCCGTTCACCTGGAATGACACGCACGACCCAACCCTGGAAAAACTTCCAGGACGCTGTACTAGTCGCCGCAACGTTCACAACAGGGTGTGGCGGTCCTGATACTACGAGAGCGATTAGCACCCGTTCGTCGCAAGCATCCACGAGGCGCACAAGGGCAGCAGTCGAGGGAGCGGCTCGTCTCAGCGGTCGCATACGCCCGTCCGCGGCGACGATAGCTCAGGCTGTGGCTCTTGGTACCGGGTACCGGTCGCCGTGTCCTTTCGGCGCCCGTGCGCGCGCTATCCAGGGGACCGGTGTGGCTGTGGACCATCTTCATTGGGCGAATGCATCCACGCAAGGGGATCAGTAGATCGCCCGATGGCGTGCGGATGCCGTCGTCGCTACAGTGGACCATGAGACGTAGGTGTGACGACACGGCTGGTCGCCGATTTGGTTCCGGGCGGCTCATAGATCACTGGTCATGAGCCGGCCGAAAACCGGGTGGGCCTGCCGACAGTGGAGAACTCTTACCGTAGTGGGAACTCGTAGTCTCGTAGCAGTATACGCCTTGTAGAGAAGGTCCTCAGCGAAACGGTCCGCGCCACACGCGTTCAGCGGTCGTAACAGCCTTCATGCGCGATAGGCATTTGCAACAGTCTGGTTATCAGAGAGATGGACGTCTACATATTCCTCAACCCTGACGGTGGCCAGGAGTTTGGTATGGCCGTTATCGTGGCCAAGAAGACGGGTGTGGTCTATGCACACCAATGTGCGGGATTGTATACCGAAGTGAGGGAAATGGAAGGTTTTGCGGTTCCGCTCGGTGATCTGAGTGCGGCAGAGCCCTTGGTCGAGTTCTTCCGAAGATTCAGGGGGTGGCCGCCGGCTACGTGGTCTTCGTACAACAAGTGCTGGGAGGAGGCCGACCTGGCGGAGTTAGCAAGGATTGTCGGGGCCATTCCATTCTGGCGGACAAGCAAGAGCGAGTCAGGCACCCAGAGGGCCTTCTTGGAGTTTGATTCAGCTAGGATGGATGAGCTCACGGAAGCCTGGGTTCCGGTGCGTACGGTATATGGCCCTGGCGTTCTAGTCTTCCCCAATAGCGATTGAGACGGAGCCCGCCGGCAGATGGGGCAGACCGACGGTACGTCCCGCCACGCCGAGACCGGTGACGGTAGGCGCCCCGCGCGTTTACCGAGGCGTCGACCTCGGCTCGGTGCGCGCCCTGACGGATGGCGCCGGCACAGTCGTCCAGACCTACGCGACCGACGAGTTCGGCGTGCCCATCGCGAGTGGGACGCAGGGCAGCCGGACGCAGCCGTTCGGGTACACGGGGGAGCAGCGGGATGCGGCGAGCGGGTTCGTGTACCTGCGCGACCGCTACACCGCTACTACAAACCACAGATTGGGCGGTCTACGCAGCATGGCCCGTTTCGTAGGCTGGTCGGCCACCCAATCCAAAGCAGCGACACGGTGAGGTTGTACCGCCAACGCTGGCTGGCCCGCAGTACAGTCGATAGGGCGTGAAGCAATGAAGCAATGAAGCAATTGGGAGGCCAGGAGCCGCGCCAGCGTGGGACGATGCTTGACCACCAGACGCTGGAGCGCCTCATAGCGGGCCTGTTGCTCGGGGCGAGGCAGACCGCGACTGGCCCAGCTATCCGGTTGGCGGAGGTAGCTCTCCGTGGCGTCCACCCAGTGGAGATGAAAGACTTCCCGGTCGGCCGCGTAAACGACAAGGAGGTTGGGGAGTGTGCCGAGGCCGCGGCGCTATCGTGGCAGGCTTTCCTGGCAATGTGGTGGTCGCCGATGGGGCGCTATAGCCCGGCAAACAGTCGGGAAACCGGGCAGCTAAATCCGGGCAACAGCGGCGACTCCAGGACATCCGTCTCAAACAGCGTGGCCGCAAGCTGCAGCACCGCCTGTTCCCGCCGGTAGACCGCTACCGAGCGGTCCTGCCAATCGATGATCCAATACTCCCGCACCCCCTGTGTCGAGTACAGCCGGAGCTTGATTTCCTGGTCACGCTTCCTGTTTGTCGATCCCGGCGAGAGTACCTCGATAATGAGTTCGGGCGCCCCGTGCAGCTTGCCGTCCTCGCCGACGATCAGCGGTTCATGCTCTTTGCTGAACCAGACCGCGTCCGGCGCCACCGCCCGCTCGAGGGAGAAGATGATGCCCGGCGCAACGGCCACCACACCTGCACCGGTGCGCTCACTCCACCCATGGAGTGCTGCTACCACATTCGTGCACGCCACCTGATGGTTCAAGTGCGGCTGCGTCGTCACATACAGCTCCCCGTCGATGATCTCGTAGCGCGTGTCGTCGAGCGGCTGCGGCAGCGCTTCTAGGTCCGCCACCGTCCAGCGCAGCGATGTCGCCATGCCGTCCCTCCTCTGAATCGTTGATCCTTTGGCGTTCTCCGTCTATCGTAGCGCGTATCAGTTGGCTTGAATAGCGGAACGCCCAGGACGGGCGGGTTGGCCTAACGTGCCGCTCGTCCTGGGCGTGTCGAAGGGTGGTCGTCGGAACGCTACGGCAGCCAGCCCCTCTCTCGCAGCACTTGATCGCCGAGCAGACCGAGCTGGACTTCGTAGGGGGTGCCGGCGAGCTCAGGGTGGTACTCCAGGCGGGCGCGCTGGAAGTATTGGACGGTGTAGGTGCGACCGGTGCCGTCGTTGTTCTGCTCTTGCAGCTCTTCGGAGATCGGATAGCCGAAGCGCCACAGGCCGCCGTGCGTGTCGAAGTAGCGCAGGAAGATGCCGCGTACGGTATGTTGTGTTTCCGGGAAGTGCCGCTGCGTTTCGGTGTCTTCCAGCGGGGCGGAGGTCGGGAACGGCCGGCGCGCGGCCGTCACCACGTCGCCGAGCAACTGGAGCTGCACCTCATAGGGCGTGCCGGTGTACTGTGGGAAGTATTCGAAGCGCGCGCGCTGGAAATACTGCACCGTCCGCCCGTCCTCGAGGAGCTCTTCGGTCCGGGGATAGCCGAACTGCTCGAGGCCACCGAAGCGATTGAAGAAGTCGAGGAACGCGCCCCGTACGTTGTGTCCGGTCTCGAAGAAGTAGAGGGCACCGGGCAGCGGATCCGCGCGGTCGGTTGGCTTGGGCGTGGGCGTCGGCGTCGCCGTCGGCACCGGGGTCGCGGTGACGGCTGGTACCGGCGTCGGCGTCGGGCCACCTTCCTTGAGAGCGTACAGCTTGCCATCCTGCGAGCCGACGTACAGCGTGCCGTCGGCGCCGAGCGCCGGCGCTGAGTGCTCGATTGCCCTTTCGGTCTTGAACGTCGACTGCAGCTTGCCGTCGCGGGTGAGCACGTACAGATTCCTGTCGTTCGAGCCGGCGTAGATCAGCCCGTTGCCACCGACCGCCGGTGCCGAGGTGATCGGCGCACCGGTCTGGTACGTCCACTTGGTGGTACCGCCGGCGGGATCGATCGCGTACAGCTTGCCGTCATCCGAGCCGGCGTAGATCGTCCCGTCGGCGCCCAGCGCCGGCGAGCCCTTGACCGGCCTGCCCTCGCCCAGCGTGACCTTCCATTTCTGCGTGCCGTCCGAGCGGATGGCGTAGAGGCTGCCGGCATTTGTGCCCACGTAGGTCGTGTTGTCCGCCGCAATCGCCGGTGTGGTCTGCGCGTCGCCGTCGAGTTGTACTCGGAACTTGTCGCCACCGGAGGCAAAGCCGCCGTAGAGCGCCCTCTCGGTGGTGTCGACCCAGATCAACGTCCCATCGGGTGTAAACGCAGCGCCGGCGCGGATCGCGCCCACCGCACGGCGCACGCCGTGGTACACGCCGTCTTCGTCGAGCTCGTACAGCACTCCGTTGTCGGCGCCGATCAGGAGCCACGAGTAGTTGGCCGAGAGCATCGGATGGCCGCGCACCGCCACTCGGCCCTCCGAATACGGCGCGCCATCGAGATCGAATCGCCACGCTTCAGCGCCATCGGCCTTGACGGCGATGACGAGTCCCGACTCGGTGCCGAACACGACGTAGCCGGAGCGGTTGATCGCCAGGTGCGTCGGCCTGCTCTCCGGTTCGACCTGGTAGACCCACTTGCGGGTGCCGTCGGCACGTACCGCGATGATGGTGCCGCCATCGGTGCCGATGTAGATCGTGCCGTCGGCGGCAATCGCCGGGCCGCCGACGATCGCGCTGCCGGCGCCCTGCGTCCACGCGACGGCGGGCTGGTACGGCCCGTTGACCGTCGTGTTGGCCGAGCGCGTGCCATCGCGCTTGAGCAGCGGCCACGGCGCGCCGGACTGTGGACCGTCCGCCGCCGCTGGCGAGACGGCAAGCAGCGCGGCGACTAACGCTGTGAGTACGAGACTCAACCTGGCAACCTGTTTGCCGCTAACCCTACGTCCCATCTGTCCTCCTCAGCGTCATGAACGGCTGCGCCTCCCAATGAGTACCGCGCAGGGCCAAGCTGCGTTATACTGTGGACATAGCTAGGGCTTAGCTAGGGAGGCGCGGCCGAACACCGGCCGCGGTGGGCAAAGGGCTGGCATCGCTCTTGCGTGCATCGCATGCAGATCGCGTGCAGATCGCGTGCAGATCGCGTGCACAGCGCCTCGCGGACGAAGCGCCGTTTCGCGACCGCCACTGGCCGCGCGACCGCATGACCTGTTGTTGGACTAAGTGAGCCGGCGGGTGCGCCGCACCATTGTCTCGCCGTGAACGTGGTCGCCGAGGCACAGCGGCGCACGCCGCCGGTGACCTGTATTCGCCGCCATTCACAGGCAAGCTCTACCGTTGGGAGACAACGTGACCGAATCCTCTCGTGACCTGAACAACGCCCGCCCCGACGCCGGTCTTGATGAGCCCGTACCGGCATCAGCAGCCGCGACGGCGGCGCCGCCGGTACGACGCACGCGCCGCCGGGCGACCGCGACGCCCCAACCATCGCAGCCCGAACGTGATGCGCTGCTGGAAGTGGGCGAACCGCGTCCGGCAGCGGCGGTCGCCGAGCCGGCCTCCTCCGTGGACGGGCAACCCGCCGCCATCCCAAAGCGCGCACGCCGGACGCGGCGGCGCGTGGCAGACCTGGAACCGGCACAGGAACCGCCGCCCGAAGACGCTACCGGGGGCCCAGCGCCCGGGGCGCCGGCAGAGCCAATCGCGCCGGACGTGCCGCCTGCACCAGCCGACGAGGTCGCGCCGAAAGCGGCACCAGCGCTACCCGCGGCGGTAGAGATCGCCGCGACTCAGGAACCGGCCGAGACACCGACGCGGCCGCGCCGGCGAGCCAGGCGCACCACGGCGGCGCCGGCTGTTGCGGAACCGGCGGCCGTCGTGGAACCGGTGGCTGTTGTCGAGCCGGCGGCCGCGGCCGAATCGGCGGCCGCGGTGGAACCGGCGGCCGTCGAGTGGCCGGCGATGCAAGCGGAGACCGTCGAACCCGAGCCAGTGGTCACGCCGATCGAGGCTCCTACCGTCGCGCCGGCAACCGCGCTGCCGGCGACCGTTCCGGAGGCAGCCGTCCAGGGAGTCACCGCGCCGCCGGCCGCAGCCTCGGCTGCCGCAGCCGAGGCTGCCGAGATGGTACCCGCGGCCGCACCGGCCCCGGTAGCCAAGCCGGTGCGCACACGCAGGCACCGCACGGCGGCCGCTGCTCAGGTCGAGACGCCTGCTTCAGTTGAGAGCGAGCCGGCGGCGCCTGTAACCACTCCCACCGAATTGGCGGCACCTGTGACGGGTTCCCAGGCCATCGCCGAACCGCCCGCAGTGGCTGAGCCGCCAGCGCAGGACATGGCCCTGCCGGCCGAAGGGGTGGAAGACGAAGAGGGCGCGCGCGAGCGGGAGGGGAAGCGCCGCCGGCGGCGGCGCAAGCCGGCGGGGCGAGGCACTCAAGCGGCCGAGCAGGTACCGGCGCCACCGCACGAACGGCGCCCCACAGGCCAGCCCGGAGGACGAGCCGTGGCACGGCCGCGGCGGGGGCCGGAGCCGGGTGGCGACCGGACCGACCGCAGCCGGGGCGTGCCGGCTCCGTATGACGGCTATGGTCCGGGGTACGGAGGGGGCTATCCGACGGTACACGGATACCGCTCGCTCGGCAAATCGCCACAGGAGCTGCAGCGTATCGCCGATCTCTCCCGGCGCGGCGCACGCGGCTGGCGTGGGGCGGGCGCCGGCAGCACCTCTGGATGGGAGGCCTACCGATCTCTGGGACGCTCCACCGGCCCCGATCCAATGTACGGCCAGCGTGCTGGTGGCGGCCAACCGAACGTCTCACCGTCCCGTGACGGCGGCCGGCGCCGGCGCCGGCGCGGACGGCCACAGGGCGGAGGCGGTGAAGAGGGCTAGACCTCACCCCCCGGCCCCCTCTCCAGTTGGACTGGAGAGGGGGAGTAGCGCCAGGCGGTAGTGCCTACCGCTTGGGCTGAGAGTCCCTCTCCAACCGAACTGGAGGTAGCGGAGGTTTAGGCGCCTGCCACACGGCGGATGGCGCGGGTGATGGGCAGACCGATGAGGCGCCGCCTGGTGTTGCGTCCGAACCTGGTGACACCGGCGACGCGGCCGCCGGCGAAGCGGTGGAGCAGCTTCCGGCGGCGCGCAATGTCCTCGCGTAACCGGTAGCCTGCGCGATCGCGAGTCCGGCGCAAGACGAAGCGGCACTCCTGAGCCGACGTCAGGAGATCGGCGGCGATGATGACCCATGCCTCTCGCGTGCGTGGCAGCTCCGGCAGCAGCGTGTGTGCCTTGATGGCGTGGCAGACACCGGGCGATTCCTGGAGGCGCAGCGCAAGCGTGCACGGCGCCAGCGTGTTAAACCAGTGCGCTCCCAGATCGTGCAGCAAACCGGCACGGGCACACACGCGAGCATCGGCTTTGACGTAACGTGATAACCGGTGCGCAGTCCGCGCGACCGAGACGAGGTGGTCGTATTCGCTCAGGTCAAAGTGGTGAGTGCGATGGCGGCTCGACATCAGCTCAGGAAGCGAGAGTAAATCTTCTACGTGGCGGTGAAACTGATGCTCGTTCAGTGCCGTGCCGAAGGGATGCCCCGACACGGGCTCCAGGGCAGTCGGGTCGATCATGTCGAGAAATGTTAGCAGGGGCTCCTCTGCGGCGCCGCTTCTTCATGTTCCAGTCCTACCACCTGTCCTGTGGCAGGGTCTCCTGGCGTAAGGGCGCGATTGATCGCGCCCGACGGCCGCTCGGGCGCGATCAATCGCGCCCCTACAGGACCGCGCGGTACCCGGTGCCGGATTTCGCCAACGGCATCGTCACGCCGGTCGGGAACGAGCGACCGGAGAAACGGGTGGAGCTGATCGGCCGCCTCGATCGGCATGGGATCGAAGGGGATCTCGGTGGGGAGAATCAGAAACGGATACGATTGGTCACCGCCGATCGACGCGTGCGTGCCCAACTGATGCTCGAACGAGTAGACGTGCCGCTCGCCGAACGCACCCGGCGTGGCATCACGCAGGCCCTCCGGACGGAACGACGCCGCAAAACAGATCACGTCACCACAGCCTTCCATGCGAGCGAACTTCGCGATCTGCCGCGCCGCCACGTCGGGCTCCTCATAGACCAGGAGTGGGTTCTCGCCCTCGACCTGGACCTCGAGATCGCCGATCGGGCCCGTCTGCTGCGAGACCAACGACGAACGACGGAACTGCCCTCGCGGTCGTTGCCAGGTTGGCCGCTTCGTCCTTCGCCATTGGTCGTTGGTCCTCCCGCGCACCAGCGCAGGATCGCCTTGCCGGAGCGTCCGAGCACCACGATGGCGTCGCCCTCCCGGGCGATGACGAGCTCGACGGCGGGATGGTCGACGAGCGCGCGTGCAAACCCAGGCGCGAGCGCCTCGACCTCGCTGAGATGAAGGCGGCGGTCGACGTCGCGCACCCACAGCTGCGAAAGCGGGCCACAACTTATCACGGCGACGCGGGGGGTCGCGCTCTCGTCCTCCACCTCGAGGAACCGCTCTCCCAGCTTGATCGCGCCCGCGGTGCCGAGCTCGAGCGTCCAGGCGCCGATTCGACCCCACGTGCGCAGCCACCCCGAGCTGTGGCGTGCAACGCTCCCCGCCACCCGCCCGAGCCATCCCCGCTGCGCTTGCGCCGGCCGGCGCGGTCTTCGGTGTCGCAGCCACCGCCGGCGCAAGTGGACGGCGGGCGATGCCTGCACGCCCTGGCGCCACCACTGCTCGACCCACTCTTCGAAATCGTGGTCGAACGCCTCGGCCACCGGCTGGCAGGGCGTCATGCCGTGATCGCTCAGGAGCACGACGCGATAGGTGCGCTCGGCCCACCTGCACGTTTCGAACAGGCGCCGGGTCGCGCCGTCGATGCCGCGCAGGACGCGCAGCGAGTTGCGTGAGAGGGGACCGCTGTGGTGCGCCACGACGTCGTAGCCGATGTAGCAGGCGTAGATGACCGGCACGCCGCGGAGCAGGTCGACACGCGCGCCGGCGGTGACGATCTCTCGCGCGAGTACATTGAGCAGCAGCCGGACGAGCGGAAACGCGCCTTCGAAGACGCGCGGGCGGCCCATTGCGTTGACGAACGCCCGATCCTCCATCTCCTGGAGCACTTCCCACGTCGCGTCGAACGCGAAACGGACGAACTTGCCGGGGTTCAACGCGAGCACGGCGAGCGCCCGCAGCAACCCGGCGCCGGGCCGGAACCAATGCGGGTTTGCGCCGGCGATGGTCAGCACCGACAACTCGGCGCCTCCGGACATGATGTTGGAGTAGCTGCTGCCGCCGGCGAGGAGACCATCCTGGTGGACGGTTGCGGCGAGCTCGGCCTGGATCCGGCTCATATCGTAGGGGTTCGAACCGGTGATCCGTTTTTGCGTGCGCCGGTCCCACCAGTAGAAGCCGACGATCCCCTCGCTCGTACCGTAGAACAAGCCACTCTGGATGGGCGGCGTGTCCGCGGCCAAGCCGCACCGCCAGCGATAGACGTCGTAGTCACCCGACTGCAGGAGTTGCTTGACGAACGGCATGTAGCCGCGCTCGATCGCCTTCAAGAGGTGCGCGTAACCGAGGCCGTCGATCTCGATGAAGAGCGTTCCTGGGGGTGATTTGGCCGAGCCGAGGGCGCGCAGGCCCAGCACCCGTGCCAGCAGCAGATAGCGCCCGCGGAAAAACCAGGCGGCAACAGCATGCCCCCAGTGGCTGAGCCGGTCCCAGAGGCGTAGGAGAGTCATCGATAGAAGCGTACGGGGTGAAGCGTGAAACGTGAAACGTGAAGCGTGAAGCGTGAAGCGTGAGCTTCGGGGCGTCGCCTGGCTGGAAATGTGCCGGTTGCCGAAGGATGCTACGGCCAAGCTCACGTTTCACGTTTCAGGTTTCAGACCTCCAGCCGTTTCACCAGGTCGCCGTACTTTTCGGCCAGCGTGTTGGCATGCTCGGTTGAGATCGATTCGGCGTGGACGTGGAACACCGGACGGCTCGGATCGGGCAACACGAGCACCCACTCGGTGCCGAGGTCGAACTTCACGCCGTCGATCTGCGCGCCGTCACCCGCGGCCGTCCGGCTGGCGCGCTCGTGCAGAACACGCATCACGCGGCCCTTGGATTCGGTGGCGCACGGCACTTCCAAGCTGGACACGAAGTAATCGGGCACATCGGCGAGCACTTGCGAGAGACGCATGCCGGTGGTACCCAGGTACTCGAGCAGCCGCGCGACCGCCATCATGGCGTCGAAGCCGGGGTGAAAATCGGGGAAGACGTAGCTGCCCTCACCGTCGCCGACGAGCACACGCGGTGGTGCTGTTTCATCGCCGGCACCGCCGGCGGCGATGTCTTCGCCCGCCTGCATCTGCGCTTGGGGGTCAGCCTTGGCGCGCACCAACCGGCCGCGGTGCTCCTTCGCGAGCTGTTCCATCATCTGCGGCGCCGTGATCGGCACGACCACCGAGCTGCCGGGGTGCGCCTTCCACGCCAGCACGGCAAACGCCGCCAGCGCCTTTATCGGCTCGACGATGTTGCCGAGGTCGTCGACGAGCGAAACACGTTTGCCGTCGTTGTCCATCATCGCGCCGACGCTCGCACCAATTGAGCGGCAGATGGTGGCGAGCTGTCGGAGGTCCTGCTCGTGCTGCTGCGGCGTACGCAGCCAGAAGGTTCGGCGCGTGGCGGCGTTCACCGTAATCGCTTCGGCGCCCAACTCGGCGAGCAGCGTCGGCAGGATGGCCGACGTACTTCCCAGCCCATAGTCGACGACCGCGCGCCCGCGTGCGGCCGCGATCGCGCGGGAGTTGGCATGCGCCAAGAAGGCGTCGGTATAGCGCATGACGACCGGCTCGGCGAGCGTCGTGATGGCGCCGATGTCTTCCATGGGCACGCGCCGGAAGTCCTCTCGGAAGAACGCCGTCTCGATCTTGCGCTCGGCATTCTTGTCGATGTTGAGCCCTCGAGCGTCGAAGATCTTCACGTCGATCAGGCGGTTATCTGCGGGGGAGATGCGCACGTGAACGCCGCCGGCGGCCGCCGAGAGCCGCGTCTCGAACCGCGCCACCGGTACCGGGACTTCGCCGATGTCGAGCACGTCGACACCCGCGCTCAAGAGGCCAGAAATCGCCGCGCGCTTGATCATTCGCGCCGGGCGAGAAAGGTCGCGGTTCGCGGTAACCGCCGTGCCCTTGGGCAGCATCGATCCGTACGCCGCACCCAACCGGGCGGCGAACTCGGGCACCATCTCGATATTGGCCAGGCCTGAAACGCCGGCGCGAGTGAAGATCGTCCGCCGCGCCTGGGTGCCCCAGATGATGCTCGAGCTGACCATTGCACCCGGCTCGACCTCCTTGTTCGGCCACAGCTTGACGTTGGGCCGCACGATGGCGCCCTCGCCGAGGGTGCACCCGTCGCCGACGACCGCGCCTTCGAAGATGACGGTGCCGGCCTTGAGGCTGCACGACCGGCCGATCAGCGCGCCGTGCAAGTCGGCGCCCTCGCCGATGTAGCCGTTGGCCCAGACGACGCTGCGGTCGAGCGTCGCACGCTCCTCGACGATCGTATAGTCGCCGATCACCGTCGGTCCGTGGATGACCGCGCCGGCGCGTACTTCGACCCCCTTACCAAGGAAAACCGGTCCGTAGAGGCGCGCCGTCGGATCGACCGAGGCGGCGCCATCCCTCACGGCACCGGCCGTCCAGATGCGCCCCGGCAGCTCCTTTCCCGGCAATTCGAGATTTACGAGCCCATGGAGCATGTCCGCGTTGGCACGTACGTACTCGGCCAGATTGCCCACGTCGCACCAGTAGCCGGAGGCGACGAAGCCAAACATCGGATCGCCGTTGCGCAGCAGTTGCGGAAAGACGTCGTTGCTCCAATCGACGGCGCGTCCTTCCGGCACGTACGCTAAGATCTGGGGATCGAGCATGTAGATGCCGGTATTGACCGTATCCGAGAACACCTCGCCCCAGCTTGGCTTTTCGAGAAATCGCACGACGCGGCCGTCTCGGTCGAGAATGACCACGCCGAACTCCAGTGGGTTGGGTACACGGTAGAGTGTGAGCGTGGCCATCGCCTGCTTCTCGGCGTGGTAGCGGATGATCTCTTCGATGTCGAAGTCGGTCAGCGCGTCGCCGCTGATCACGAGAAACGGCTCGTCGAGCAGGTGCTCGGCATTCTTGACGCTCCCCGCCGTGCCGAGTGGTGTCTCTTCGATGGCGTAGTGAATCTTCATGCCGAAGTCGCTGCCATCGCCGAAGTACTCCTGAATCACGTTCGCGAGGTACTGCAGCGTGACGACAACTTCCTGGATGCCGTGCCGGCGCAGCAGCCGGAGGATGTGCTCCATGACCGGCATATTGACGATCGGCACCATTGGCTTCGGCCGGCCAATCGTCAGTGGCCGGAGCCGCGACCCTTCACCACCCGCCATGACGACTGCTTTCATCGACGCCCCTCCTAATTCTCAGTCCAAGGTCCAAAGTCCAAGGTCCAAAGTCCAAGGTCGAGTGCCTAATACCGCATGCTTAGGATAGTGGACTGGCGACTTTTGACTTGGTTTGGTTGGTGACTCGGTGCATCTGCGCTACTACGCCTCGGCACTCCGGCGACGCCTGATCACTCCGAGGCAGACCTACCCGGTGCAACGACCGCGTGCTGCAAGCGGCATACCGGCTGCGACCGACCGCACACCGCGGCGATACCCACATGGTAGCCAACGCAGCCGGTCACGATTCAACCGATCTTTCGATCTTTGGGGATCGCATCACCCGCGCCATCGGTACCGTCCGGCCTGCATCTCAAAGAGTGCGGCGTAGTGTCCGCCTTGAGCCAGCAGCACTTCGTGACTGCCCTGCTCGACGACACGCCCTCCCTCGAGCACGACGATGTGGTCGGCCATGCGGACGGTCGAGAAGCGGTGGCTGATCAGCAGCGCAGTCTTTCCCTGCATCGCCTCGCGAAACCGCTCGAGCAGCCGGTGCTCGGCGTCGGCGTCGAGCGCACTCGTCGGCTCATCCAGAATGACCAACGCCGCATCGCGAATGAAGCTCCTTGCCAGCGCCACCTTCTGCCACTGGCCGCCGCTCAGCTCCACCCCACCCTCAAACCGCCTCGTAGAGCGCAACGTCGCCCGCCGTCAGGCGGCCGGCCGCGGCCTGGCCCGCGACATACCAGAATCCGCCAGCCAGCGCCACCGCGTACAGCGCGACCAGGGAGGCCGACTGCCCCAGGTAGCGCAGCCGCACGGCGTCGACCTCGTCCAGCGCTCGGTCGCGCAGGTCCTCGTACCGCCGTAGGAAGAGGTCGCCCAGCCCGAAGACGCGTACCTCCTTGGCCGCATCCGCTCCGGTCGTCACCTGCACGCAGTAGTTCATCTCCCGCGCGGCGCGCGAGTGCTCGGACATGTATTCGTCCTACAAGCTGCGTTACGAGCAGCACGATCGTCTCCTCTCGTCGCCTGCCGCAAAGAGGTCACGGCGGCAGGCAAAGAAAAACCGCGGACGCACCTGTCGCGTCCGCGGCCGACGATCAACCAGCGATCAATCGAGAGGCGGCCACCCATTTGGGAGGTGGCCGGCCCGATCACAGGTGACGGGCGAGCGGCGGTTCGGCCCTCCAGGGGCGCGACGGTGCGTATCTCATGGCAGTCTCGCCTCCTTTCGTCCGAACTACGTGTACTTGTCAGTTGCCGGCCAACGTATCGCGCCGCCGGAACTGATGTGTGGAGCATACCGCCGGCAAGCAGACCGGCGCAACCATTCTCGCTCTGCGGGGTGCCCGTCAGATTCTTGCTTTTGCGCCGCGGCATTCCCCCTCTCCCCCTGGCCCCCTCTCCCACAAGGGATAGTTGCTCCGGACAAGGCATGCCCATCCCTCGCCAACCTTGGGACGAACGGAGGCGTATCCGGATGTCGTGCCTGCACCGCTGACATGCGATGCGAAGGAGGCCGGTCGGCGGTGCGCCGTGGAAACTACGGCAGGGTCTTGGTCTGCTCGAACTGCTTGACCTGGAAATCCACGTCCTTGGCTAGCTCGTCGAGCGCCTGCTGAGGCGATACCTCACCCTTGATGACCTTGGTGGCCCACTCGCCCCGCTTCGAGTTGAAGTAGGACACCAGCGGGGAGGCCACGACCGGTTTCATCTTGTCGACCTTGAGCATGTCCAGCCATTTAGCCATCAATGGGACCGCCTCGCGGAACTTCGCATCGAACGCCACCGACTTGACCGGCGGCAGGTTGTTCTCGCGCACGTTCCAGTCCCAGACCATCTCGTCGCCGGCGAAGTACTTCATGACCGCGACCGCCTCCTTGGGATGAGGCGCTTCCTTGGGCAACACAAAGACGTTGCCGCCGCCGGTCTGTCCCAGGCCGTACGTCACACCAGGTGCGGCCGGCCAGAAGGCAACGGTGTACTTGAAGTCCGGCTGCTCCCGCTGGTACTGAATGGGCTTGTACTCCCCAATCGCCGGCAGCGCCGCCCGCGCGCTGTAGAACGACGCGTTCACCGTGAGGCTCTGGTCCTGGTGCATCGCGCTGACCGCGTCATACCCGCCATAGAGCTGCGCGGTTTTCGCCATCCAGGCGAGCGACGCCGCGTTTTCCTTGCGGTTGATCGTAAACTTGCCGGCCGCCGAGTCCCAGTAGCCGCCGCCGTGGAGTCCGGCCCACAGGTCGTAGCCGCCGTGGAGCCATGGCACGACGCCTACCTGGGTCAGCATATTGCCGTCCTTCTTGACCACCCGGCTGTTCCAGTTGTCCAGCTCGTCGATCGTCTTGGGCGGCTTGTTCGGATCCAGGCCCGCCTTCGCCACCGTCTCGGCATTGATCCCCAGCAGATTGGCGTCGAACTCCTGGAGAAAGCCAAACAGCTTGCCGCTGAAGGTGATCATCTGCCAGACGTTGACAAAGTAGTCGGCCTGCTTGATCTTCATCTCGCTCCGGTAGGGATCGAGCGTCTGGATCAGCCCCTTGGCGTGCCACTGCGGCACCGGCGTGTAGCTGTAGGTCATGATCACATCCGGCGCCGACCCGGATACCATCGCCGTCGTGTAGTTGGCGTAATTGTTGGCCGTGGCTGTGAAGACGTAGTCGATTTGGATATCCTTGCGCGACGCGTTGAACTTGTTTGCCTGGTCGCGCATGATCTCGTCGCCCAACTTGTCGCTCGCCGGAGAGAAAAACGTGACCGTCGTCGTCTTGCCCGCCGGCTGGGCGCCCTCCGGTGTTGCGCCACCCGGCGCGGGAGCGCACGCGAGCGCTGTGCCAATGGCCGTCGCCGCACCAATGTTGCCCAGCGCCGCGGCCATGCGGCGGCGGGTCATACCCTGTAGCCGCGGCCCCATGAGGGGCCGCGTGAGAGAGCCGATTCCTTCCAGTGCCATTGAGCCTGCTCCCTTCCAGAGAAGATATGGATAGAGTCCCGCGCAGTAGCGCCGTCGGCGTCGCGAGGAGACGGCACTGCTGGCCACAGCACTCAGCTTACTCCGGGCCGAGCTCCCTGTCAATCAGGAGCCCGCTTGAGGGTGCGCGTCACATTCCTGCGTCGCCCCGGCAGGTGGCAGCGGATCGGCGATACGAGTACGCCTCCTCGGCTCCAACATGAACGTTGAATCCGCCAGCAGCGAAAGTCACTGCAGAGTGGAGATCCGGGACCTACTCTTCGACGCGGGCAACCGACCGCACCTGGCGGCGCACGGCATCTCGGTGCGGGAAGTGCGGGAGGTCGTCTCCCTCGACGAATGGGTGATGACGCGGCACCAGCGGAGGCGTCAGGCATAGCCCCGGAGGAACTGGTGCTCCGCTTAATCAACGAGGCACGCACCGCCACTTCGGGAGCGCCTCGCGCGTAACGGTCACGCAATACTGCCGGGAAACGTGCCGCTCGCCCTGAGCCGATCGAAGGGCGCCCTTCGATCGGCTCAGGGCGAGCGGCACGTTTCCCGGCAGTATTGCGTGACCGTTACGCGCGAGGCGCT
>JACQGX010000404.1 GCA_016199265.1 Chloroflexota bacterium | reverse complement strand
GGCCGGCGGCGACGCGCGCCACGAGGGCGGCCGGCGGCGCGAGCTCGACTTCGTCCGACGCTGACCTCATGGCTGCAGCCTGCGCCGCTTGAGCATCAGGCGTGCACCCCGGTCGAACACCGCCTCCGGCGGCACGGCGAAGTCCAGTGCGTCGGCCACCCGGTACGCGTGCCGGTGGACTTTGTCGACGTACGTTCGCAGCTCGGCGGGCACGCCGGCGCCCGAGGCGGCTGCCTGGCGAAGCGCCGGGTCGAGCGCGCCCGGTCCTGTCAGCACCGCTGCACGCAACCGCGCTACTTGCCCTCGATACGGATCTTGCATTGCGCTTGCTGCATCAAGTCTACCGAGAGCGAACGGTAAGGCAGCTTACAACTGCATCCCGCAGAATAGTAGCGTGCGTAACGCAAGTGAGGTGAGTCACGCTGGCCCGGTACACACGGCGACTGTTGTGGCCCGCGGCGCCGCCGCGCGAACGAGTACTCACCCGTGGGCATACAGCACTCCCGCAGATGGTATGCCGGTGGCGTCCCCCCTCGTGTCAGGCGCGCCGGCCGGTCGCTCTGATCGGCGTACCAGGCGCCCGGCGAGGACGGCGGCGACGAGCAAACCGGCGATCGTCAACAGCAGCAACACGCTCGACGCCGCGGCGACGATCGGCGTCAGGTTGTACCGGAGCTGGGGCCAGATCAGCGTCGGCAGCGTACGGTTCGACGCGGTGGCCAGAAACAGCGCCATCGGCAGCTCGTTGAGCGACATTACGGCGCACAGAAAGGCCGCCGCCGCCAGCGCCGGCCAGAGACGAGGCAGCGTGATCAAACAAAATGCCGCCACCGGCGGGGCGCCGAGGCCGCGTGCGACTTCTTCCAGGCGGCGGTCGGTTACCCGCAGCGCCGCGCGTACCACCAGAAACGCCAGCGGCGCCGTCCACATCGCGTGCGCCAGCCCCGTGCTGTACGGCGTTCCCCAGAGGCCGAGCCGGTAAGAGAGCGCCAGCGCCTGGAGGCCCAGCACCGCGCCCGGGACAAAGAGTGGCGCGATGAGTAGCAGGGTCACGCCCCGCCGTGCGCCGTCCGGCAGGCGGTCGATCCCGGCGGCGGCCAGCGCGCCCGCAGGCACCGCCAGCCCCGTTGCCACCGCCGCCGTGAGCAGGCTGTGCGCAAACGCGCGGAGCCACAACGGGTCGCGGCCGAGCGCAACGTACCAGCGCAGCGATAGCCCGCGCTCCGGGGCGGGGAGACCGATCGTCTCTTCCGGTGTGAGCGACACGAGCAGGCTGAACACCAGTGGACAGAGCAGAACGGCGAGGGTCAGCAGCGCGAAGGCATGGAACATGCTGCGGCCAAACCAGCCGGTCATCCGGTCACGGAAACTCCAGCCCCGAGCCGCCACCGACATTCGCAACAGCGTACGATCCCACACGCGGCGATCGACGGCCTCAGCGGCGGCTGCCCTTACGCCATTTCGTTCCCGACTCAGAGGGGTACGCGTTCCAGACGAAGTACCGATAGTCGAGCCATCGCGGACCCCCCAGTTGTGCGCACTTTGCATCCCTTCGACAAGCTCAGGGCGGCCGTTGCACCCTTCGGCTGTGCTCAGGGCAGGCTTTGCACGTTGCACTTGGCTTAGCCCAGAAAGGGCCGGCGGTGACGTTCGTCGTCGGGTCGCGCGCCGGCCGTGCAGCGTCAGCGCTGCGGCGGCGAGCGCGGCGACGATCGCGAGGTGGACGATGGCCAGTGCGGCCGCCAGCGGCCAGTTCAACCGCTCGAACGTCTGCGTGTGGATCTCCACCGCCGCGGTATAGAGCGCGGGGTTGCCCAGCACCAGTGGCGCTGCGAACGCGCCGGCGGCCCACACGAGCGTGACCAGCAACGCCAGCGCGGCGCCGGGCAATGTCAGACGAAACGTCGTCTCGAGAAACGCCCGAAGCGGCGATGCGCCAAGACCGCGGGCTGCCTCCTCCATCTCGCGCAGCTCTCGACCGCCTGCCCACAGCGCGCCCGCCACCATCATCACCGGGTACGGCACCACGAGCAGCACCTCACCGGTGACGACCGCGAACAGGTTGGCGAACAACGGTAATGGCGTGCGGATGACTCCCAGGGCGAGCAACGCGCGGTTGAGCAGCCCGGCGTTGCCCAGCAGGAGGAGCACGCCATACAGCACGACCAGCGCGTTGGTCAGCTTTGGCAGACTCACCAGCCACAGCGCCACGCCGCCCACAGGTCGCCGCGCCCGTGTGATCCACACCGCCAACGGGTAGGCGACCGCCAGGCACACGGCGCCGGTCACCAGGGCGAGCCGCACCGTACTCCAGACGACCGCACCGAAATAGGGATCGGTCAGCACCTGCCGGTACTGAGCCAGGGTGAACGAGCTGGGTACGTAGAAACGCGCTGCGTCGCCGGCGCCGCTTTCGAGAAGGCTCAGTCGCACCAGCCACAGAGTCGGCACTATCAGCAGCATGACGGTCAAGGCGAGTGCCGGCGCGAGCAGCGCCCACGTCGCCGTGCCTCCCACCGGCGGCCGGAGCGGCGGCAGGGCCAGACGCAGCGGTCGCGCCAAGGGGGAAGCCGCCGGCCTCTGCACCGGTGCTTCTTGGCCGGCGATCATGCCGCGCCCCCTGCGCCGGCCTCGCCGGCTGTGGATCGCTGCCTCCCAGCCACGATCACGTCGCGCGGGGTATCGCCGTTCGGCCAGACGCTGTGAGCGACACCGGCGATCCAGACGACGGCCACGCGGTCACCCACACGCCAGCGCGCAGGCGCAGCCGCCGGCTCGACGACCCGCACCGTGTGTCCGCCCTCGAGCGTGACGGCGTAGTGCGTCGCCGCGCCTCGGTACGTCGCCAGCTCGATCGTGCCCGACCAGTGGCGTGCACCGCCTTCACCCGCGCCAAGTGAAACCTCGGACAGCGGCGCGAGGCGTAGGTGCTCCCCTCGCAGGCAAACGGCGACGATATCGCCCCGCCGTGCCCCGGATGGGGGTCTGACGGCGAGCGGGACGCGCGCGACGAGCGCGAGGCGCAGATCCTCGCCGCTGCCGGGAACCGGCTGGCCCAATGCCGCCGGCAAGAGGTTCATCTCGCCCAGGAAACGGGCGACGAACGCGTTCTGCGGCCGGTGGTACACGAGCTCGGGCGGGCCGGTTTGCTCGAGCCGGCCGCCGCTCAGGATGGCAATGCGGTCGGCGAGCGCGAGGGCTTCTTCTTGATCGTGAGTCACGAAGATCGTCGTGATGCCCAAGCGACGTTGCAGCGCCTTGAGCTCGAGACGCATGTCATCGCGCAGGTGCCGGTCGAGGTTGGCGAACGGCTCATCGAGCAGCAGAACTGACGGCTCGATGGCGAGCGCCCGCGCCAGCGCGACACGCTGCTGCTGGCCGCCGGATAGCTCGTCGGGGTACCGCTCGCCCGCCTGACCAAGGCGGACGAGATCGAGCGCCCACGCCACGCGCTCGTACTGCGCGGCGCGCGCCACGCCGCGCATGCGCAGGCCAAAGGCGACGTTGTGCGCCACCGTAAGGTGGGGAAACAGCGCATGGCTCTGATAGACCATGCCCACGTTGCGCCGGTGCGCCGGGACGCCGTTTGCGCTGCAGCCGCCGAGTACGACCGTGCCGCTCTGGGGCTGTTCGTGGCCGGCAATCAGGCGCAGCGCGGTTGTTTTGCCGGAGCCGCTTGGCCCCAGCAGACACACAAACTCACCCTCGGCCACTTCGAGGGTGACGTGGCGCAGCGCCGGCTCGGCCTGCGACGGGTACCGCATCGTCACACCCCGTAAGCCGGCGGCGACGTTTCCGTGTCCACCGGGAGCAGCCGGTCCGCTCTCCGGCGCCGCCGCTGCCGCCCTCATGGTTTGCGCAGCACTTCGCGATTCCAGAAATCGGCAATCTTCTTGTCATACCGATCGTAGAACTCGTACGGATAGTAGGTCATGGCCGCCCAGTCGGCCGCGGTCGATGGATAGATGCGGCCCCACAGGCGGTCGCGCGCGCCGATTTGCTCGGCGGCCGCCGGAATATGCGCCGCCAGCTCGCCGCTCTTACTCGCCAGGTTCCACTGAAACGTACTACCGGCAATGTAGTCGAGCGCCGCCTCAGCTACGTCCTTGTTCTTCGATCCTTTGGTCACGAGAAAAAAGAGCTGCACGTACGCGCGATCCTTCGCCGGGATGGTGAACGCCAGCGGCTTGTTATCACGCACCGGCGCCAAGAGACCGTTGCCGTGCAGCGCGCCCGCCGCGACGTTCTTGCCGAGCAATGCCTGCACCGCGTCGGTCGTCGCCGACCACCAGTACCTGACCGCATCGCGGTGTTCCCTGGCGTAGTTCAGCACGCCGTCGAGATCGTCTTGAATCATCCGGTGTGCCTGGCCGGCTCGCCCCTCACGCGCCGCCTTGATCGCCGCAAACGTGAACAACCCCATGTAGTACGAGCTATACACCGTGAAGCGGCCGCGCGCCGGCGGCTCGAGTAACTCCCCCCAATCGCGGAGCCCGTCCGGCAGCAACTCCTGGTGCCACGCCAAGGTCATCGGCGACGAGATGTGCGGTATGCCCCACCCGTCTTTGTAGATCCACGTGTCGAGCACTTTGGGCGCGAACTGCTTTGCGTTTGGGATGTTGGCCAGATTGAGCTTCGCCGCCAGGCCGTCACGGATGGCGGGAAAGCCCTGCGTCGGATCGGTCAACATGAGGTCGAACGGCGGCTGGTCGGGCGGTGCGAGCTTGAGCTTCGGCAGCGCGTCCCACCAGCCGGCGTCGATGATCACCTTTGCGCCGGTCTCGGCCTCGAACGCCGGCGCGAACAGCTCTCGATACCACTTTTCCCAGATGCCGGCGTAGACGAAGATCGTCAATGCTCGGCCTTCGAACGGTCTCTTTCCGCCGCCACCGATGCTCGTGCGTGCTGCGTCACCGCACGCCACCGCGCCGCCGGCCACACCCAATGCCGCCACGCCCGCGGCCGCGAACAGCCCTCGGCGTCGCCGCATCTGGCCGGCAAGACGATTGCTCTCTCTCACAACAAACGACCTCGTACCCAAGTTCCAAGGGACCACGACGACACAGACGTCGATCGCGACTCAGTGAACCAGGTGCGACCGTCGAGCGTCTGTAATCCTCCTTACCGCCTCTGGGCCGGCCGGCAGGTACCCTCACAGTGCCGGCCGGCCCCATGGGGAGGTGAAGAGCGTGTGAGTACATTCGACTATGACGTGGTCGTCATCGGCGGCGGCGCCGCCGGACTGACGATCGCCATCGGTGGAGCGGGCCTTGGGCTCCGCGTCGCACTCGTCGAGCGCCATCGCACCGGCGGCGAGTGTACCTGGACGGGGTGTGTGCCGAGCAAAGCGCTGCTTCACGTCGCCGGTCTGGCCGCCGCCGCGCGCGCGGCGGCGGCGCTCTCTGCCGGCGACGCCTGCCCGCCGCCGGTCGACTTCGCCAAGGCCATCGCCCATGTCCGCCGCGTTCGGAAGTCGATCGGCGACGAAGAGTCACCCGCGGCGCTCGAGCGGCGCGGCATCGCCGTTCTCTTGGGCACCGCGCACCTGCGCGGCGACGGCCTCGTCGACGTCGACGGGCACATGGTGCGCGCCCGCCACGTCGTGATCGCCACCGGTTCCGATCCCGCCGTCCCGTCAATTGCGGGCCTGTCAGACGTGCGCTACCTGACCAACGAGACGCTCTTCGACGAGCTCGATGCGCTGCCGGCCCGCTTGGCGGTCGTCGGCGGCGGGCCGATCGGCTGCGAGCTCGCTCAGGCGTTCGCCCGGCTCGGCAGTCGCGTGATCCTGCTCGAGGCGCTGCCACGCCTGCTCGCCAACGAGGACGAATCGGTCGGTCCTCGGGTGCAGGCCGCGCTCGAGCGCGACGGCGTGACCGTCTACACCGGCGCCCGCATCAGCCGCGTGACACCGGAGCCTGCCGCCGGCAATAATGGCCGCGGCGCGACCCTCGTGCTCGAAGCTGCCGGCCAACCAGCGAGTGTCCAACCGAATGAGGGGGTGAACCACAGCCAGGAAGTACGCGTCGACGCGGTGCTCGTCGCCACCGGCCGTCGCGCGCGCACCGCCGGCTTGGGGCTCGAGAACGTCGGTGTCCGCTTGGGCGGCAACGGCGTCGCCGTCAACGAGTATCTCCAGACGAGCGTGCCTGGTGTGTGGGCCGCTGGCGACTGCGTCGGCCCGTACCGGTTCACCCACGTCGCCGAAACGCAGGGGCGCGTGATCTTACGCAACGTCTTGTTCCCCTGGAAAAAGCAGAAATTCGACGACCGTGTCATACCGTGGGCGACGTTCACCGACCCGGAGGTGGGCCGCGTCGGCCTCACCGAGGCGCAGGCGGGCGAGCGCTTCGGTACACGGGTGACAGACGTGAGCGTTCCACTCTCGCGCGTCGATCGGGCAGTGGCCGACGGCGCGACCGAAGGCTTCATCAAGCTGGTGCTCGCTGGCAAGCGAATCGTCGGCGCGCACATCGTCGGCCCGCGGGCCGGCGAGCTCATCCAGCAGGCGGCGCTGGCGATGCAGCACCGGCTACCGATGGACAGCTTCTCGATGGCGCACGTCTATCCGTCGTACTCTTACGGCCTCCACCAGGTCGCCGACCGCGCGGCGCGGCGGCGACTTTCCGACTCCTCATTTGGTCAACTCGTCCTGCCGCTCCTGCGCCGGTTGGCTCTCCGCGGTTGACCGCGCCACACCTTTCACTCGCGCGTCTCAACCCTTCCCGCTTCGCTCCAATGTAAGCCAGCCTACTGTCGGGTGTCGAGACCTTCCGTACAGTGAAGTTGCCGGCGGTCGGGGGACACGCGCAAGGCGGGGAGGCCGCCGCCGCATTCATGAATAAGCTGAGGGAGGCGTTGTATGGCAAGTAGTAGAGCATCCGGAAGGCAGCACTCCAATCCTGAGGAGTTGGCACTGTATCCGTTCACGCGACGTGCGGGGTTCCGAACAACCGCGGCGGCGCTTGCCGCCGCGGGCGGCGCGCACCTGCTCCCGCGGCTCGCCGGCGCACAGGCGACACCCGCGAGTCCAACGCAGATCATCGGTGACGTGCTCGACTTTGCGCTCTCTTCCGACCGTTGGCGCGGACGCTTTGGCTTCGTCACGTTCCGGCTCCATGCCGGGTTGTTCAACGGCGATCGGGCGTTTTTCATCCGCACCGACGCTTCAGATCCCGATTTCGCGCGCGAAATCGGGGCCGTCTTCGTACCCAAGCTCGCCAACGCGGTCAAAGTGAGCGGGTCGACCTCGGACATCTTTCTGTTCGACAACACTGCGGCCACCGGGCAGTTACCGGTACTCTCCTCGGTGCCGAATCGGGAAGACTTTAGTCCGGCGTTTCGGGCCAATCGCGTGACGTGGAGCAGCCAGCCACAGACGCTGACGTCGGCGGACGCCGTGCGCCGCGCCGCGCAGAACGGCCAGCTCCGGATCGACAGCACCACTATCGTCGTCAACTACCCGGTCGTCAAGTGGCCCGGCGGCGAGCTGCCGGCCGACACCACGAAGGCCGAGTATCTCGGCGGCGGACAGCTCCTCGATCCGGTCGATACGGCCGGCATGAGGGTGACCTTCAAGCTCCACGAGTGCTTTCCCAGCAGCCGCTACATCGTGACCGACACGTCGGCCGCCCCGATGGCGCCGATGATGCAAGTGGGCGCCGCGGCCGCCGCCCAGAAGCTCGCACAAGCCGAAGCAACCGCCAAGATTTACGTCTTCGGCAACGGCGTCAAAGGAAGCGGCCCAATGGGCGGGCAGCCGAGCGTATTCGACTCGGTCGCGACGCAGCCGGCGTGGAGCCCGTTCTGGGATCACCTCACCGTCGTGTGGCGCACGACCGGTGAGGTACCCGTGCTCAAGACCGAGGCCGAGATCACACCTCGAATCGACGGCGGCCAGTTACAGCTCTTCAACGGCGTGCCCGATTCGCACCCCAACGGCTTCGTCGTGAACTGTCCGGTGCCGGTGCTGGCGCCGAACACGTACACACCGGGCTCGGTCGCCGGCGTCCCGCTGGCCAACGATGGACGGGCGCTGCCCGATGAGGGGCCGCACGTGTACGCCATGTTCAAGGCCGTCTGGGGTGACCGCGCCGCCGAGCAGTGGGTAAAGGAGCACAACGAGTCGCTTACCCGCCGCTGACCTCTCTCGCCACCGACCTCCTGGCGAGCAAACGGAGCAGGGCGCCGCTGCCCTGCTCCGTTTGCTCGCTTACTCGTCGCTTACTCGACGATAGTGACGCCTTGCTCCTGTATTTCCCGCTCCCAGCGAGCATCGCCTCCGTGCTTGTGTAGCGCAAGCTAGCCCAAGCCGTCGTCCGGCGTCAGTAGTCGAGCATATGTTGGCACATATTGGCATACATTGGCAGTAGCCTTACGGGCGAAGCCGGCCAATGAGCTCGTCAATTGATGGACGATCAAACGAGTCCTTGCCGGCGTGCGCGAACCGCAGAATGCCCTGGGCGTCAACGACGAAGTCGCCACCCTGCTGCAGTGTGTCGCCACGAATGTGCGTGCGTCTACCCCGCAAAAACAAGCGCAGGTAGCCCCACGCTACCTGCGGGCCGTAGATGCGCCACAAGGGTCCGCGAGTCATCCCGTATCTCGCGTAGACCGCGCGCGATGGATCGGCGAGCACCGGAAATGTGACCTGATGATGCCGAATGTAGGCGCGGACACGCGACGGCTGTTCGAACGAGACGGCGTAGACTGCTGCCCCGGCCGCATCGAGATCCTGCTGTCGCTGGCGCAACTGCGCCAGATGGTCGAGGCACGGCAGTCAACCTAGCCAGCGCAAGAACACCAGTATGACCGGCTGTCCGCGCAGATCTGACAGCGCAAGTTCCCCGTCCGGCGCGCCGGTATTCGGTGCGAGCGCCGGCAGGCGGAACGCTGGCGCCGGCCTACCGACGTGTAGTCCCATGTCATGCTCCTGATACGACACAAGGGAACCGGGTCACGGGACTTGCCACATTACACACTCAGCGCCGTACGGCCGCCGCGAGCTCCTCGGCGGGATACGTGAGGATCTCCGCGAGCGCGGGATGGTAGTGTGGGATGCGAGCCAACTGCTCGGCAGTGGCGCCGAAGGCCATGGCGACAATGGCCTCATGGATCAGCGTGTCGGCTTGGTGGCCAAGGATCTGCACGCCTAGGACACGGCCGTCGCGACGGTCGGCTAGCATCTTGACGAACCCCTTCGTCTGTCCCATCACCTGCGCCATCCCCAGGTCGGCGAAGTCGTAGCGCGCGGCCAGGTAGTGCCTGCCCGCCGCGCGCGCCTCCTGCTCGTTCAGCCCCACGCGCGCGAACGGCGGATCGCTGAAGATCACCTGCGGCACGACCGAGTAGTCCATCCGCAGGGTGCCACCCGTTCCCTCGTCCGCCACGCCGCCCAGCCGCCGCGCTCCCGGTGAGAGGAACGCATCGGCCGCTCCCTGGCCGCCCAACCCGAGCGTGCGCGCTGCATTGAAGCCGGCGACCTCGCCCTGCAGCACGGCAATGTGCGTCATCTGGCGCATCGTGGCCAGGTCCCCTGCGGCGTAGACGTCGGGGTTGCTCGTGCGCATCGCGTCGTCCACGGCCACAAAGCAGCCGTCCTCGTTCAGCCGGACGCCGGCAGATTCCAGGTCCAGGCCGTGGATCGCCGCCCGCCGACCCAGCGCGACGAAGAGCAGCGCACCCGGGAACTCACGGGTCTCGCCGGCGATGTCCGCGATCATGACACGCATCCCGTCCGGCCGGCGGAAGCAGCCGCGGAGCACCGAGTGCGTCTCGATGTGGATTCCCTCTTCACGCAGGTGCGCTGCCAGCGTCTGGCCCACCTCGGCGTCGTCGTGGCTCAGAATGCGGCCGCTGCGCTGGAGCATGGTCACCCGCGTGCCCATGCGGGCGTAGAACTGCCCCAGCTCGATGGCGATGACACCCGCGCCGAGGATGACCATGGACTCGGGCGGCGCCTCCAGGCGCAGCACCTCCTCGCTGGTGATGTACCCGACCTCGTGCAGCTCCGGTAAGGGCGGCACCCAGGCGTAGGAGCCCGTAGCGAGCACGATCTTGCGTGCGGTGAGGGTGCGCGCCGGCCGGCCGTCGTTGGGCGAGCCGTCTTCGCGCGTCGGCCGAAGCGCGACCTCGCGTGGCCCCCTGAAGCGCGCCTCGCCGAGGAGCAGTTCCACGCCGGGCGCGCGCGCGATTTCCTCGCGGCGGTAGGCCGCGAACTCTTCCACGAGCTGCGTCTTGCGCTCCATGACGCGTGCGAAGTCCACCTGCACTCGGTTCGCGTGCAAGCCCAGGTCACCGCTGGTGCGCATCAGATGCAGGACGTCGGCGGGGCGGATGAGCGCCTTGGACGGCATGCAGCCGTCTAGGATGCACAGGCCACCCACTGGGCCGCGCTCGACCAGCCCAACGGATGCGCCCATCTGGCCGGCGATGCGCGCGGCGGCGTAGCCCGCGCTGCCGCCGCCGATGACCAGGACGTCGAAGTCAGTCTGTTCCATACGGTAGGTAGAACCCGCCGGGGCGTTCCCGTATTCCCACCCCGAACCGCGGGGGCATAAACATGGCCGGCTTGGCGTCTGGGGCGAGTTCCAGTTCCCACCCCGGACTGCAGGAGAATACCACGGGTGCGCGCCGTCGCATTGTCCGTGCCGCGCGACCTCAGTCATCCCGCGCTCTCTGCGCGGTCCGTCGCGGGCGCCATCGGTCAACTGGTCTTCACCAGCGCGCGCCGTGGACAGATCGCGCATGGCAAGTTGCACCCAAAGCATCGTACCCGTGCAGCGCGCACGCGTATGGTAAGCGAGGTTACCGTTTCGGTTCCAAGCTGTGTTGGTGACTTGATTCGGGGGTCGCGTGGGTTTGGCGTCCCAGGTTAGCGTGGCCTGCAGACAAGGCCCGAAACGGCTGACCAACACCGGATGGAACCGAGTCACGTTTCAGACTATCCGGTCGCGTAACGCGCTTCCCATACCACCCGGCCCCGGACTCCCGGCTGTGTTGGCTGGACTACTGACGGGGTGCGTCGCCGCGAGGCACACTGGACGTCGATGGGTGGTGTGACCCACGCGATGTGGGCGAGATGAGCGCGATGGATGGCAGGCGATGGTAGCGCGTGCGGGTGTCACCGGTCCGCTGGGCGGCCGGTTGCGCACCTGGTGCAGGCGCTCGCCGGCAATCGCCGGCGCGCTCGCCGGCCTCCCCGGTGGCGTGGCGTTCGTCCTCCTGTCTACCACGCTAACGGTCACTGCGGTTCAAGACGGCGGCGTGCTGCTCGCCGCGGCGGGGCCGCGCTGGCTCGTACGTCTGGCGCTGGGCGTCCTGCTCGGGGCGGCGTTCGGACACCTGGTCGGTGTCCGTCTGGCCGGCGCCCTGCGTGTTGCCGTGCTGGGAGCCGCGTTCGGGATGGTGTGGTGGGCGCTGGAGGCGTTTGTGCTGGCGCCCTTTCGGCCGGAGATCTGCGCCCTGGTTGGGGAAGTGGGGCGCGGTGATGTCGAAACAAGCGTGGCCGGGCTGGCCTGCTACCTCGCGTACGGCGTAGTCACGGGCGCCACCCTGTGGGGGTGCCACGCGCTGGCGGCGCACGCGCTGCCGGCAGGTGCCCGGGCGGCGCGGCGCCTGGAGGTGTACGTCGCCTCGCACTGCCTAGGCTGCGCCGAGGCGCGCCGGCTGGCCGCTGCCGCCGCGCAACGGTTTCCGGGTCTCGACGTGCGCACGATCGACATCGAGGCCGCCGCAGACGCGGGTACCTCACCGGCACTGCCGGAGAGCGTGGTGGCGGTGCCCACGTACTTGCTCGACGGCGCCGTGATCGCACGGGGGAACCCCGATCCGGAGCAGTTGTTCGCGTGCATCGCGTCGCCACCACATCCTCGAAGCCCGCACCGTGCCTAAGGGAGACCTGCGCCGGGCGCTCTTTGCCGAGGCCGCCAAACGCTGGCAGCAGGCCGGCCGGCGCCCGGGCGCCACCGGCGACTTCGATGCCGATGGCCGTCCAGAGCTGGCGCTCCCAGATCAGCCGCGCCAGACATTGGCCGGTGTCCGGCGCACGCCGGATGGCGCAGAGGTCGCCTGGGAGGTGGATGCCGGAGGAGTGATCAGCACCAATCTCGCGGCGGTCTCGCTTCCCGGTGACTACCTCGCGCTGGGCATCGGCCGCGAAGACGGGACGCTGCGGCTCTGGCTGCCGTCAGCGCGCGTTGGCGCGCACCAGGTCACGTAGCAGCGGCGCAACGATCACGGCACGCCGAAGTAGGGGGCGTTGGGTACCACCGGCACGGTCCGGAACTCGCGGATGAGCTCCTGGTACTCGCGCCCGACCGGGCGGATGGTGCGGTTGAGGTCGTAGAGGCCCAGCGCGTTGACGTGCCCGTTGTCCTCCCGCAGCGCGGTGTCCCAGTCGACCTGGTCGGTGAGCGAGAACCAGGTGAACCCCAGCACGGGGACGCCCTGGTAGCGCATGTACTGGACGTTGTGCCACTGCTTCCACAGCCAGTCGGTCGCGCCCGACTCGTCGGCCATGTTGGTTTCGGTGTGCATCACCGGGCGGTGGTAGCGCTCGTAGTACTCGCGCGTGACGAGGTACCAGCCGAACACCTCGCCGGGCGCGCGGATCGAGCCGTCGTGCATGACCATGTGCTCGTTGGTCACGTAGTAGTCGTTGCCCATGACGCACCGCGCGCCGAGGCGGTTGTTCATGAAGTAGTCGAGCTCGTCGATGGTGACGCCCTGCTCGCGGACGAAACGCTCCATGTCGGCGCGCAGCGGGTGGGCGTAGAGCATGTCGAGGGCGAGGAAGCGCCGCTGGTTCTCGAAATCGGCGACGTGCGCGGCCTCGACGTCAGTACACGACTGGTGGTAGTACTCCGACGACTCGCTCTGGACGAACACGGCGTCGGGCCGCACCGCCAGGATCTGCTCCATGGCGTAGAGGCTCGCCAGGCACATGTGCTTGAGAGCGGTGACGAAGCCACGCTCGGTGGTCAGGCGCTCGTTCCACCAGCCGAGCAGGCCGGAGAACTTGGCACCGACGTAGATCTCGTTGACCGGCGTGTAGTAGCGCACCCACGGAAAGCGCTCGGCAAAGGCGCGGGCGTACTCGCCCAAGTAGCGGGGGAAGTCGGGGTTCTGGAAGCTGTTGCCGAGCCAGTCCGGCGTGCCGAAGTGGCAGAGGTCGACGATGGGCACGATACCCAGCCGGTGCATCTCGGCGAGGACGTCGTCGGTAAAGGCCCAGTCGTAGCGTCCCGGGCCCAGGAAGACGCGGTGCAGCGGCGGGCCGTAGCGGAGGTACGTCAGCCGCATGTCTTCGCGGACCAGGCGCAGGTCGTCGCGCCAGTAGCGGTAGTGGTCGCATTTCTCGAGTTCGTCCTGGCGGTGCGGGCGACCATCCCGGCCGAGGACGACAGGGTAGCTGCACTCGATGCCGGTGGCGAACATGAAGGTGCCTGCGTGAGTGCCCGGTGCCTGCGGGATGGGGTGATCGGCCGGCTTCTGGGCGGCACCGCCCATCCGTTCGGCGCCGCCGTCCGGGCGCTGTCTGCCAAGTTCCTGTAACCACGCGAGCATTCGCATCATCTCACTCCCACACCGTTGCGCCACTGTTCCGCCGGCCGGCCGCCGCCATGCAAGCACCCCTGAGGGGGAGGCTGTAAGGGTGCTTGCAAAAGCGCGAATCCCCTCCTACCACGGCGAACGGCGCTCGTCTACACACGAGGCTGGGGGGTCGACAATCCGGCAAGCGAGCCAATGAGCGCTCCAAGCGCGCCGCCCAAGAGGCTGGCGGCGAGGAGCATAGCGGACGGATCGACGCTGCGCGCCTGGCCGGCGAGCGGCTCCGGCATGCCAATCGCCAGCCAGCCAATCGTTGCCCCCACCACCAACCCCACGGCGATTCCCCGAGCGGCGCCGATTTGGGCGCTGCGGTTGGCCCAGATGTCGGGCGACGCGCCGGAGGGAGCAGCCGCGGTTCCCGCGGCCGGCAGGTCGATCGCACGAGCCACATTGGCTGTTCTCGCCTCGTCGGTCGCTTCAGCGTCGACGGGGACGACTGCACAATGTCAACGGGTTCCATAGGTTACCACTCCCCGAAGCCTTCGTTGGCTCCTAATTCCATTGTACGCTCGACGATTCGCGCCATCAGTAGCAGCGATTACCTGCAGATGATCGGCTGAGCGCGGCACCACCGTGGGCGCCTTTGCAGCCGGGAATCGCCTGCCGGCGGACGTCCGAGCCAGGTAAGGTAGGCGCGGGGGCGTAATTCGCATGGGACAGCCTTTCGTTCGCTATCTTCTTCACAGCATGCGCCGGCCGCGTGTGAGCGGCAGTAGTCGGGCCTACAAAGGGTGTGTCTCGCGCCGGAGGAGCGCGGCCCTGCACCAAGTGCGACGTGCCAAGCCTGCCCTGAGCTTGTCGAAGGGGCGAGCGTCAAACATCCGGAATGACTGGGTACACCCCCTTTGGTCTAGGAATAATCAGGCGCGCGGGAGTGTTAGGAAGAAACGGGAGCGCGGCAGCCGATATGGGAGGAAACATGTCAAGCGAGCACCGGCGCCTGATGGCCAGCGGCGCGGCCTGGCGCCGGTGGGGCCCGTACCTGGCTGAGCGCGCCTGGGGCACGGTGCGCGAGGACTATAGCCCCGACGGCAGCGCCTGGGACTATCTGCCCCACGACCACGCCCGCTCGCGCGCCTACCGCTGGAACGAGGACGGCCTGGCCGGCCTGTGCGACGATCAGCAGCGCCTGTGCTTCGCCCTCGCCCTGTGGAACGGCGTCGATCCCATTCTCAAAGAGCGACTCTTCGGCCTCGCCGGTCCCGAGGGCAACCATGGCGAGGACGTCAAAGAGTGCTATTTCTACCTCGACTCCACCCCGACGCACTCGTACCTGCGGATGCTTTACAAGTACCCGCACGGCGCGTTTCCCTATGCCGAGCTGGTCGAAGAAAACCGCCGCCGGGCGAGAGGGCAACCCGAGTATGATGTAATCGACACCGGCATCTTTGGCGAGGGCCGTTACTTCGACGTCTTCGTCGAGTACGCCAAGGCGGCGCCCGACGATATCCTGATCCGCATGACCGCCGTCAACCGCGGTCCCGACGCGGCCGCGCTGCACCTGCTCCCCACGCTATGGTACCGCAACACGTGGTCGTGGGGTCGCGCTCCCTACCGCCCCCTGCTCCGCCGGGCGGAGTCGTGCGGCGACCAGGACACGCTCGTCGTCGAGGCCGAGCATCGGGAGCTCGGCACCTACGTGCTGGCCTGCGAGGGGGCCGCCGCGCTCTTGTTCGCCGAAAACGAGACGAACCTGCACCGGCTGTTTGGCGTCCCCAATCCGGTGCCCTACGTCAAGGATGCCTTCCACCAGTACGTCGTCCACGGCGACACGGCGGCGGTCAATCCGGCGGCCGCAGGGACCAAGGTCGCGGCGCACTACGTGCGGACAATCGGCCCGGGTGAACCAGCGACCATCCGGCTGCGACTCACCGCGCGCGCCGCGGCTGGTAGGGCCAAAGAGACCGGAGAGACCGGAGAGACCGAAAGAGCCAAAGCGACTGGAGCGGCGGGAGACGAGTGGGAGCACGATACGCCGTTCGCCCGGTTCGACGCCATCTTCGCGCAGCGCCGGAAGGAGGCCGACGAGTTCTACGCTGCGGTTCACCACCCGGCACTCGACGAGGACGAGCGCCGGGTGCAGCGTCGGGCGCTGGCCGGGCTGTTGTGGAGCAAACAGTTCTACTACTACGACGTCGACCAGTGGCTCGAAGGTGATCCGGCGCAGCCACCGCCACCGCCGAAGCGCCGGTCCGGGCGAAACTCCCAGTGGCGCACGCTCAATACCGCCGACGTCCTGGTGATGCCGGACAAGTGGGAGTATCCGTGGTTCGCCTCGTGGGACCACGCCTTTCATTGCGTGTCGCTGGCGCTCGTCGATGCCGAGCTGGCGAAAGAACAATTGGTGTTGCTCGGGCGCGAGTGGTACCAGCACCCCAACGGGCAGATTCCCGCCTACGAGTGGGACTTTGGCGACGTCAATCCCCCTGTGCTGGCCTGGGCGGCGTCGCGCGTCTACCAGCTCGACCGGGCGCAGCGCGGCGCGCCGGATCGCGCGTTTCTGGAGCGGATCTTCCATAAGCTCCTGCTCAATTTCACCTGGTGGGTCAACCGCAAGGACCGTGAGGGAAACAACATCTTCGAGGGCGGGTTCCTGGGGCTCGACAACATCGGCGTGTTCGACCGCAGTGCGATGCTCCCTGACGGCGGATCGCTCGAACAGAGCGACGGCACCGCCTGGATGGCGATGTATGGCCTCAACTTGATGACCATCGCGCTCGAGCTGGCGTGCGAGGATTCGGTCTACGAAGACATCGCCACCAAGTTTTTCGAGCACTTTCTCTACATCGCTCGTGCGATGGACAACATCGCCGCCGAAGGCATCGCCCTATGGGATGACGGCGACGAGTTCTTCTACGACGTGCTGCACCTGTCCAACGGCACGCACCGGCGGCTGAAAGTGCGCTCGCTGGTCGGCTTGATCCCGTTGCTGGCGGTAGAGACCATCGAGCCCGACCTGCTGGACGAGTTGCCACAGTTCAAGGCGCGCCTCGAGTGGTTTCTGGAGCACCGCCCCGATCTGGCGCGATTGGTATCGCGCTGGCACGTGCCCGGCGCGGGCGAGCGCCGGTTGCTGGCGCTGACTCGCGGGCACCGCATGAAGCGCCTGCTCAAGCGTGCGCTCGACCCCGACGAATTCCTGAGCGACTACGGCATCCGCTCGCTCAGCCGGCATCACGACGCCCAGCCCTACGAGCTGTGGCTCGACGGCACGAAGCACACCGTGCGCTACGAGCCGGCCGAATCACGCAGTGGCCTCTTTGGCGGCAACTCCAATTGGCGGGGGCCGGTGTGGCTCCCCATCAACTATCTATTGATCGAGGCGCTGCGCCGGTTCCACCAGTACTACAGCGACGACTTCCTCGTGGAATGCCCCACCGGCTCCGGACAGTATCTGACACTCGATCAGATCGCGGACGAGCTGTGCGGCCGGCTGACCCGGCTGTTCTTGCGGGGCGAAGATGGACGTCGCCCGTTCAACGGCCAACACGACGTCCTCCAGCACGACCCCCACTTCCGCGATCGCGTCCTCTTTCACGAGTACTTCCACGGCGACACCGGCCAGGGGCTGGGCGCCAGCCACCAGACCGGCTGGACGGCGCTCGTCGCCAATCTCCTCCAAGAGCACGGCGCACGACGCTCGGCTATGCACGAGGCGCAGGGGTCGGCAGGCCGGCGAGCGAGCCAATGAGCGCTCCCAGCGCGCCGCCCAAGAGCGCGGTGGCGAGGAGGCTGGCGGCAGGATCGACACCGCGTGCCTGCCCGTCGACCAGCTCGTCGCGCACGTACGTCGTGCGGTGTCGCACGTCGAGGCGTAGTTTGACAGGAGTCCACGAAGTCGCGGCCCTGGAGAAAAACACGATCCAAGGAACTCGTGAGATATGAGTGGAGGTGTGATCCGAATATGAGACTCAAGGGCAAAGTGGCATTGGTCACCGGGGCCAGCCAAGGGATTGGTCGCGCCATCGCCGTGCGCCTGGCGCAGGAGGGCGCCGACGTCGTGGTCGACTTCGTCGGCTCGCCCGAGAGCGCCCTGGCCGCGGTCGCCGAGGTGGAGGGCACGGGAGCACGTGGGTTTGCCGTCGAAGCCGATGTCTCGCGGGTCGCCGAAGTCCGGCGGTTGGTCGAGGAGGCGGTCGGCCGCTGCGGCCGGCTCGACATCCTCGTCAACAACGCCGGGATCGAGAAGAATGCCCCATTCTGGGATGTCGCCGAGGAGGATTACGACCGTGTGTTGGGCGTGAACCTCAAGGGCGTCTTTTTTGCGACGCAGGCGTTCGTGCAACACTTGCGGGCAGTCGCCCGGCCGGGCAAGGTCATCACGATCAGCTCGGTACACGAGGAGCTGCCCTTTCCGCACTTCGCCGCCTATTGCGCGAGCAAGGGCGGCATCCGGATGCTGACGCGCACGCTCGCCATCGAGTTAGCGCCGCTGGGGATCACAGTCAACGCGATCGCGCCGGGAGCCATCGAGACGCCGATCAACGCTGCCCTCTTGCACGACTCGGCCAAGCTGGGTGCGCTGCTGCAGCAGATCCCGCTGGGCCGCCTGGGCACGCCTGGGGATGTTGCCGGTCTGGCCGCATTCCTCGCTTCTTCGGAGGCCGACTACATCACTGGTGCGACCTATTTCGTCGACGGCGGGTTGACGTGGAACTACCAAGAGCAGTAGACGATCGGTGCTCCCGCACGACGGCAGCGGCATTGACCTGGCAGTACCGGCTCTATGAAGACGGGCGGGTTAGCGTGGGTGGACACGCTGGCCATCCCAGTGGACGCCGTGCTGATGTGCATTCCTGCCATAGGCGTCCTGTCCATACCACCGGGTCATTGTCTGTATCGCCTCCTCATCCCGGCCGGACCTGATGCCCCGACTCTGGCAGCATGACGATGGCCGGGCGCTCTGGACCGAGTCGAACGGCGGTCCCTGCTGCGACGGCGAGGTTACGGGCACGTACCGCCAGGTCCACCTGGCGGTACGCGAGAGCCATCAGGGGGTCACGCCGGGCGACGGCTTCCCGGTGTTCGGCTTCGTCGGGATCGGCGTCGGCATTTGCGCGGTTCGCCCTCGAGCCCGACGACGGCGAAGAAAGGATGGCAGTCGTGGCGGGCCAGGTCGAAGCGAGCGAGCTACGACCGTGTGTGACGGGCAGATTCTCCGCCAACCGTAGAAACTGACGAATCGCTTGCTCGCTCCGCTTCGGATCACGGCCATAGCGCACGCCGGCCAGCAACTCGCCATACGTGGCCAGGCTAATGCCAAGTTTCTCCGTGCCATCGGCACTGACGGAGCGAAGAAGCGATTGCGCGTAGCGCTGGCCGTTGAGCCAGTCGATGGCCGTATCGCTCTCGACCAAGTGCTTCATAGCTTCGGGGCAGGCCGGCTCATCTGCCGGCTTGCCTTTGGATCACGCTTGAGCTGGTCGACGTCGACCAGCCCCTTCCAAGACCCGAACGAAGCAAGAAACGCCTCCCGATCTGCTTCTGTCGGGGCGCGGCGGCTCTTGCTCCCCTGGTGGGCCGCCTTGGCGGACGCGCCAACCGGCCGAACCTCAGCCACGTTTCGACCATCCTCTTGCTGGAGTCGGCGCACGCAGCGTCTCTCCTGAGCGCTGTCAACCATACCGGAATGCGAATGCGTACGAGATCCCAGCAATGGAGACGTCATGGCAGCTCGCCCGAACATCATCTTCTTGATGGCCGATCAGCAGAAGGCGCCCAGTTTGCCCGCGTATGGCAACCCAGACACGCAGTCGCCACACCTCGACGCCCTGGCGTCACGTGGTGTGCTCTGCGAGCGTTTCTACGTGAACCACCCGTTCTGTGTCCCGTCGCGCGCCGCCTTCCTGACCGGCCGCTATCCGCAGGCGACGGGCGTACACCATAACTCGCACCGTCTACCGGCGCGTGAGGTGATGGTACAGGACCTCTTGCGCGATGCCGGCTACCGGAAGGGCCATGAGTACGACGTGCCGGGGTTTGACGTCGCCTTCTCGGAAGTCGGCGCCCACTCTCGGGATTCGGTGCTAGACCCTATCCGCGGCAACAACGTGCCCAATGGGCCGCCGGCCAGCGGCCGGCAGACCGAGCTGTCGGTAATGATCCGGACGCCGGAGTGGAAGTACGTCCATACCCCTGGCCGCGAGGTGCAGGAGCTCTACCACCTGCCCGCTGATCCGTGGGAGCTCCACAACCGGTACGGTCGCGCCGAGTACGTGACTGTCATTTCATCCCTGCGCGAGCGTCTCCTGGACTGGCAACTCGGGCACATGTAGCCCGGCCGCGAGCGTGCAGCATCCTGGAGTTGCCCGGCGGCGTGTTTGTCCTCGATGGTGATGCACACGTGTTCGCGGAGCGCGCCTGGACGTGGAACGACGGCATCGTGACCGTCCGCGTGCCGCGCCTCGACATCCACGCGGCGCTCGTGATCGAAGGAGGAGCGTAGCACCATCATGAGCACCACTCTGAGCGAGGGAACGCGCGCCAAGAACATCGTCCTGCTCATGGCCGACCAATTCAACGCCCGCTGTCTGGGCGTGGAAGGCCATCCCGAGGCGAAGACGCCGCGGCTCGATGTGCTCGCAGCGAGCGGCACGCGCTTCACCCGCGCGTACGTGCAGAACCCCATCTGCACGCCGTCGCGCATCTCGTGGCTGACCGGTCTGTACCCGCACAACCACGGCTACTTCGGCCTGTCCGGCCCCAACGCAGCGTGGCTCCCGCCCGCGTTCGCCCACTTCCGTGCCCACGGCTACGTGACTGGCGCCGTCGGCAAGCTGCATTGCCCCGGTGGCTGGTTGGAGCCTCACCTCGACTACCGTCGCGAAGCGTACCCTTACGGCGATCCGTTTCGCACGAGCGATTACGGCGAATACCTGCGCTGCGCCGGGTTGCTGGTCGACCGCGACGACGACCTGCTGCCGGAGTGGGCCGCCGTCGGCGGCCGGGGCCAGAGCCTCGACGCGCGTCCCTCGCGCCTCCCGTACGAGCGTGGCGTCGACCACTGGACGGCGGCGCAGGCCATCCACTTCCTCCAGACACGGCCCAGAGACCGTCCCTTCTTCCTGTGGGTGAGCATTCCCCGGCCGCACCAGGTGTCGACGCCCAGCCAGGAGTTCTGGGACATCTACCCTGAAGAACGTCTGACGCTCCCGCCCAACGCCGATGACCGTCTTGAAGACAACGGGATGCGGCCTTTACCGAGAACGTGTGGACGAAGCGCGTCCGTACCGAGCGATGGTCATTCGTCCACTACCAGCGTGAGCTGCTCCCCGAGGTGGCGGACGCCGGCCCCGACATCGGCGAGCTGTACGACATGATCGCCGACCCGTGGGAGACCACGAACCTCTACGGCGATCCCGAGCACGCGTCCGTGGGCGAAGGAGGTAGGGACGCAGGAATCACGTACACATGGCCGACTGGAGGCGGGCTTCCTCGGTATTGAGGCGGCCTGCCATTCTGGTGTCAAAGAGGCGATGCATGCCCGTTTTGGTGCGCCGGGCGCCTCCCACTTGATCCGGTCGTAGCAGCGCCGGTGGGCCGCCGCCAGGTTGGCCTTGAGCCGCCGGCATTCACCTGTGGCGAACGGGTACCAATTGCCAAGCGTCTCGACTACCCAGGTGAAATACGAGATCTCGTTGATCGGCGCGATCAGCAAATCGTCGACGCCGTGCCGGCGGAGCCACGCCAGATGGTGGGCGCCCAGCTCCGCCAGTTGGTCGGGGAAGCGCTCGTCGAGTGGGTTGACAAATGTCGGGCACCCGTAGTGCATCCACGACCACAGGATGCGGATGCCGTAGCCGTGGGCGGCGGCGATGAGCGGCTCAAGATGCCCGAAGTCGTAGCGGCCAGGCTCGGGCTCGCAGAGGTACCACCGCACGTCCTCCCGAGACCAGCGGATGCCCATGCGAGCAAGCAGCGCATAGTCGTGCTCGGCGCGGCGATCGTGCTCGGTGGCGGCGACCAGGTCGGCCCGCCGCGTTTGGGGAGGTTGATCGCGTCCGGGCGAGATGCGTGCCAGAGGACTGATCGAATCGAATCCGCCACCCCAGAAGGAGTCCAAGGGCGGGCAGCCGCCGGTGCGCTGAGCCATGAACCCGCTACGCTGCTTTGCGTGGCTCGCGCGGTGCCGCGACCTCGGCGAGTAGCCAGGCGTGCCCGACTTCATGTTTGCCACCGCGATCAAGCACTACCCGTGTCAAAGCCCCTCGACACACACCGGAGCTTGCAGAGGCACCGGCTTACACACCCCGAATCTCGGCGTTCGGATGGAATGCTGCTGCCGCAAACCAGAAGGGGTTGCCGTGCACCAGCGGCGGGAGCTGCCGGCCCTCGAGCGGGCCGGCGACGGCCAGGCCGGCGATCGTCCAGGTGGTGCCCGTCTGGTCGTCACGGAAGCGCCCGGAAGACCGCGGGTCCGGCCGGAACGTCAGGTGCTGGACGTCACCATCGATGCCGCCGATGCTGGGCACGAACGCCGCCGCCGCGCCGACGTCGCGGGACGAGGCGATGTCGGCCCGGTCGAGCGCCGAGGTCGTGCCCGGCGCCCAGAAAGTGACGAGTGGCCGGCCGGCAACGGTATCGTGGACGACGCGCTGCTTGCCGAGCGTGCTGAATGGGTAGACGGCTACCGCGGTGCCGGCGCCCGATTCGGTGGGCAACTCGACGACGAGGACGCGCTCCATCGGCGGCAGGCGTCCGTCGATCGGGCCGCGGAAAAGGAACGGCGGCTTGTTCACGTCGTCGTAGCCCACGTAGGGGTTATTGCCGTAGGGCCGGTTGTGCCCCGTCTCCCGGGAAAGGACGCGGCCGGTGGACCACGTCGTACGGAACTCTCTCCAGGAGACGATCGACGCCGGGAGCATCGTGAGGCGCTTACCGGCGAGCGTGCCGACGATCGCCTCGCCGGTGGCCTGTTGCCACCAGCTCTCGGTCTGCCGGTCCCACATCACTAAGTCACTGTGTCGGAGATTCCCCGAGACGCCGAAGTCGTAGACGGCACCGTCCAGCCGGCGATCGAAGACGATCGCCGTGTTGCACAGCGGGCAAAAGGTGACGGTGACCGGCACGCCGCCGAGCGTGTCGTTGGCGACCTCGTGCCAGATGAGGATCTGCAGCGGGTAGGCGCGGGCTTCGTCTTCGACCTCGAGGGCGATCACTGGCTCGGCATCGCGCAACCAGCGCGCGGCCTGCTCCACGCTCTCGTAGGCAGGCGTATCGAGCGGTGGGATTCCGTCTTTGCCGGGGCCGCCCGACATGATCTCGCTGAGCGGCACGGTATGCTTCGAGAAGTCGGTCTTCCAGCCCAGTTTCGAGACGCGCAGCCGGTCGTCACCAACCGAACGATCGTCGCCCTCCGCCGCCGCCGGCGCGCGGCTCGCGCTGCTCCGGCGGCCTCGCGTCAGCAGCCCCGCAGCGGTGGCCAGCGTCACACCGGCGCCGGCGGAGGTGAGCAGGGTGAGCGCGGCCCGCCGCCGGCGGACAGCGCCTTCAGAAAGAGATGCCATACCTTTGCCACACTTTCGTACTGGGCAACAAGCCTTACGTATAGTGTGACACGCAAGCCGGCCGGCGCCTGTAAGGTCCCTTACCGAGAGAACCGCCCCATTGTCATGTTGAGCGCTCGCGCTCGCGCTGCTCTTTCTGCCAGGCCCAATCGATCGTCGGATAGAACCGTTCTGGGTGCTCCACGGCCCAGATCTGCTTGCGGATAACGTAGTTGTCGGGATCGTCCGCGAGCGCGCGGCGCCAGGCGGCCACCGCACCGGCGCGATCGCCTCGACGGAGCAGCGCGAGCCCCTCCTCGAGAGCTTGGACGCGCGTGTGGGGTTCGGCGCTGCCGTTCGTCGTTCCGGCGGCCGGCCGGCTGCCTGATGCGCCACTGAGGGCGCCGGGCTGCGCCGGGAGACCGCCACCGTGAGATTGGGCGGCCTCATCGTGCCGCAGCAACTGCTCGATCGCCGCGACGTCTTCGGCGCGGCCCACCGAAAAGCCGCCGAACTTGAGGTAACGGACGACGCCGCGCTCGTCGAGAAAGATGCCGTTGGGGATTGCTTTGTATCCGAAGAACTCGCCGAGCACGTTGGATTCGTCGACGATCGTCGGAAAGGTTGTGCCCGCGCGCTCGAGCCACGGCCGTGCGGCGTCGGCGCCCTGGAACTCTACCGCGACCGAGACGAGCTCAAACGACTCGCTCGCGTGCTGAGCGTAAAACTGCTGCCACCCGGGCAGTTGCTCGCGGCAGCCTCACCACGAAGCCCAGCAGAAGAGCAGCACTCGTCTGCCTTCGAGTGCGCGGAGCGAGAGCGTGGCACCGTCGATTGTCGGCAAGGTGACGTCCGGCACGCGGTCTCCGACGGCAAGTACCGGCTGCGTGATAGCGGTCATCTGATTCCTCCTTCGTCGCAATGGTAACTGCTGTGGCCCAAGAGGAACTGTATGCGGCGCTACTGACGGAGGACGAACCGTGCGCGATGCTATGCACGTTGCGGTCACCGTCCGCAGCTCGGCTGCGGGCGGTGACGCTCGACAAACGAAAACCCAGGTGGAGACGACGAACCATGAACGACGAGGCGGCAAGACGGGTGCGGGACAAGCGGGCCGATCAGGCCGCCGGGGTGCAGACTGACCCGAGCGCGAGGTGGCGCAGTAGAGTGCTCGTGGCCACGGCGGCGCTCGCCGCCCTCGCTTTGCTGGCGGGGTGCGGCGGCGGCGCGGCCAAGACGAGGACGATCGATCTTGTGACCAACGACTCGTTCCGGTTCTCGCCGGCGGAAATCCGGGTGAAAGCCGGCGAACGGATCACGGTGCAGTTGCGCAACCCCGGCGTGCTGGCCCATGACTTTGTGACGCGCGGCCAAGCGACCGACGCAAAGATCGAAGTGGCGGCCGGGCAGACGGCGAGCGGTGCATTTTCCGTGGCCGCCAAGCCCGGCCGGTACGAGTTCATCTGCGCGCAGCCGGGCCACGAGCAAGCCGGCATGAAGGGAACGATTATCGTCGAGTAGGGCCGGCGGGCCATTGCTCGCATCGCCACCACCGACAAAAGGGGCGGTGCGCCATTGCACCGCCCCTTTCGCCGTTGTGTGGGAAGGGCCATCGCCGGCCGAGGAGGCGATGGCCGGCCGGCGACGGTCTGTATCGGGATGCCCTGCCCAATCAGCCTTCGGCAGACATCTCTGCTTCAACCGGAACTTCTCCGGTCGGCGAGGACGCTTCTTCGACGGGCGCTGCCTCTTCGGCCGTTGCCGCCTCACCCATGGGCGCTGGTTCCGGCGCGGGGCCGGCGCCACCATCCGCGGCCACCACGACCACCGTCCCCGTTGCCCATGGGTGGATGCGGCAGAAGTAGGCCACCTCGCCGGGGATGTCGAACGCCCGTTGGAACGCTCCGCCGCCAAGGAGGATATCGGAGTCCCAACTCTGATCCTGCGCCGTGACCGTGTGGCCAATCACTCCCCGGTTGAACCACGTGACCGGCGTACCCGCGGGAACGGTGATCGTCAGGGGTCGAAACGCCCACGTGAACGGGTTGGTTAGATCTGGCTCGACGATCTCGACCAGAGGGTCAAGCGTCTGTGCCGGCTCGGCGGCGGGGCCGGTGTCGGCGCCGGGTTCACTATCACTATCGGCGGCCTGCTCCGCCGCCGCGCCGAATTCGGTGCCGGGCTCGGCGGCCTCATAGATGGACTCGATGGGATCTGCCGGCTCGGCATACTGCGCGCCGGCACCGGCGACGAAGGCAAACGACAGCAGCAGGACGGCGAAGACCAACGGGAGGGCAAGTGTCCTTCGAGTCACAGCATTTCCTCCTCAGATAAGGGTTCGTCTGCGGGTTCGTCTGGCGGATCCACTTCCCACACTAGGCGCCTGGCGCGGTCCCGTCTGTAGGGGCGCTTACCTTTCGAGGACATGTCGAGGACATGCGACTCACCGCCGGCCGGCTATGTAATCTGCCTCACGGAGTTGACGGCGCATGTGCGCTATGCTCTGCTGGCGCCGCATGGCCGGACGTGCGGCGACCTTCAACCGTCGTCCTCAAGAAGAAGATGGGCTCTGTGGCCGAAGAAACTACCCTGGGTAAGATCAGCCGGCGGCGCGTCGCGCTCGGTGCCTCCGTACTCGCGGGCGTGGGGGTGCTCGCCGTCGCCTGGTCGAGAGGCCGTTCGGACGGGATGGAACAGCCTGGGGCCGGAGTCCCGGCCGCCGATGCCGACATTCGGCAGGTCGCCGCGCTGGCGGGCGTGCGGCCCGACGAGGTGCAGCCGTCGACCGGCGGCGTTCACGTGCCGTATCACATCACGCGCCCGCTGCCAGAGCCGGGGCAGCCGCGCGCCGATGGCAAGGTCACGCTCGTCTGGTTTAGCGCCACGTGGTGACCAACGTGTGCGATGATGCAACGGTTCGTTGCACCGACGGTGGCGAAGCACCAGGAGCAGCTCGCGCTCGTGGAAAAAGACATCGACCGCGAGCCGGCGCTGGCCCGCAAGTTCCGAGTATCCGGCACGCCCACCTTCGTGGTGCTCGACGCGCAGGGGAGGGAGCTGGGCCGCGTGCCGCCGGACAACAACCCCGCACGCTTTGAGCAGCGCCTGCTCTCGGCTGCGCGCCTGTCGTCATCGTGACCGCAGCCGAGGCGGCACTCGTCTTCGTCCGTCCACGTTGCGTACCGGCTCACACGCCTTCTGGTTGAGTGACCCATGTCTGGCTGCGTCGTGTATCGGTGAGGTAGCTTACCGCACTCGATCCGCGGGCGTGCCATACTGGCTTTGGGGCCGTTAGACCGCGATACCCAACTGCCAGAGACGGCGGTGCAGATGGAAGGAGAGGCGGAGATGGCAGTCGTGACGCACGCGGTACGTGGGGCGCATGGGATTCAGCCGGCGCGAGCCACCCATCCGGGGCCGGCACCCAGCCTGGCCGACCACTGTGTGATTTGCGGCACGTCCCTGGAGGGACCGCTGGCCTACCTGTTTCGAGCGGCCGGCATTGGCCGGAGCGCACGGAATCCTAATCTCTGCAGCCGCTGCAACACCCACGCCGAAGAGGGGCGAGTCGTCGAGCTCACCGTGCTGTTCGCCGATCTGACGTCGTTCACCGAATTGACGCACGAGCTGGGGCCGCAGCGCACGCACCAGGTGGTCGATGCATTTCTCCAGATGGCGACCAACGACATTGTGCTCCACGACGGCTTCATCGACAAATACGTCGGCGACGCGGTGATGGCGTTCTTCAACGTGCCGATCCATCGCGACGATCACGCGGCGCGGGGAGCTGAGGCGGCGATGGCGATCCAGGCTGGAGTCGCGGTACTCGGCGCGCGGTTCGGTCTTGCTCTCCGCGCGCGGGTGGGCATCGCTTCCGGCTGGGCGCACCTCGGCCGGCTAGGCTCGCGCGACCGCCGCGACTACACCGCGATCGGCGACGTGGTCAACCTGGCTGCCCGGCTCGAAGCGCAGGCGTCGCCGGGAGAAATCGTCGTCGGCGAACGCTCCTACGCCGGGATCGCCGGACGGTTCCCTGCGCTTCGTCCCGAGTGGCTCTCGGTCAAAGGGTTCCACGAGCCGGTCGAGGCGTACCGGCTTGGCGCGCAGTTTGGACCCGCTGCAAGTGCAGCCGAAGCCGCTTTCGGCGACGGTGTCGAGCGGCCTGCAACCGATGGCACAGCGCCGATGCCACTCCCGGACGGAACGGCCGGCCCGTCACGAGCGCACTTGCGGCGCACCGAAAAGGCCTGGCGAGGCTGGCTCATGCAGACCGGCGCCGTGCTCTTTGCCATTCTCGGTGCGCCGTGTGCCGCGGCCGCGGTGTTTGGGCCGCTCGCGGTCGGCATGGGTCTGACGGCGCTGTTCGGCGCTTCCAGCGCACTCTGGCTGCTCGACAACCCGTGGCTGCGGCTCCCTCTGCTGTTCGTCGCGTCGGGCGGGGCGGTGGCCAATCTGCTGACCGCGTGGCACGCCAGGCACGTCCGCCAGGAAGCGCGGCTGCATGGCGGCGGCGGGGAGTGCCTGGTGCCAACGCCACGGGAACGCCGGCGCACGCGGCTCGTGCTCGGCACGTCGGTCGTGACCTTGCTCATCGCGGCCTATGAGGTCTACGCTCACGCGGCCGTGTTTCAGCACCCGCTGCCGTAGAACCTGCCGCGCCTTGACGCCAATCTTTAGAATCGCGGCAGCATGAAGATCCACGTCGTCACCCCTGCGCCGCCGCGGTCGCAGAAGGGCAATCGCATCACCGCCTTGCGATGGGCGCGCATTCTGCGCTCGCTCGGCCATCGCGTGGCGATCGAAGAAGTGTACCGCGGCGAGTCGTGCGACGTGCTGGTGGCGTTGCACGCGCGCCGGAGCTATGACTCGATCGTCCGTTTTCGGGAGGAGCATCCGGATCGGCCGCTGGTCGTCACGCTCACCGGGACCGACCTCTACGGCGACATCCGCACCGATGCGGCGGCGCAGCACTCGCTTGAGCTGGCGACGCGGTTGGTCACGCTCCAGCCGGCGGGAATCGCGGAGCTGCCGGCGCACCTGCGCGGCAAGGTGCGCGTGATCTACCAATCGGCGATTTGCCCACCGGGCGAGCACACCCCGCGGCGCGACGTCTTCGAGGTGTGTGTCATGGGGCACCTGCGGCCGGTGAAGGATCCCTTTCGCGCCGCGCTCGCCGCCCGGCTGCTGCCGCCCACCTCCCGTGTGCAGGTTGTCCACCTCGGCGCCGCGCTCGAACCCAACATGGAAGAGCAGGCGTGCGCCGAGATGACGGCAAATCCGCGCTACCGTTGGCTCGGCGAGCTGCCCCGCTGGAAGGCGCTCCGCGTGCTGGCGCGCAGCCGCCTGCTCGTGCTTACCTCGATCATGGAGGGCGGTGCGAACGTCGTCACCGAGGCGCTGGCGTGCGGCGTGCCGGTCATCTCGTCGCGTATCTCGGGGTCGATCGGCATCCTTGGCGCGGACTACCCCGGCTATTTTCCCGTCAAGGACACCAGCGCGCTGGCCGAGCTGCTCGAGCGCACGGAGACGGACGCCGCGTTTTACCGATCCCTGGCGACGTGGTGTGCGGGACTGGCGGACCTGGCCAGTGCCGAGCGCGAGCGCCGGAGCTGGGAATCGCTGCTGCGCGAGCTCGCCGCCGGGAAGGAGTAGTCGATGACACCACCGCCGAGCACCCCATCCGTAGACGCTGAAGGCATGGCAGCACCGTCGTGGGGACATCTCACGCTGATCGAAGCCGGAGCCGGCACGCAACGCACGACGTTTGCCGAGGACGTGGCGGCCGGGCTGACCGCGACGCCGAAGTCGCTCCCGTGCCGGTACTTCTACGACGAGGAGGGCTCGCTGCTCTTCGAAGCGATCTGCGAGCTGCCGGAATACTACGTGACGCGGGCCGAGCGCGAGATCCTCGAAGCCCACGCCAACGAGATCGCGGCGCAGGTGCCATCGGCGACGACGCTGGTCGAGCTGGGAAGCGGCAGCGCAGCAAAAACGCGGCTCCTGCTCGACGCGTTCTTCCGGCACCGGCAGCAGCAGCGCCGGCAACACCTGTGCTACGTGCCGATCGACATCTCACGCAGCATGCTGGAGGAGAGCTCGCACGCCCTGCTGAACGACTATCCCGCACTCGAGATCAGGGCAATCGCCGCCGAATACGACGACGGCCTGCGCTTTCTCCGTGCCGAGAGCGAACGCCCCAAGCTCATCCTCTGGTTGGGATCGAACGTCGGTAACCTCGAGCGCGCCGAGGCGGCGCGCTTCCTGGGCCGCGTGCGGGCGACGATGACGCCTGCCGACCGCCTGTTGATGGGAGTCGATCTGCGCAAGAGCCGCGAGGTGCTGGAGCCGGCGTACGACGACGCGCAGGGCGTGACGGCACGCTTCAACCTCAACCTCCTGGCGCGCATCAACCGCGAGCTCGGCGGCGAGTTCGACCTGGACGCGTTCGAACACCGGGCACATTACGACGAGGTCGTGGGCCGGATCGAGATGTACCTGGTCAGCACGCGCACCCAGCGGGTCCGCATCCGGGACCTCGACCTGACGGTGTCATTCGAGCCCGGCGAGCCAATCCATACCGAGAACTCGTACAAATACTCCCTCGCCGAAATCGACGCGCTGTCCGCGGCGGCCGGTCTCGCCGTCGAGGCGCGGTGGCTCGATCGCGGCGAGCGGTTCGCCGTGAACCTGTTCGTGCCGGCCTAAGCCACCGGCCGGCCTACGCCGCGCAGCAAGAGAGCTTGCTCACGTCTTTGCCAAACGTTTGAGCGGCCAGCTTGAGCCCCTCGGCCATGGTGAGATACGGCGCGAACGTCTGCGTCAGATCCTGCACCGTGAGGCCAAACTTGATCGCCAGCGTCGCCGCGTGGATCACATCGCCGGCGTTCTCGGCCAGGACGTGCGCGCCCAGCAGGCGATCGGTCCGGGCGTCGGCCACCAACTTGAATAGCCCGTGAGGGCTCGAGGCGGTCTGTTTTCGAGAGCGCGGACGCTACCCCCCGCGGGGCCTGCTGCGGTGCTGCCTGGACGTCATCGGCGCCGCGCGTTGCGCAGTGAGCGCCGGGCCCGCCTCTTGGCCTCTAGACCGCCGAGGATCGCCTCCAGCCCGAACTCGAACTGGGCGTCGGGGTCGCATTCCCCGAGTGCGCGGGCGACGTCGGCAAAGCGGCGACCCGTGTCTGGGGGGACGCAGCGCCGGGCGGCCAAGTCGGGCCGCCCGAGGCAGCACGCGAGCTCGACCATGGCATAGCCAGCGGCATAGGCAACGAGGGTCCCCAGTGCCTGGTCGGCAAGCTCGGGATCAAATCCGGCGCCGCGGAGCATCCTGAGCATTGCGTCGAACACGCGGAGCGCCGGCCCCGGCAGGGTTTCGCGCGCCAGCAGCAGCGGATAGGCGTTCGGGTGTGCGTGGGCGAGCCGGCGCAAGGATGCGGCCGTTGCCCGCACCGCTGCCTGCCAATCCGGCGCGGCCTCGACGGAGGGCAACACCTCCGCCCACAGCCGCTCGGCCAGGCCGTCGAGGAGCGCGTCCTTGCTCGGGACATACCGGTAGAGCGACATCGCCTCCACACCCAGCGCGGCTCCCAGCCGCCGCATGCTGAGGGTCTCCAGCCCTTCGGCGTCGACCAGCCGCAGGGCAGCCTCCAGCACTCGCCGGCGGCTCAGCGGGCCGCGCGGTGGCGCCTCGTGCAGGCCCGCCGAGGCAGGCTCAGCGATAGGTGCACGTTCGGGCGTAATGGTCACGATGTTTCCTCCCTTTGCCTGCGAGCCTCCGGGCCTCGGCCCCATTGACAGCTTACAACGTAGGCGCTAGACTTACGACGTAAGGTTACAACGTAAGGCTCGCGAAGGCGAGCCCTCACCCACTTGGTGGGGCAGACAAGGACGGCGGCGAGACGATGACGGGCAGTTTCACGGGCAATCTCTTGGAGGGCGTGCGCTGGTTTCTGGTCACGACCCCGGCGCTGGGGCTGCTCTTCCTGGCACTAATTTTCCTGATGGCGCTTCTGCAAGTACGGCTGCCGGAGGCGCGGGTTCGCGCGCTGTTCCAGCGGCGGCGCGCCTCGACGAGCTACCTCGCGGGCGCCGCGCTCGGCACCGTGACGCCGTTCTGCTCCATGACGACCATCCCGGTGCTGGCGGTGCTGCTGCGGAGCGGCGTGCCGTTCGGGCCGACGATGGCGTTCCTCATCTCCTCGCCGCTGTTGGACGGCATTGTACTGGGGGTGCTGGTCTTCTTGATCGGGCCGAAGCTGACGGTGCTGTACGCCGCGGTGACCTTCCTCGCGTCGATGGGCATTGGCGCCCTGTTCGCGCGGTTCGGCTTTGAGCGAGACGTGAAGGACCGGATTCGGGCGCCCGTGGCACATGTGCCGCGCACGCCGCACGCCGGCATGTTCGAAGGCAACGGGGAGAGCGGCCCCGCACCGGGGACCATCCCGACGGGAGTGCCGGCGCTCGAGGCGGGGCGCGGTGCTGCGGCCGCGCTGGGCCGGCGCGGGGCCTGGAGGGCAGTGCGCCAGGCGTGGGGCGCGTCGTGGAGCGCCTTTGTCTCCCTGCTGCCGCACCTCCTGCTCGGCACGACGATTGGGGCGCTCGTCCGGGGGTTCATGCCCGTCGGCTGGATCGTCGCCGTCGCCGGTCCCGACCAGCCCTTCGCGATCCCCTTGATGGCCCTGCTCGGCCTGCCCGTCTACATCAACGCCGAGATCCTCCTGCCGATCACCGCGGCGCTCCTGGACAAGGGCATGGGAATCGGCGCAGTCGTGGCGTTGGTGATCACGGGCCTGGGGATGAGCGCGTCGGAGGTGGCCCTGCTCACGGGATTCTTTCGCCTGCCGGTGATCGCCGCCCTCGCGGCCGGCTTCTTGGCCGTCGCCGTGGCCGGCGGCGCGCTCGCCACCCTGGTGGCCGGCTAGCCGCTCGAGGGGTAGGAGCATTGGGCAGAGCAACCATGAGTAACCCTGAGGCGGTGCACCGCAGCTCCAGCACGGCTGCCGTTTGTGCTAACATACGGCTAGCCGTATAGATTCCTGGTACGAACGGCACCGGCGTCGGCTGCAGGCGCCTGGAAGCTCCAGGGTCAAGATCTCCGGAGAACCCACCATGCGACGACACCTACTCCTGGCCGTGGCGGCGATCTCGTGCCCGTGTTATCTGCCCATCCTCGGCGCCGTCCTGGCCGGGACGGCCCTGGGCGGCCTGATCGCTGAGACTTACCCCGTGCTCTTCGTCGCGCTCGGCCTGCTCTTTGCCGGCAGCCTCTGGCTGTGGTCGCGCCAAACGTTCGTCGCGCAGGCGGCCGCTCCGGCGGCTCCGGCGAGCGCGGCCCCGCCCGCTCTGGCCGAGCCGCAGCACGCGCCAGGGCGCGGAGCGCCTGCGGTGGAGCCGCTGCAACTCCAGATTCTCAAGACCTCCGGCTGCGCCAGTTGCGCGGGGGTGGAGCGCAGTTGGAAGGCGATTCGGCCGCGGTACGAAGATCGAGTCCACGTGCAGGTGATTGATCTGCTCGAGCGGCCCGATGTGGCAGAGCGACACCGTGTGCTGCGGACGCCGGCCCTGGTGATCGATGGGCGTCTGCGGGCACAGGGAGCGCTTGACGCGGCGCGGCTGGAGCGTCTGTTGGACGAGGCGCTGGAGGCACGCGTCGCGGCCGCGGCGCCGGCAGCATCGAGGTAGTAGGGGCATGGCCGATCCGCAGCAGCTCACGGAGGTTTTCGCCCAGTACTCTCTGTGGGCGGTGGCGCTCGCGTTTATCCTGGGTATCGTGTCCACGCTGACGCCGACCACCTTCGCGCTCACGCCGGTGATTGTCGGCTACGTCGGGGCTGGCGCCCGCTCGGGAGCGGCCGCCAGGGGTCGCGCGCTGGCGTTCCTTGGGGGAATCTCGCTGGTGAATGTGGCCGTCGGCGCCCTCTTTGGGGCCGCTGGCGCCGTGGCCCAGCAACTCGTCGGCGGCAATGTGGCTCTCTGGAACGCGCTGGCCGGGCTGCTCACGTTGCTCGTCGCGCTGGCGGCTCTGGGAGTCCTGCCCCTTTCCTTCCCCGGTCTGTCCGGTCTGTTCGGTCTGGCTGCGCCCGCCGGGGCGAACAGTTCGTGGCTGGGCGCCTTTGCGCTCGGGCTCCCCTACGGGCTAGTGACCTGCCCCACCTGCGTCCCGTTGATGGTGCCCGTGGCAATCGGCGCGGCCCTTACGGGTGCCGCCTGGTACGGCGGCCTGCTCTTTCTGGCCTTCGCCGCCGGCCGGGGCCTGCCGCTGCTCGCCATTGGCGGGGCAACCGGCGCGTTCAAACAGCTCAGAGCGGTTTCGCGGCACATGCCGGCGGTGGAGCGCGCCAGCGCTGTCCTCCTTCTGCTTGCGGCGCTCTACTTCCTGGCCGAGGCGGCCCGATGGGCGCTGTGGGGGATGTCGATGTGAACGTCTCAGAGAACGTGACGCAGATCAGCCGCCGCGCCAAACCGCGGCGAAGCAATCGTACCGCCCTGCTGGCCGCGCTCACCGGCGTCGCTTTGGTGGTGGCCGTGGGGGTCGGCGCGTTCGGCAGGATTGGCACGAGCGCCACAGCGCGCTTCTCGAGCGCCGGGCCTTCGGCCGCGGGACAGGTGGCGCCAGACGCGGGTCAGCAGCACGTCGCGACCGGCGCGCCTGGCGGCATGCGCTCGGGTGGCGCTCGGGTGGCGCTCACCGTGCCGACCATCACCTGACCCGGCTGACAGGAGCGGGTCGCCGCCTCTGCCGGCCGTGTGCCTGGCGTCAGCAACGTACAAGTGGACGGGCAGCGGGTCACCGTTACCTACGACCCTTCCCGCACGGATCCTCGCGCAATCGTGCGCGAGATCGAGGCCTCGCGCGTGGACAAGGTGAGCAAGATCGAGCCGCGGTAGATCGTAGCGGTGGCGCCTCGGCATCACCGCACCAGGCTGAGCGGCGATTCCGGTAGACGCCTGAGTTCCTGGCGTACTGCGCCGAGCACAAGCCATCGAAAACGCGACGGCCGGCTGAGATCGTGACGCGCACCATGGCCCTCGGCGCGGCCGCGCTCGAACAACTGTCGCCGCCGCACCCGCCGCGCCCGCGCCCGGAGTTCGGTCGAGTCTGATGGGTGTCGGGCACGCCGCGGGCGGAGCGCGTCGGCCCCCCGTCGGCATCAGGTAACGGCGACCACAAAATCCCGGCCCTCCCAGCGGTCGGTCGCTGGCCAGTAGAAGGTGAACGCCAAGGCCCGGCCAACCGTGAACGCGGCCGGGGGGAACTCGATCGCGTAGATACCGGTGTCGGGCGCCACCTCCGCCATGGAGTCGTCGTGCACCGTCGTCCAATGGTCGCGCGTCCAGTGAAGGAAACATGGGCCCCCACCTCGACGCGCAGGCGCTGCCCCTCCCGCATGGCGCGCACTTTGTGGTTGAACTTCCAGATCACCAGGTTGGACTGGACCTGCTGTGCCACGTAGCGGTCGTACACGTCGGGGATGCGGTCGAACACCTGGCCGTCGCGCCGCGAGCGCAGCAGCCGGAGGTACTCGGCGTGCGCCCAGGCCAGCGGCGTGGCCGACCCCGTGCCGCGGCCGCTCCATAGCCGCCGCTCCGGGATGTCCTGGGCGTCCCAGACCTGTTCGGGGAGCATGCGGCCTTGGCTGCCGAAGCGCTCCATGGCTCGAACATACGGCCCCACTTCGTGCCCCATGGCCAGCTCGTAGTGGGCCCGTTCACCGGTAAGCAGTGGCCACGCTCGCCCCACGCCGGTGCCGTCGTACGGGGCGCCGTCCTCCTTCTCGCCGTAGCCGTCGTGGTTGTACCGGCGCCAGGCCGGCCCATTCGGCGTGTCTGCCCGCAGTAGAGCGTCGTACACCAGGTCCCGCGGCTAGCAAAGGTGATACCCGCCGACGTTGCTATCCCCTACCGATTCCCCCCAGGGGATCGACAGCGACGCGATAAGGGCCCCGGGGTAGGTCTTGTCCTCGTGAGCCTTCAGCACCATGGCGCTGGCCCAGTAGGTCTCGCCGCCGTCGGTGGCGTACGCGCTCAGGTCCTTCAGGCTGGCGCAGTACTCCCGCCACTGGTCGACATACTCCTGCTCCACCGCCTCCCAGGGTCTGCTCAGCGTGGCGCGAGCCGCCGCGATGGCCTGCTGCCAGCTCTGCCCGAAACCCAGCGCCAACGTGAACGCGGCGCCCTGAGAAAGGTCGAGCTCCGCGGTGAGAGCGATGTTGCCGTCCGAGGCAGAACCGAAAGTCCAATCCATCTCATAGTCGGCGTGGAGGTCGGTCCAGCCGTCGGACGCGCCGGCGAAGCCGCAGGAGACGCGGGCGAAGCGGACCGAGGCCCTCAGGGCGAGGGCGATGCTCTCCCGCCGCGCCGCCAGCCACGTCTTCCCATCCGCCTCGATGACGCGCCCGAAGTTGTGGTCGCCCTGGTTGCCGACGTGGGGTGCGAGCAGCACGTAGAGGTGGTAGTCCGTGGTGCTGCCCTTGAGGGCCTCGAAGTGCGCCCGCACAACCAGCGCATCCCCCTGTGGGTCGGTGAAGATGTGCTTGGTGATCTGGTACCGGCCCTCCGGGTCCTCGCTCGTCAGCCGGTAGGCGAGGGCCTGGCGGTCCAGGTACTCGACCACGTGGCGCAGATCCCGCTGCTCCTCGTGGAAGAACGTCCGGCCGTCGGTGACGAGGAATTGGAGGTCGCGCGTGTTGGCGACATCCACGCGCGGGTAGTACACCTCGGTGACGATCCCATTCGCGAGGGTGAACCAAACGCGCGACCCGGCCGCGCAAGCTGTGCCGGCTCCTTCCTTGGCGCCGGTGGCCCAGCGCGCCGGCAAGCCGGGATTTCCGAAAGCCTCGTGTCCATCACTAGGCATCGTCTACCTCACAACCAACGACTCCCCCTGGCTACGTGCCGTCTGATCAGAGGCTTCCGGCAGGAGAGCGGCGCGCTTTGGCTCAGTAATCTCCTCCAGCCGGCGCTGCCGGACGCGATCAGGCAGCCTGCGCAAGTAGGCCGGTGCTGCCCGGCGGCGTTGGCGGGCGGCACCGGCCCGAATAGCGTCTTTGCCCTCTGTGGGCGCCCGCGGCGGTAGCACCCCATTCAAACGTGATCATGCCGCTGCCCCAGTGCGGCTCGTGGCGCGGGGGCACGGGGCAGCGTGAGCAGGCGCTTTGGCGGTCGCCCGCGTCGTCTGGGGGCCACCCAG
>JACQGX010000040.1 GCA_016199265.1 Chloroflexota bacterium | reverse complement strand
TTCCTAAACTGCCGAGCGACCTCTTTCATTCGCTCGCGCAAATGGACAGGCACCTCCCACTGGTCAGTCTCCCCCTCTCCCCTGGTGGGAGAGGGGGCCGGGGGGTGAGGGAGCTCCCCCTCTCCCCTGGTGGGAGAGGGGGTCGGGGGGTGAGGGGCCACCAACCCCACCCGCTGAAACGCCAACTCGACGTACTTCAAGTGGTAGCCTAGATCAAACAGCGCATCCAGCTCCGCCTCGCTCAGATGCTCCCGTACCGCCGGATCACCGGCAAGCAAGCGGTAAAACTCCCCTCTCCCCTTGTGGGAGAGGGGCTGGGGGTGAGGGGTCGTCCACGCCGTCATCGCGTGCTGCTGCACCACCTTGTACGCCTCCGTCCGGTTCATCCCCTCCTCGATCAGCGCCAGCAGCACGCGCTGCGAGAAGTGCAGCCCTTGCGACAGCTCCAGATTGCGCAGCATGTTCTCCGGCATGACGCGCAGGTGCTCCATCACGCCGGTGAAGAGGTGCAGTATGTAGTCGAGCGCGATGCACGCGTCGGGCAGGATGATTCGTTCGGCCGACGAGTGCGAGATGTCACGCTCGTGCCACAGTGCCACGTTCTCCAGCGCCGTCGCGGCGTATCCCCGCAGCACCCGCGACAAGCCACTGACTCGCTCGCACCGCGCCGGGTTGCGCTTGTGCGGCATCGAGGACGAGCCTTGCCGCCCCTCCTCGAACGGCTCCTCGGCTTCGAGCACCTCGGTGCGCTGCAGGTGCCGGATCTCGGTGGCAAACTTGTCGAGCGAGGCGCCGACGATCGCTAGCGCGCAGACGAAGTGCGCGTGCCGGTCGCGCTGCACGATCTGGCTCGACACGCGCTCGACCTCGAGCCCCAGCTTGCGGCAGACGTACTCCTCGACCTGCGGCGGTACGTTGGCGTGCGTGCCCACCGCGCCCGAGATCTTCCCCACGGCGATCTGCCGGCGCGCCTCCTCGAGGCGCGCGACGTTCCTGCGCATTTCTTCCACCCAGAGCAGCAGCTTGAAGCCGAACGTGATCGGCTCGGCGTGCACGCCGTGCGTGCGCCCCATCTGGGGGGTGTCTTTGTACCTGAGCGCCTGGCGCTCGAGCACCTCCGTCAGGCGCCGCACCTTCTCGAGCAGGATGTCGCTTGCCCGCACGAGCTGCTGGGCCAGCCCGGTATCGACCACGTCCGACGACGTCAGCCCCATGTGGACGAAGCGCGACTCGGGTCCCAGGCTCTCGCCAAAGGCGCGCACGAACGCGCCCATGTCGTGGTCGCTCACCCTCTCGATCTCGCGCATCCGCTCGAGGGAATAGGTGCCTTTCTGAATCTTGGCCACGTCCTCCTTGGGGATGACGCCCAGTTCCCCCCAGCCTTCGCACGCGGCGATTTCGACTTCCTTCCAGGCGTCGGCCTTCGCCTCGTCCGTCCAAACGGCTCCCATCTCCGGGAGCGTATACCGTGGGATCATGGTCTTCTTCCTGCTCTCCTCATCGCCCGGGTGCTTCGCCGCCTGCAGCGGATGATGCCGCGCGTCCGGAACTCCCCTCTCCCCTCGTGGGAGAGGGGCAGGGGGTGAGGGCCTCTCCCTCCCCAATATCGCGACGATACTGCATGCCCTCGAAATGGATGCGCTCGACGTTGGCGTAAGCATGCGCTCGCGCCCCCGCCAGCGTCGATCCCCGACCAACGACCGTCAGGATACGCCCACCCTTCGTGATGAGCTGTCCGTCCCGCTCAATTGTCCCCGCGTGAAATACCAACGCGTCCGGATCGACCGCCTCAAGCCCCTTGACGGGAAACCCGTCACGCACCTTCTCGGGATACCCCTCGGATGCCAAGCAAACGGCACACGTGGCCACATGCGCAAAGCGCAGCTCAGTACCGGCCAACCGGCCGTCGAGTGCGGCCTCGATTGCCTCCACGAGGTCAGTCTCCAAGCGCGGCAGGACGGCCTGCGCTTCCGGATCGCCGAAGCGGGCGTTGAATTCGATCACGTGTGGCCCGTCGGGCGTGAACATCAGCCCGGCGTAGAGGAACCCGACGAACGGCCGCCCCTCGGCGGCCATGCCCGTAACGGCGGGCCGCACGATGCGCCGCATGACGTCGTCGAGCGCGCCCGGCGGCACCAATGCCGTGGGACTGTATGCGCCCATGCCGCCCGTGTTCGGCCCGCGGTCGCCGTCGAGCAGGCGCTTGTGGTCGCGCGCCGCGCCGATGAACCGCGCCGTCTCGCCGTCGCACAAGGCAAACACCGACGCCTCCGGCCCGCTGAGCCGGCGCTCGATGACGACGGCGCGCCCGGCGTCGCCGAACACGCGCTGTTCCATGATCGACGTGACGGCCTCGTGCGCCTCGACGTCGGAGTCGCAGACGATTACGCCCTTGCCGCGCGCCAGCCCATCGGCCTTGACGGCCACCTGCTCCCACGTGCGCGGACGCCCCTCCAAGAAGCGGTGCCCCGCGGCCGCGTCGCCAAACACCTCGAACGGCGCCGTCGGAATTCCGTGACGGGTCATGAACTGCTTCGACCACACCTTCGACGCTTCGATCTGCGCCGCCGCCTGCGTCGGCCCAAAGGCGCGGATGCCGGCACGCGCCAGCGCGTCGACGACTCCCGCGGCCAGTGGATCATCGGCCCCCACAACCACCAGATCGGCACGCTGCGCCCGCGCGACCGCCGCGACCGCCTGCGCGTCGAGCGGATCGACGGGTACGTTCTGCCCCACCCGCGCGGTACCCGCGTTTCCCGGTGCGACGGCAACGCTCGAAACTATCGGACTCCGCGCCGCGCACCACGCCAGCGTATGCTCCCGCGCTCCATTGCCAATGACTAGAACCCGCATGCTATTCTGCATCTGCTGTTCCCCCTCGCCCCTTGTGGGAGAGGGGGATAGGGGGTGAGGGGTTCCTTACTCCCACTCCACCGTTGCCGGCGGCTTGGACGTGATGTCGTACACCACCCGGTTGACGCCGGGCACCTCGTTGACGATCCGGTTGGCGGCGAGGGCCAGCACTTCGTACGGCAGACGTGCCCAGTCGGCGGTCATGTAGTCGTCGGTTGTGATCGCCCGCAGCGCCACGACGTGGCCGTACGTCCGGTAGTCGCCCTGGACGCCGGTGCTGCGCGAGTCGGTCAGAACGGCAAACAACTGCCCCAGGCCGCGGTACAGTCCGGCGGCCTTGACTTCTTCGACGAAGATGGCGTCGGCCCCGCGCAAGACCGCCAGGCGCTCGTCGGTCACCTCTCCCAGCACGCGCACCGCCAGGCCCGGACCTGGGAACGGATCGCGCCAGACGATCTCGTCGGGCAGGCCCAGCTCGGTGCCGACGGCCCGTACTTCGTCCTTGAATAGGTACCGCAGCGGCTCGATGAGCTGGAAGGCGATGTCTTTTGGCAGGCCGCCCACGTTGTGGTGCGTCTTGATCTTCGCCGCCGCCTTGGTCTCCTTGGCGCCGGGCGTCGCGCTCTCGATCACGTCCGGATAGAGCGTCCCCTGCGCCAGGAACTGGAACGGCCCCTCCTTTTCGGCCAGCCGCCGCGCCTCGCGCTCGAAGACGCGGACAAAGCGCTCGCCCACAACCACGCGCTTGCGCTCGGGGTCGGCGATCCCGCTCAAATATTCGAGAAACTCGTCGCCCGCGTCGACGTGAATCAGCCGGAAGCTGAGGTGCTCCTTGAACGTGCGCACCACCGTCGCCGCCTCGTCTTTCCGCAGCAGCCCGTGGTCGACGAAGACGCACGTCAACTGATCGCCAATCGCACGATGGATGAGCGCGGCCGCGACCGACGAATCAACCCCGCCCGAGACGCCGCACAGCACCCGGTCGTCGCCGACCTGCGCGCGGATGCGCTCGACCGCCTCGGCGATGAACGATCCCGGCGTCCACGTCGGCTCGCAGCCGCACAGCGTGTAGCAGAAGTTTTGCAGCATCAGCAGTCCCTGCGGCGTGTGCGCCACCTCTGGGTGGAACTGCAGGCCCACGACCGGCGCGCCGCCCGGCGTCGTACCGGCCATCGCCGCATTGGCACACGTCGGCGTCGCCCCCACCGCTCGGAAGCCCTCCGGGAGCGTGGCGACCTGGTCGCCGTGGCTCATCCAGACCGACGGCCGCCGCGGCAATCCCTGAAACAGCGGGTGATCGGGCTCGCGCACGTCGAGCGTCGCGTGTCCGTACTCGCGCCGCTCGCCCGGCACGACCTGGCCACCCAGCCGCTGCGCCAACGCCTGCATGCCGTAACAGATGCCGAGCACCGGCACGCCGAGCCGCAGCACCGCATCCGGGATGGTGGGCGCGCCGCGCTCGTAGACGCTGGCCGGCCCGCCCGAAAGGATGATGCCTTTAGGCTCGAGCGCGCGTAACTGCGCTTCGGGCGTATCCCAGGAGAGCAGTTCGCAGTAGACGCGACACTCGCGCACGCGCCGCGCGATCAGGCGGCTGTACTGCGAGCCGAAGTCGAGCACGACAATCGTGTCCCGCCGCACGGGACGCGCGGTGACCGGAGGTGGCTGTGTCGTGGTTTCAGGAGCAAAACGGGAGGCAGATCGTGCGGCTGCGGCCGCTGCCGTACTCACAACCGATTATACCGAGCGGCCGGCCCCATAGAGCGGAACGCCCGCCACCATCGGCCACGAGTCGCCCAGATTTGGCAGGTTTGCCATCGTGCGCTATGATGCCCTAGTTCTTCGGGCGGCTGCGACAGGAAACGTGAGCGCCCGAAGTAAGATTCTGTCGTCTAAACTCAGTCCACAGTCCCAGGTCCAAAGTCCAAGGTCGGCCGCCAGATGCCACGTTCTTTGGACATTGGACTTGCGACTCTGGACTTGGTTTAGGGGAGGACCTGAGCGCCGCGGGAAGGAGAGGACCCGCGGCGCAGATGGAGGCGCGCAAGGCGCAGAAAGGAGACCGGCTGACAGCCGAAAGCGGGCGGCGATGATCCCGACGAAAGGAGGGCCGCCGCACGGTTGGAACTCGAACGCCCAACATCACGTTTTCATCACACTTGGCGGCGTTCTACACCTCGCAACACAAGCCCACAGCGCAACAGTCGACAGGTACCTCCGAGCGGCGCGCCGCGTGAGTGCCGGCAGGCGTCGTTTCGGCGTCTGGCGCTCTTCCCGGTGCCGCCGTCGAGTACCCGTGCGACCGGTGGGATGCGCACCTTCTCTGGGTCCGCAAGAGGAATTCCCAGGGAGCTGGCGCCGGTATACGCCGCCACGTCGTTCGCCGGTGTCGGACGCGGCCTCCTGCCGCTGCCGGAAGCACGGCCCGGCGCGCGGGGGCTCAGCGCCAACGTTCCGTTTTTGGCGCTGCTCTCGCTCTTTGCTGCGTTTTCGCTGCTCTGGTCGACGACGATGGGGCTCATTTTGGAGGCGCCCGCGCCCGCGGCGGCGCTGACGGCACTGGTCGCCGACCGTGCGGCCGCCGCGAGCGCGCTGCTGCACCGTACCGCGGCCGCGTTTCCGCGTGCCCAGACGGTGATCCTGGCTCGCCTGCGACCGGGGCCAGACGAACCTTGGTGGACAATCATCGAGGTCGACGGCAGAGCCTTGCGTGCGGCGCCCGACGCCACCAGTGTCGGAGCGGCGCTTGCGGCCGCCGGCATTCGCCTCGAAGAGGGCGACCGCATTCTGGTGGTGCCGAATGAGGGGCCGGCGTTGTCGTCGCTGGTCCCTCGCGGCGCGCCTCCAGCGAGTGCAACGTCACATCCGCTCACAGAGATCCCGGACTCGGCTCCCACGCTCTCACCTCCGCACGCTGGGCTCGCCGCCGCGCTCGATGTACGCGCACCACTCTCCGCGGCCGCCACTGTATTTAACGAGATGGTGAGCACGCAAGTAGCGGCCGGCGTGCCGCCATCGCTCTCGGCAGCGCCGGCGCGGGTCGTCGTCCAGCGGGCGGTGCCGTTCTCGGTCGTCGACGGCGGCGTGCCCACCGGGCTCCGTCTCGCGGCGCTCACCGTCGGCGAGGCGCTGCGCGTCGCCGGTATCGACGTCGACTCGGCCGATCTCGTCGTGCCACAGCTCGAGTCTGCCCTCGCACCGGGAATCCGCATCTCCATCCTGCGCGCACAGCCGGTGACCATCGCCGGGCCCGACCTCCACTTCGAGACCCGCACCCGCGCGGCGACGGTCGGTGAGCTCCTGGCCGAGAGAGACGTACTGCTCGGGCCCCTCGACCGAGCCGAGCCGGAGGCGAGCGCCGCTGTACCGGTTGGGGGCACGGTGCGCCTCGTTCGCGTTCGCCAGGAGGAGAGCACCGAGCTCCAGCTTGTGCCGTTCCGCACACAGACGCAGTACGACGACAATCTGGTACCGGGCACGCGCCGCCGCCTGCGTGCCGGTGTCGCCGGCCTCGTCGAGCGCCTCGTACGGATCACGCTCGAAGACGAGGTCGAGGTGCGCCGTGTCGTCGTCGCCGAGCGTGCGCTGCGCGACGTGATCGACGAGGTCCTCGTCGCCGGCCCCGCCGTCGTTCCGGCGGTTTCGCTCATCACGCAGCCGCTCGCCCCCGCAGCCACTGTCGGCGTCGCGGGCGTACCCGACCCGTCGTCGGTACGGCGCGTACTGCTGATGGAGGCGACGGCGTACGATCCCGGCCCGGCGAGCACCGGCAAGCGGCCCGGCGACCCGGCGTACGGCATCACTGCCAGCGGCATGCGCGCCGGCTACGGCGTCGTCGCCGTCGATCCGCGCGTCATCCCGTTCCACACGCGCCTCTATATCCCCGGCTACGGCTACGCCGTCGCCGGCGACACCGGCGGCGCCATCATCGGTAACCGCATCGATCTCGGCTACGCGACGTACTGGGAAGCGATCCAGTGGGGCCGTAAGCTCGTACCGGTCTATATCCTGAATTGAGCGCTTGCCGCGCGCCGGTATCCTCGTGAATAGTGGCTGGTTTCCGCATGCCAACCGACCTGTCGGTGCCGCGACAGGTACGCGACGTTCTGTCGCGGCACGGCGTCTGGCTCACCAAGGCCAGGGGGCAGCACCTGCTCGTCGACCGGGAGGTCCTGCAGTGGATCGTCGACGCTGCTGAGCTGCGCCCGGACGACGAAGTGCTCGAGGTCGGGCCGGGCGCCGGCGTGCTTACGCTCGAGCTGAGCCGGCGCGCCAAGCGCGTCGTCGCTATCGAAGTCGACCCCCGGCTCGTCGCCGTCCTGCGCGAGACCGTTCCCGCACCAAACGTCGAAATCGTCGAGGGCGACGCGCTGGCGGTCGATCCAGGCATGTTCTTCTTCGGCCGCTCCTTCAAGTTCGTCGCCAACCTGCCGTACAACGTCGCCACGGCGCTCATCCGGAAGCTGCTCTACGCATCCCCCGAAAGGCGTCCGAACGAAATGGTGGTGATGATCCAGCGCGAGGTCGCGCAGCGGCTCGCGGCGCGACCCGGCAACTTGAGCCGGCTGGGGGTGGAAACGCAGCTCGTCGCCGACGTCGAGCTCCTCTTCGAGGTCGCGCCCGAGTCGTTTTTTCCGCCGCCCGACGTCACGTCGGCGGTCGTCCGGCTGCGGCCCCTTGGTCACTACCGCGTCCCGCCGCTGCCGAACGAGCATCGCTTCTTCCAGACCGTCGAAGCCGGCTTCGGACAAAAACGCAAGCAAATCCACAACGCGCTCGGCTCGCTCGGCGCCGGCACCGAGCGCATCGCCGAAGCGCTCGCACGCGCCGGCATCGATCCCAAGCGCCGCGCCGAGACGCTCACGCTCGAGGAGTGGTCGCGGCTCTCACAAGCGCTGTGGGAGCAGCCGGGCGAAGTGTTCGAGGCAGATTCGGATGAGCCTGCCGAGCGGGAAGCGCCGCCGACGTAACCTGGTAGACTTTTTCGCGTCGGGAGAAAGGGCCGGTTCAGGCGAACCGGCCCTATTTGACGTTGTTTTGCGCTGCTCGGAGCATCGCAGGAGAGTCGCTGAGCCTCGATGAAAGCCATCGTCGGCCTGGGGAACCCAGGGCCTCAATACCGTAATAGCCGGCACAACGTCGGCTGGCTCGTGGTGGACCGGCTGGCGGCGCGCTGGTGCGGCGGCTGGCAGAGAGGCAAACCGGAAAAGGCCCGCCACTCCGAGGTCGTGCGCTGCACGGTCGAGGGCGAGACCGTGCTCCTCGTCAAGCCACTGACGTACATGAACGACAGCGGCAAGGCCGTCCGCGCCCTCGTCGAGAAGGAGCGCCTCACGACCGACGATATCCTGGTCGTCTACGACGACCTCGACCTAGAGCTCGGTCGTATCCGCGTGCGGGCGCAGGGCAGCTCGGGCGGCCACCGCGGCATCAAGTCGATCCAAGAGCACCTCACGCAGCTCGCCAGACTGCGTGGACCAAAGGACCGAGCGCCCGATGCTGCCTCTAGCGTGTCCCGTGACGCGTCCGAGGCCAATCCAAAATCCAAGGTCCAAAGTCCAAGGTCGCAACCGCCTGCCTTCCCCCGGATCAAGGTCGGCATCGGCCGCCCGCCGGTCGGCGTCGACGCGATCGACCATGTGCTGACCAGTTTCCGGCCGGACGAGCTGCCTATTGTGGAGCCGGCGCTCGAGTGCGCGGCCGACGCGGCCGAGTGCTGGCAGCGCGAGGGCATCGACGTGACGATGAACCGCTACAACGCCGCCGAGACGGCTACCACGGCCGGCCGGAGCGAACAGGGGGCCGGCGCGCTGGCCACCGTCGCCGGCCGGGGCACATAGGGACCGTAGCGCGGGGGCTTGTCGCCCGCCGTGGCGGCTGGGCAGGGGACCACGGCCGCCGCCCCCGCCGATACGCTGAAAGCTTGTAAGAGCACGACGAAGAAGGACGAACGAGAGAATCGATGCGCTTATCTGGATTGCTGCCGCTGTTGGTCGAGCTGCCGGAGTTCCGGCAACTTGTCGTCGCCTGCCGGGCAGCCTCACCGACGCCGGCGACCACGTCGAATCAGGACGCCGGTGCGGTGCAGCGGTGCCTTCCGCCGGCCGCGGCGCAGGGTGTCGTGCGCGAGGCGGCCAAGCCCTTCCTCGTCGCGGGGCTGCAGCAGCACGCCGGCCGGCCGGTCGTGCTCGTCGCGCCGGACGATGCGCGCGCCCACGAGTGGTACCAGGACCTGCTGCTCTGGTCGGCAGCGCCCGAGCACATCCTGCATTTTCCCGCGTTCTCATCGCTCCCCTTCGAGCAGTTGCCTGCCGTCGCCGAGACCGTCGCGGCACGCGTCGGCGCGCTCGTCGAACTCTCTGGCGACCCTCACCCCCGCCGCGAAACACCCCCTCTCCCCTCGTGGGAGACGGGGTCGGGGGGTGAGAGCCCCTCCGACACGGAGATGGCGCCGGGGGGTGAGGTGCTCCCCTACGTCGTCGTCGCGAGCATCCAGGCGCTGCTCTTCGCGGTGGCGCCTCCCGACGAGTTCGGCCGGCGTGTGGTGACCCTGCGCAAGGGCGGGCGCCAGGATTTGGACGACCTCGTCCACCGGCTGGCCGCGATGGGGTACGAGCGTGCCGGTTTGGTCGAAACGCCCGGTTCGTTCAGCCGGCGCGGCGGGATCGTCGACATCTTCCCGCCGCTGGTGGAGGCACCCGTGCGCCTCGAATTCTTCGGCGACGAGATCGAGAGCCTGCGCACCTTCGATCCGGCGACGCAGCGATCGACCGGCGAGCTCGAGACGCTGCAGCTTGCGCCGGCGACCGAGCTGCCGCTCTGGCGCGGCGGCGAAGCGGCGGCCGCCCTGCGCGCGCTCGACTGGTCGACGCTGCGCCCCGAGATCCGCGAAGAGTGGGAGTGGCAAGTGCGCGACCTCGAAGCCGGCAGCTTCTTCGTCGAGGCGCCGTTCTTCGCGCGTTACCTCCACACCCAGCCGGGATCGCTCCTCGATTACGTCCCCGATGCGCTCGTCGTCCTCGACGAGCCCAAGGCCGTGCTCGAGTGCCTCGACGACTTCGACGCCCAAGCCGCCGAGCTACGCCAGAAGCTTACCGAGGCCGGCGCCATCCCCACCGGCTTCGAAACGGCCTACCTCTCGGGAACGATCTTCCTTCGCCGCCTTGCCGAAGCAGCCACGATCCACCTCAGCTACCGCCCGGCCACCGTGCCGCTGCTGGACGAAGCGGCCTCGCTCCCCCTCACCCCTGGCCCCTCTCCCACAAGGGGAGAGGGGAACGAGGGCGGTGCTCCCCCTCTCCCCGTCGAGCACGGTACTCCCCCTCTCCCCTTGTGGGAGAGGGGGCCGGGGGGTGAGGGGTTCGAGTTCACCTCCTTCGACATGGCCCCCACCTTCGGCGGCCGCATCAAGGACGTCGTCGAGACGACGCGCCGGCGGCGGCAGGAGCGGCAACGCGTCGTGCTTGTCTCGCAGCAGTCGTCGCGTTTGGCCGAGCTGTACGCCGACCGTGGCACCACGCTCGTACCGCAGGAACAGCTCGATCGCGTTCCCGAGCGCGGCACGCTCACGCTGGTGCACGGCCAGTTGGGCGAAGGCTGGGCCAATGCGCCGCTCGGCGTTTTCCTGCTCACCGACACCGAGGTCTTCGGCTGGGCCAAGCCGCGGCGCGTAATCCGCCGCCGGCGCATCGCCAAGGAGAGCTTCCTCTCCGAGTTGCGGCCGGGCGATTTCGTCGTCCACGTCGAGCACGGCATCGCGCAGTACCAGGGCCTCGTCAAGCGCCGCACCGAGGCGGGCGAGCGCGAGTACCTCCTGCTGCAGTTCGCGGGCAGCGACCGCGTGTACGTACCGACCGACCAGCTCGACCGCGTCGACCGCTACATCGGCGTCGGCGATCACGTCCCGGCGCTGAGCAAGCTCGGGGGCGCCGAGTGGGAGCGCGCCAAAAACCGCGTCAAGCAGTCGGTCGCCGAAATCGCCAAGGGGCTGCTCGAGCTCTATTCGCAGCGCGAGCTCGCCCAAGGCCACGCGTTTTCGCCCGACAACGAGTGGCAGCACGAGCTCGAAGAGTCCTTCCCGTACGTCGAGACGCCCGATCAGTTGGTGGCGATCGCGGACGTGAAGCGCGACATGGAGCACACCAAGCCGATGGACCGGCTGGTCTGCGGCGACGTCGGCTTCGGCAAGACCGAGGTCGCGGTGCGCGCCGCCTTCAAGGCCGTCCAAGACGGCAAGCAGGTGGCGATTCTCGTCCCCACCACCGTGCTCGCGCTTCAGCACTTCCAGACGTTCCGCCAGCGCATTCAGGCCTACCCGATCACGGTCGAGCTACTCAGCCGCTTCCGCACCGCGAAGGAGCAGGAGGCCGTCCTGGAGGGGATGCGGCGTGGCACGGTCGACGTCGTCATCGGCACGCATCGCCTGCTGAGCAAGGACGTGAAGTTCAAGGACCTGGGCCTGCTGGTCATCGACGAGGAGCAGCGCTTCGGCGTGACCCACAAAGAGCGGATCAAGCAGCTCCGCGCCGAAGTACACGTGCTGACGCTGACCGCCACGCCCATCCCGCGCACGCTGCACATGAGCCTCATCGGCCTGCGCGACATGAGCGTCATCGAGACACCGCCCGAGGCGCGCTTGCCGATCAAGACGTACGTCACCGGCTACCACGACGATCTCGTACGCGAAGCGATCCTGCGTGAGGTCGACCGCGGCGGGCAGGTGTACTTCGTCCACAATCGCGTGCAGACGATCGAGAGCGCCGCGGCCAAGCTGCGGCGCCTGGTGCCCGAGGTCGACGTCGCCGTTGGCCACGGCCAGATGGACGAGGAGGCGCTCGAGCGGGTGATGGTCGAGTTCTCGCAGGGCTCGCACGACGTGCTGGTGTGCAGCACGATCATCGAGAGCGGGCTCGACATCCCCAACGTCAACACCATCGTCGTCAACGAAGCCGGCAACTTCGGCCTGGCGCAGCTCTACCAGCTCCGCGGCCGCGTCGGGCGCAGCGGCAACCAGGCGTTCGCCTACCTGCTCTACGATCCGCACCGGCGGCTGACCGAGACCGCTGAGCGGCGCCTGCGCACTATCTTCGAAGCGACCGACCTCGGCGCCGGGTTCAAGATCGCGATGAAGGACCTCGAGATCCGCGGCGCGGGTAATCTATTAGGGCCCGAGCAGAGCGGCTTCATGAACACCGTCGGCTTCGACCTCTACTGCCGGCTGCTGGCGCAGGCCGTCGACGAGCTGCGGGGCAAGCGCACGCTCCCCGCATACGAGCTTATGCTCGACCTCCCCTTGGGCGCGCATCTGCCCGACAGCTACATCGGCGACCCCGACCTCAAGGTGCGGCTCTACCGGCGCCTCGCCACCCTCGAAACCGAGGCAGAGGTCCGCGAGGTGCGTCAGGAGTTTAAGGACCGCTTCGGCCCGCTCCCGCCGCCGGTGGCCGACATGTTCTACCTGCTCGAGCTCAAGATGCTCGCTAAGCAGCGGTACCTGCGCGGCATCGAAGCGCAGGGTTCGACGCTTTTGATTAGGATGTCGCCGTTTGTCGTCAGCGATCGGCTCGCCCTCTACAAGGCGTTCGGCACTTCGGCCGTCGTGCGCAACGGCCAAATCCGCCTGCCGAAGCAGCCCCAGCCGCAGCGCTGGAAGGAAGACCTCCTCAAGGCGCTGCGCTGCCTGCGTGTCGTCGAGCCCAAGGGCGTCGCGAGCGGCGCGCCGGTGGCAGCCGCGGCCGAGCCCGCTCCCCTTCTCCCCTGGTGGGAGAAGGGGTTGGGGGATGAGGGGCTCCCCAAGCCGGGGCGACTTCGGGCAAACGGGGGAACAACTTGCGGTTACGAGGCGTAACCGTCTAGGATGACGGTAGCGTCCGACCCATAGAGGCAGGAGAGGCAGACGAGGTATGCCCCCGGTAAAGAAACCCGAGCCAGAGAAGGAAAACAGCGAGCGATGGTTGCTCACGTATGCCGACATGATCACGCTGCTGCTGGCGCTCTTTGTCGTCCTCTACGCCTCGAGCACGATTACGCCGAGTAAGTTCGTCGCGGTCGCCGACTCATTGCAGCAGGCCTTCCATGGCCCGCTCAATAAGAGCTCAGAGCCCCGCCCAGCGCTCCCCATCGCCAGCAAGCCCAACTCGTTTACCGGCCTCACTTCGATGGGCACGACGATTGGTCCCGAGCTGGTGGGGTATGCCGAGAAACAGGAGTTGGGCGATCAGGTGACCGTGACGGCGACGAAAGATTCGGTCATCATCTCGCTGGCCGGCTCGCTGATCTTTGGCTCCGGCAGCGCCGAGCTCCGGCCGGAGGGGCAGCAGTTCCTCGAGTTCATTTCCGGCACGTTGCGCGACCTGCCCGACAAGAACCCGGTTCGCGTGGAGGGGCACACCGACACTACTCCGACCGGATCGACCCGCTTTCTGACCAATTGGGATCTCTCGACCGCGCGGGCGGCGGCGGCCGCGCGGGTGCTGGCCGAGCACGGGATCGCGGCCGAGCGGCTAATCGTCGCTGGCTACGCCGACTCGCAGCCCATTGCCGACAACAATACGCCGGAGGGGCGCACGCGCAACCGGCGGGTCGATCTGCGGATCATGAGCCCAGCGGCGGCGACGAACTAGCGCGGTATACTTTACGCGATGCGCAGCCGCGTCAGCTCCACCTGGCGGCGGTAGAGCGCCTGCCGTAGGCGGTTCAGGTCGTGCTCGGCGAGTGGGGCGAACTGGATGCCACGGCGATAGCCTAACCCGGCCTTCGGGCGGATGCCCGCCCGTGCTTCTGCTGGTCCCGGTGGGACGACGATGCGGCCACGCGCGACGAGCCGCCCAGAACGGCCGGGCAGGTCGACGGCGATGCCGACGTGCGCGCCGTGCAGCAGTGGTTCCGAGACGAGCAGCCCTAGGCCGCCGAGAGAGAGATCGACAATCTCCCCGTTCGTCGTGAACGCGTCACCCGAGGGTAAGCGTACTTCCAGGTGGAGCACCGGTAAGAGAGCGGGAATACGCGCGAAGCGCCGAAGCTGTACCCGTGTCGCCTGCTGCACGGACAGCACCAGGCGCACCTCCCATGTGAGACGCACCTGCGTGATCGTACACGCGAGCTGATACGTGCCGCTTGGATTGGTAAAGTCGATCAGCGCCGCGTTGCCGCTCATCGCGGCGCTCGGCGCGGCATCGACCGACACCACCAGCTCGTTGGTTCGACGCCGGATGCCGAGCACCGTCGCTACAGAACAGGATGGCTCAACTCCCTGATCGACGTCGTCGATCGGCTGACCGGTGAACACGTTCCAACCCGGTTCCCGGCTTCGGACGCGCCCTTGGACGCCGGCTGAGTGAAAACCGGTCGTACGCGGGCCGATCGTGCAGTTGACCACCTGCCCGGCGGCGAGCAGGTCGAATGCCACCTCCGCCGTCAGGAATTCCTCTGCGCCGCTCGAGAGCTCCCGCGCGTGCTCCCGAAGCAGACGCATGTGCGCTGCGTAGGGATCGTAGTGGCTGTGGTCGTGGACTGTGCTGGCTGTGCCGGCGGAAGCGTGTTGTGCGTGAACGGCAACCATGGCTCCAGTTCCCTCCATATGCGAGCGCCGTGTACACCACCAGTGTGCGGTCGCTCGGCTCAAGTGACGGTTGAGGTTCGGGTAAAACACGGTCAAAAACGCGGCACGAGAGCGGACCCGAGCGCAAAGATGGGGTGTTGTGCCCGCGGGTTCGCGAGGTTCGCGGGGTTTGGAGCGGTTTGGACGCGGTTGGGCGTTGGTTACAGTTGAGCAGTGATCGGCTCGGAGGCGATCGGCGGCCCGCGGCTGCGCCGTTAGCCTGTGATGGGACCACGGCGTCGGCGCGGCAGGAAGCGTGCTATATTCGGTTGATGGGCCATCACCACCGCGACGGCCCATTTCCTTGTCTTGCGGGCGGGCGGCTGAGCTTATCCACTTCCGCCGGCGACTACCATCTATTCAGAACCTCGCTTTTCAGACTATTCAGCAATCTTATGCACCCGGCCCTTTGGCTGGGTGGAGTGTGACATGGCAACAACGGCAAAAAAGCTGGTGATCGTCGAATCGCCGGCAAAGGCAAAGACTATCGAGAAATTCCTCGGACGCGGGTACGACGTAAAGGCGTCGCTCGGCCACGTTCGCGACCTGCCCAAGCGACGTCTGGGTGTCGCCGTGGAGCAGAGCTTCGAGCCGAGCTACGTGATTCCGAAGGAAAAGAAAGAGATCGTCAAGGAGCTGGCCCAGGCCTTCCGCGGCGCCTCCGAGCTCTTGCTCGCGACCGACCCTGACCGCGAGGGCGAAGCGATCGCCTGGCACCTGACCCAGGCGATGAGCACCAAGGCGAAGCCCGTCAAGGTGCGGCGTGTCGTGTTCCACGAGATCACGCGCAACGCCGTGCACGACGCGTTGAAGCACCCGCGCGACATCGACATGAACCTTGTTCGCGCGCAGCAGGCGCGGCGCGTCATCGACCGTCTGGTCGGGTACAAGCTCAGCCCGCTGCTGTGGAGCAAGGTAAAGAAAGGACTCTCTGCCGGCCGCGTCCAGTCGGTCGCGGTGCGCCTCGTCGTCGAGCGTGAGCGGGAGGTCGAGCGGTTCCTGCCGGAGGAGTACTGGACGGTCGAAGCGCTCTTGCGCAAGCTGGAGTCGGCGCCGGGGGCGCACCACGGCCAGCAGCGGAAGAAGGACGAGTTCACCGCCGCGCTGCTCGAGCGTAACGGCGAGAAGCTGGAGATCAAAAACGAGGCGACCGCGATGGAAGCGGTCGAGGCGCTGCGCCGCGCGATGTACGCCGTCGCCGACGTGCGCAAGCGCGAAGCCTCGCGGGCGCCGGCCGCGCCGTTCATTACCAGCACGCTGCAGCAGGAGGCCGGCCGCCGCTTGGGCTTTACCGCCAAGCGGACGATGACGGTGGCACAGCAGCTCTACGAGGGGCTCGATGTACCGGGGGAGGGCCAGGTCGGCTTGATCACGTACATGCGTACCGACTCGCCCCAGGTCGCCAAGGAAGCGCAGGACGAGGCGCGCCGCCTCGTCGGCGAGCGCTTCGGCCCCGAGTACGTTCCCGCCGAGCCGCGCGTGTACAAAACCAAGGCCAAGGCGGCGCAGGAGGCGCACGAGGCAATCCGGCCGACCTCGGTCTACCGCACGCCGGAGTCGCTGCGCGGCCACATCACGACCGACCAGCACCGGCTATACACGCTCGTCTGGAAGCGCTTCGTCGCCAGCCAGATGGAGAACGCGGTGTTCGACACGACCGCGGTCGACGTGCATGCCACCGTGGGTGAGAACGGCAAGCGTGACACGTATCTGCTCCGTGCCACCGGTTCGGTGCTGCGCTTCGCGGGCTACCTCAAAGTCGCCGGCGACGCCGACGAAGACGACGATGCGCGCAAGAAGCAGTTGCCCGAGCTGGAGACGGGCGAGAACCTCGAGCTCGAGACCGTCACGCCCGAGCAGCACTTCACGCAGCCGCCGCCGCGTTATTCCGAGGCGACGTTGATTCGTGCGCTGGAAGAGGAAGGCATCGGCCGGCCGAGCACGTACGCGCCGATCCTCTCCACGATCCAGGACCGCGGCTACGTCGAGCGGCTCGAGAAGGCGCTGCGTCCGACCGAGCTGGGTGTCATCGTCAACGACCTGCTCGTCGAGTACTTCCCGGACGTCGTCGACGTCGGATTTACCGCGCAAATCGAGGAGCACCTCGACCAGGTCGCCGAGGGCGACACCGAGTGGACGCCCGTGGTGAGGGAGTTCTACGAACCGTTCTCGAAGGACGTCGAGAAGGCATCTTCGCTCATGGAGCGCGTCGAGCTGGCCGACGAGCCGTCGGACGAGGTCTGCGACGTGTGCGGCCGGCCGATGGTGATCAAGCTGGGGCGGTTCGGCAAATTCCTCGCCTGCAGCGGCTTCCCGGAGTGCCGCAATACGCGCACGCTGCTGACCAAGATCGGCGTCGAGTGCCCGCAGTGCGGCGGCGACCTCATCGAGCGCAAGACGCGCCGGGGCCGCACGTTCTACGGCTGCAGCAACTTCCCGACGTGCAACTTCGCCAGTTGGCAGCGCCCGGTGCCGGCGCGCTGCCCCGTGGAGGGCGGCTTGCAGACGATCCAGGCCGGCGGCAAGATCGTCTGCACCGTTTGCGGCCGCACCACCGAGCGATCCGAAGGCGAGGGCGGCGAGCCCGCTGCCGGTCCCGAAATCCAGGTCGGCACCGACGGTCTTGCCGGCGAAGTGGCCACGGCCGAGCCGCCGGCTGGCGCTCGCGAGCGCCAGCCGGAGCCGGTCACGGTGTAGCGTTCGCCGCATCGCCACGCAGGCCGTTCCCCAGCACCAGCGCCCCAAGTGCCGCCAGCGCCACGACGGCGCTGGCCAGCACGTACGCACGACCGGCGTCGTTGGCGTGCAGGTCGTACGAGCGAACGGCCGCGAAGAGTTGGCCGCGGAACGCTCCGTAGTCGAACGCCGGATCGACACGTATACCCAGCCCGTCTCCCCTCACGAACTGCAGCACCGGCAGACCATCCGGCGCCTGCCAGAGGTCGGTGATCAAGACGTAGACGTCCGACGTGAAGACGTTGGCCTGCTGCGCCTGGTCGCGCGCCGTCGCCGCCCCAAGCACCGCGATCTCGGCCAGCAGGAAGCCCGCGGCCGTGACGGCGATGCCGGCACGTGTCCACCGTCTCCGTCGCCCGTGGCTGCCTGCACCAGGCCGCCGGCCCCGACTCTGGTTGCCCCGCGTACCGACGGCCACTTCCCTTTGGTCGTTCGTCCTGCGATGTTCGTCCTGCGATGTTCGTCCTTCGTCGGACCGTCCTCGGCCGCTTGGTTGGCCGCTTGGTTGTGCCCAGGTTCGCAGCAACTGCGCCCACGCCGGAATCAGCCACGGAAACAACACCGATATGTGGCGGAAGAAGGTCGACGGCGAAAAGAGGTCGGGCGTCAGGTGGCTGGGCGAGCTGAAGATCACCACCAGGTTGAGACCGGCCGCGACCGGGACAAAGCGAAGCGCTGGATAGCGCGACCACACCCGGGCGAGCCCTGCCAGGGTCAGCGCGAGAGTCCCGAGCGCCAGAAAAGGCCCGCTCGCCGGCGGCGCCGGCACGCCGGCAGCCTCCGCGTACCGGGGCAGGACCTGCTCGATCACCAGCCGCAGATTGGGCACGATGAACTGTGGCCCCGCGACGTTCGTCCAGCCTGCCGGCCACACGATACCGAACTGCGCGTACAGGAATGCCGAGAATGACAGGATCGGTGCGGCGCACACGACGCCGGCCAGCACGAGGTTGCCGTTCGGCGCGTGGCGAATGTCGGTCGACGACCCGCTCGCCGGCTCTGTCGGCATACGCCGCCGTGCGCGCCACCAACCGAAGAGGGTGCGCCGGAGCGCGGCCCGGAAGTGCCAGGCCAGTCCCAGGGCGAGCGGGCCGACGTAGAGCACGCCCTCGGGGCGCGTGAGCACCGCCGCGGCGGCGAGCACGCCGGCCAGGATCCATTCGTGGCGGCCCCGACTGGAAGCGGCGTCCCGAGGCGACTGCGTCCGGCGCAAGACGAGCCACAGCAGCAGCGTCAGCTCGAGCGCCAGCAGCGGCTCAGGCTGTGACGCGCCGAGCGCGTACACCTGGTAGTACGGCACGCTCACCACCGCCAGCGAGAGCCACACCGCCGCGAGGCGGCCGGCGCCGGCCGCGCGTGCCAGCACGTAGAAGGCGAGTGGCAGCACGACGTTAGCGGCGATCAGCGGCAGGTGCAGCGCCAGGAAGCGGTGGCCGGCGAGCGCGAACGAAAGGGCGGCGAGCACGGGGTAGACCGGCAACTCCACCAGGTAGAAGCCGGCGGCGCCCGGCGTCCCCGTCGTTGCCGGGTAGCCCGCGCTGGTGAGCAACCCGTCGGCAATCGCCCAGTAGCGGATCAGGTCGTCGGTCGTGACGGCGGTGTAGGACAGCGCCTGGAGCGCTCCGACCGCGGCGAGCGACGTGAAAGCGATGCTTCCCCGTTGCGGTGCGAGCGCGTCCCGAATGGCCGGCAGCAGGACAGGCAATCGCTCCGCCACGCCGCCGGGAGCCTGCCGCACGGACGCGAGCGCCCGTGTCCACACCGGAACGCCGAGCGCGAGCGCCCCGATGACCGGCAGCGCCAGTCCCTTGATGACCGGCTCGTGGACAAAGGCGTGGTGGATGCCCTCGGACAGGTACACGGCCGCGAGCGCTGCCCCGGCCGTCGACGCCGCGGGCAGCAAGGCCGCGGGCACGCTCCTGATGCTGCCGGCCCGGCGGCCGGTGACCAGTGACCAACCGAGCAGGGCGACGAGGAACGAGAGAAACGTCGCGGCCCACCGTGTGGAGAGGCCGGCGAGCGTCGTTCGATCCCATAGCGCCACCGTCATCAGGGCGGCGGGCAGCGCGGCGAGGAGAGCGGCTGAAAGCCCTACGGTCGCTCTCATTAGGGTGTGCCACGACGCGTGCGGCGCGGTGATCCGTGCCCAGGTGTGTGGTGCGCCTCGCTCGCCCTCAAGTCCTGCACCAACTCCCAGCGAGTATAAACGGCCGGCGCGCGCGCTCATCCGTTGAGTCAGGTAGTGCCACGCTCGGGTGTACTGCGACGGAGCTTCGTGCCCTGCGGTGCTATCATCGGTTGCCGGCGCGGCGGTCGCGCCACCTACAACGGCTGGAATCGTGGAACGTCTACAACGCCGCGTCGTGCGCGGCGCCGTCTTGCTTGGCAGCATACTTGGAACCGGCTCGCTGGCTGTCGTGGCCGGCTTCGTCGCGGCCGAGCGCTCGATCCCGCCTGGGCAGCCGGCGCTCCGCCTGGCGATACTCGCCATCGTCGCGCTCGTGGCGCTTGCCGGCTGCGCCGGGTTATGGCTGACCTTCGGCGTGCTGCTTCGGCGGATGAATCCGTCGCTCTCGTCCCGTGACGTGCTGACCCGCGCGGCCCTGGCGTGGTGGCCGGCGGTTGCGTTTGTGCCGCTCCCTCCGTCGCTGGCGATGAACGGCGCTGCCGCGCACCACCTGCTCCGCACGCCGCACGAAGGCCGTACGTTCGCGCTCTACGTCGCCCTCTGGATCGTTCTGCTGCACGTTGGGCTGGTGGTGGCCGCCGTGGTGGCCGCCGGCGCGCTCGCCTCGCGCCGGATGCGCCGTCTCGACGCAAAATCGGCCGTAGGTGGCGTGTGGGACACGGCCCCGCCGGGCCGGGTGCCGCTGCTTAACCCGTTCAAGCTGTCCGGCATTGCGACGGTCGTCGCGCTCGCCGTCACCGGTACCGCCCTCGTCAACTGGGGCTTCGTCCAGCAACTGACGATGCGCCAGGGAGAGTTCCAGAGCCACTTCCAGGCGGCGCAGGCGATGATGCGCGGCGAGCTGCCGTACCGGCTGCAACTGGACATCTGGGCGCAGATCAACGTGCCGCCGGCGACGCTGCTCTTCGTCTACGCACCGTGGATGGTGCTCCCCGACGTGCCTCGCCTGATCGTGTACGGCACGCTCCACGTCGCTGCGTTTGCCACGGCGGTCGCGTTGCTGCTCCGGCGCATCCTTTCGCCGGCGATCCCGATCGCGACGATCGCGGTTCTGGTCGTGCTCGTCGGCAGCATCTACGCTCCGTGGCGCGAGTCGTTTTGGCTCGGCCAGCCAAACGGGTTTATCTTTCTCTCGCTCACCCTGGCGCTGTTCAGCGCCCTGCGCCGGCGCTGGGTTGTCTCCGGTGCGCTCGTCGCGCTCTCGCTCGTCTTCAAGCCGTTCGCGAGCTGGGTGCTGCTGTACTTCCTGCTCGCGCGGCGCGTCCGCGCGCTGGCCGGCGCAGCGGTCGCCGGCAGCGCGCTGCTGGCAGTTTCGGTGCTCGTCAGTGGGTTCGAGGTCTGGCAGGCGTGGCTCGTCGACAAGGCGCCGCTGCTGATGCGGGGGACAACGCACCACACCAGCATCAGCCTGCCGGTGCTGCACAACCGCTTGTTTCTCACGTCGCACGCGTACTACCTCTCGGTGCCACCGCCCGACCTCCCCCTCGCGGCCATTCTCAACGGTGTGGCGTCGCTCTCGGCGTTGCTCTTGCTGCTCGCGCTCGTGCGTCCCGGCCGCGCGCCGGATGACCGAATCGGGCAGGTGCTGGAGTTTTCGCTCGCGGTGACCGTCGCGCTCATGCTTTCGCCCCTGACGTGGCTCCACTATGCCACCGCGACGCTGATCGCGTTTGTCGCCCTGATGGCCGCGGTGGGCAGGCTACCCGCCGCCCGCTCGGTCAAGCGCACGCTGGCAGGGCTCGGCGTCGCGGCGTTTGTGTTGCTCAGCATCGACCAGGAGCTCCTCCTCATCCGCACCTCGAAGCTCTGGGAGCAGTGGCCGCTGATCGGCTCGATCAGCAACCTTGGTCTGCCGCTGCTGGTCGCCGCGGTGGCGATTACGCTGTGGCTCAAGGACCGCCCGGCCGTGCATCACACGCCGGCAGAAGACGGGCGGCTCGACGTGGGGTTCGGCGCCCCCGGCGGCCGGGGCGAGGCCGCCGGGGGCGCCAATGCTCCAACCCGCGCCGCGCCGGCAGCGGCGCTCACGCCGGCCGCCACCCGTTGAGCACCCGCGTCGTACTGTGCGAAACGATCGATGACCGGGACGGCTGAAACGGCACCCGCCCTTTCGCAAGCTGATGCCGTCGACGCTGGCCGCCACCGGGTCAGCTATGGTGCGCAATTCTTTCAGCGCCGGACGGTGAGGGCCCTCGGACACGCGGCGCGGCGCGTTGCCGGGCCGCTCCTTCCGTGGCTGCTCGTCGCGGCCTGTGCGGCGCCGGTGTGGGGCGTCGCGCTACTGCTCGATTTGGATCTTTGGGCAACAGATGACGGGAACCCGCACTTGCTCCGCATCTTTGCGCTCGACTGGTCGCTGTCGCGGCGGTGGGACTACCCTCGCTGGATTCCGGATCTGTATCGCGGCTTCGGCTATCCGGTCTTCAACTACTATCCGGCGCTGGCGTACTACGCCGGCGCGCTACTTCATCGATTGGCCGGCGTCTCGATCTACACCAGCTTTCAGGTGCTCGCGGTACTCGCTGTTCTGTCGGGCGCATCAGGGACGTACGCACTGGTCAGGAGCGTTTGGCCAGCATCAGATCGAACAGGTGTGCGCTCCAGATGGAGCCTGGCAGGGCTCGTCGCCGCGATCGTCTACGTCGCCGCGCCATATCCATTTCTGACCAATCTCTATCTTCGTGGCGATCTGCCCGAGGCGCTCACCTTGGGGGGCCTACCCTGGTTCTTACTTGCCGTCCATCGCGCCTGGCACGCGCCATCCGACGAGGCCTTGGCTCGATCGGCTCGGGCGGCGGCGCTTGGCGCGGTATTGCTCCTGACGCACTCACTGAGCGCCTTACTCGCGGCGGCCTTTGCGGTTGTGTGGGTGGCAGCGCAGGTACTCCTGTCGTCTTTTGTACACAGGGGCGCCCTTGATAAGCGGTTTGGGCGACTTCTGGGCGCGGCGCTCGTCGCGTTTGGTGCCACCGCGTTCGTATGCCTGCCTGCCCTCGGTGAAGGCGGTGCCGTGCAGTTCGATCTGGCGCAACACCCGGTGGAGTCGGTGCTCGATAAACTGGCCAATCCGCTTGGCAGCACGCGGGCGACATTGCACGCCAAATACTTCGGTGCGCGGTCGGGCGCGGTCGAAATCGGCTGGACTTACCCGTACGTTTGGCGACCGGGACGGGCGCCGGAAGGGCCGGTCAAGCCCAGTATCCAGCAGCTCGCCGTCGGCTTCGCCGCTGCACTGGCTTTCTTGGCTGCGGCGATCCACCGACGTCGGGGCACCTCGTCGGCGACAGGGGTCGAGGTGGCGGAGCGGGTGGTGGGTAACGCGGGCTTCGTCGCCGCCGGTGTCGTCGTACTCGCCGCGTGGTACTTGAACACGACCTGGTCGTCGGCTATCTGGGAGCATGTTGCACCCCTTCGTTTCATACAGTTCCCGTGGCGTCTACTGGGGCCGCTGTCCTTGGGCTTGGCCCTGTGTGCCGGCGGCGGCATCGCGCAAGTCTCAGCTAGACCGGCGGCCGCATGGCCGATCGCCTCGTCGGTGGCGATCGGTCTGGTTACGAGCTCGCTCCTCGCCTTGCCTCTCCCTCGAGCCGGCGCCGTCAGTCGCAGCGTCGACTCGTCGGCACTGGTGGAGAGTGAGTACCTGCAGGATGCCTGGGCGGGAGGTGCGGCGACCGGCAGTGGCGAGTTCACGCCTAGGGCGGTGGTGATCGCCGTCAGCGAGCCCGGCCGGCCGCGCGGCAATCAGCTATTCGACCGCCTCTATCCGCCGGGCAGTTGGCTCGGCGGCACCCTTCTGGTGTATGCCGGCCGGGCAACGCTGCTCGAATTGCGCGGCTCCGGATTGTGGCGCGAGGCGGTGGTCGACGTCGAAGAGGGTGGGGCCACGCTCGCCTGGCACCAGCTCGATTTCCCCGGCTGGCGGGCATTCCTCGATGGACAGCCGGCACCCATCCGCGTCCCGCCGTACCGTGCCGACGAAGACTCCACGCTCGGATTTCAGCTCGTCGACGTACCTGCGGGTCGACATCGAGTACAATCGGTGTTTGGGACGACGCTGATCAGAACGGCAGCGAATGCGGTCACGGCCATGACGCTGTTGGTCGCCGCCGGCGTGCTGCTGCGTACGATCCGCCGTTCAACCGGCGCAGTTAGCCGGCTCACGCAAGCCAAGCGGTGGCTCATTCTCGGCGCGCTCACGCTGGCCGGCACGCTTGCCCTATTCCAATTGGCGGTAGAGTCGGGGCGTCACCTGCGCGTCTGGGGGGCGCCTCACGAGGCGAACCGTCTCGTACTTGACCTGGCGGCTGCCGTGCAGACCGGCGCGGCTGTTCTGGAGTCCGCGGCGGGAGCACGACTGGGAGAGAATGCCTTCTTTGATCTGAACTGGTTGCGCGTCGGTCCACTCGAACCGGAGAGGGGGGCGTTGGCTCATGGCGGCCGCGAACGTCGCTGGCTGTACATGCACCCGCCGGCCAAGGCGACCTTCCGCCTCCAAGTCGTCGATCAACGTACCGTCTTTCAGTCGGGCATGGCGCTGCGTCCGGATTCGTGGTCGACGCCGTACGGCGACGGCGTGCGCTTTATCGTCGAGGTGGCGCGCGCCAACGGTCAAACAGATCAGTTGTACGCGCAGCGGCTCAACCCTCGGGCGCATGAGGACGAACGCCGGTGGGTGGAGGTCCGTCTGCCGCTGGGCACCTACGCCGGCCAGGAGATCAGGCTCACGCTGCGAACCGAGCCGGTTGACGACGTCAGGTACGATTGGGCCGGCTGGGGCAACCCGCTGGTAGTCGTCGATCCCGGCATCCTCCGGCCGCCCAATGGGCCGCGTCCTCCGGCGTCGCTGGCGGCAGCCGAACTGCCACGTTGACGTGGCAGCATGTTCACGCCAGCGCAAGGTGGCATAGCGCCGAAGCGCCGTCGTCCAAGCGGATTGCCCTCGGTTTCCACACGTCTCATGACACAGGTCACGGAATCTTGGAGCGCTCCCATCGCCGGCGCGCCGCGCTCCCAAGCAGAACGTTCCAGCGCGACGCGACCGTTGCCGTGGCTAGCGTCACTCGTCGCGCTGGCACTCGTACTCCGGCTCTGGGGGCTTGGCGCCAACCCTCCGGGCCTAGATGCCGATGAGGTATCGATCGGCTACAACGGATTCACGTTGCTGAAGACAGGCCGGGATGAGTACGGTGCCTGGCTTCCGTCGGCGTTTCGAGCCTTCGGCGAATTCAAGCGCCCGGCATATGTCTACTCAACTGTGCCGGCCATCGCCATCTTTGGCCTGACGCCGTTCGCGATCCGATTGCCGGCCGCAATCGCGGGTACGCTCTCGGTCGCGGCGCTGTACGTCGTCGCTGTGCTCCTCTTTCGGAACTGGCGACTCGCGTTGAGCGCGGCCGGGTTTCTGGCTATCTCGCCATGGCATCTCCAGTTCACCCGGGCGGCACGCGAAGTAAGTCTTCTGGTGCTTGGCCTGGTGCTCCTTGCGGCGGCGCTGCTTGCAGCCGCGCGACTCTCTCGCCAAAGCGGTGGTGACAGCCGCCGCCGGCACGCCATTGGCGCGTGCTACGTCGGCGCAGCGGCGGCGTTCCTGCTGGCCGTTTACGCCTATCCCGGCGGTATCGTCGTGGCGCCGCTGCTTGTCCTGGTGCTGTTCTGGGCTTTCCGCGACCGGTACGTGCTGCCACCCCGTGTCTGGCTGTGTGCCACGGCGGTCGCGCTGGGCCTGGGCCTGGCGCCGATTGCACAACAGGTGCTGGATGGTCGTGCCCGTGCTCGCCCGGCCCAAGCGCTGCTTCTGGCAGATACGGAGGTGCTCCGCATCGCGCGCGAGCGGATCGCGCGCGATCGCCACGATGGGGTACCGTGGGCCCTCAATTCCCCACTACTGCTCAGTGCGCGCCGGTCGATCGACGCGTACCTCGCGCATTTCGACGTTACGTATCTCTTTACCCGCGGCGACGCAGAGTGGCGACATCGCTCCACCGACCACGGCCAGTTGTACCTTTGGGACCTTCCGCTGCTTCTGCTGGGCATCGGCCAGATTGTCCGCTACTGGCGGTTACCGGTCATGCGCACCATCGCCGGCTGGCTCCTTGTCGGACCGCTGCCGGCGGCGGTGGCAACCGAGGCGCCCCACGCCGTTCGCTCCATCGCGATGTTGCCGGCGTGGTATCTCGCCGCTGCCGCCGGAGTTCCTCCTATGTGGAGGTGGCTGCGCCGGCGCCGCCTGCAGCGCGACTGGTTGCTGCTGGTCGTTCTGAGTGTCGGTTTCTACCTGTACTCGTATCATCGCCACTATCCGCGCGAACACGCCGAGTCCTGGTCGAGCGGCGCGCTCGAGGCGTTTCGAGAGGCCCGCTCCCAGGTAGAGCAAGGCCAGTTCACGAAGGTCGTCGTTCCCCAGAATCTGGAGTTCGCGTACGTCTACGCGCTCTTCGCCACAGCGTACGATCCGGCTACCTACCTCCACTACGGCGGCAGTGAGCAGCTTCTCCGACAGACTAATGCTGGAGAGCCTGGGCCGGTCAGCTTTCCACCCTTCGAAGCGCGGCGCGTCGAATGGGAACACGAGCCTCGCTCGCCGGGCATACTCTACGTCGTCTGGAACCTGGAGGGCCGGCAACGACTTCCACCGGATACCTACGTTGTTAAGGACATTCAGAATACCGGCGGGCGAAGCGCGCTGAGACTGGTTGCCTTCAGTGGGAGCTCGTGACGCTCTCTCCAACACGGCGCGATGCTGCGGTCGAGCCGGCGGTGGTGCCGATTCGCGCTGCGCTGGATGCCTCCCGACTCGGTCTTATGCTCTCCCAGGCGCATAGGCCGAAATACGCCAGCGGAAAGACGGCTACGATGACGTTTGCCAGCGACGTCAGGGCGGTCGCCCGGGTGAGGGGAAGATCCACACTGGCCACCAGTGCCACGTTTACTGCCGCGAGAGCGCAGGCTCCGGCCGTGACCAGCCGCCTCGCAAACGGATCGCTCAGCCGCACGTGGTGTCTCCTCCCTGTTGGTCGTTGCTGGTCATAGTTCGTCGATGCCGGCCAACGCCGGTCAATACGGTCAATAGAGCGACACGAGCTCGCCCGATGGGCCAAAGATCAGCAGCCGGATGCGGTATTCCCCAGTTTGCCGCCCCGGCGCATCGCTTAGGTCGTGAGTTTGCCAGACGCCGCCGGCGGTGCCGCCACGTAGATCGCTGCGGCGCCGTGCGGCGTCCGACCGGACGCTATCCAGCGGCGTCCATCGCCGGATCCCGTACTCGCCGGTCGCCACGTATTTGAGGAACGCCTCGTCGGCACCGGGGAAGCGGCTGTACACCGCCGGGCCTTCGTAGATGCGCTCGCCGGGCCGCGGCGCGTAGTCTCCCCAGACCCGCACCCAGCCGCCTGCGCTGCGGCTACCGGCCGCGGCCATGGCTGGCTCACTGCCACCGGCTCGGCGCGGCTCGATGACCAGCTCGATCTCCAGACGGTTGCCGGACAACAGGTCGGCATCGAGTGGCACGCCGAGCCACTGCGGAATTTCGATGCGTTCTTTGCCCTGGTGCCTGGCCATGGCCGCGATTTGCGTCCAAAACTTCTCCTGGCCGGCGTAGTATTCAAACCCCGGCCCCAGGCGCCATGCCTCGCGCCCATTGACCCGCACGACCGGCTCGTACTCACGCCGAGGGTCGCCCGAAACGTACAATCGAATCTCCGCCCGGCCACCCGGCGGCAACTGCCATCCGGCCGGCAGCACCAGTGTCTGGCGCACGGCGTCGCCCGGTCGCAGTAGGACCGACCACTGATGCCAGTCGCCGTCGTAGACCGCCTGGACGCCGTAGACTCCCGCGAGCGCGCTGCCCAGCGCCAGTCCCGAGAGCACAAACGCTCGCCGTCGCCGCAACGGCGCTAGCAGCACGAAGCACCCGGTAGCGGCGACGGCGAGCGTCACGCACATGACGGCCGCGTGCCACAGGTGGGCGTGCCAAGGTGCAATTCCGGGCAGGACCGCGACAAGCCACGGCACGCCGACCGCCCACACCGCCATGGCGGGCAGGAGCGGTAGCGCGGCCAGCGCCGCGATCAGGCCCGCCCTCGCGCGCGTCGCGTGCCACCAAGACTCAGTCCAAAGTCCAAAGTCCAATGTCCAAGGTCGAGTGCCTGATACCGGCTGCTTTGGACACTGGGCTTGCGACTTTGGACTCGGTTTAGCTTCGCGCCTCCCGGCGGCCGTCACCGCCGCGGCGATCTGGCCAATGGCGAGGCCGGCAAAGACGGCCGCCGGCTGCGACGGCGGGATCGTGTAGCGTAGGTCGATGTGCGACGCGAGATACGGCAGCGCCGAAGCAAAGAGGCCGGTGGCAAGCACGATAGCATGCGCCGGCCGCCGCCACGAGAGACACAAACCGGCGAGCGCCACGAGCACCAGGACGTGGTGCAGCGGTGTGGCAAAGGGACCTACCAGCGCCGTTTGTTCGGCGTAGGCGTTGGACGGGCGCAGGTACGCCTGGTAGAGCTTGTTGACCTCGGTAGCGAGGGCCTTCAGCGGCGTCGCCCGTACCTGGTCGATCGCGGCCTCGAGGTAGTCGCGATCTTTGACCTCGATCTGCTGCCCGGCGGCGCGGGCCCCAGGCAGGCTCTCGACGCCGTACTTCGGCGGAACCGGCGAATCGGGCGGCCACCAGCCCCGGTTCGGCGGGTAGAGGCCCCAGTAGACCTGCTGCCAGGCATCACCCGTCCGCGACCAGACAAAGCTGCCGTACACCAGCCCGTTTAGGGCGATCCACGGCAGTGCGATCGCCAGCACGCCGGCGGCAAAGGGCGCCGCCAATTGCCGCGCTGCGAGCCGCCGGCGATCTCTGCCCGCCGTCAGCGCGCCGGCAGCTCCGAGGGCGAAGGCGAGCAGGGGACCGGCGTATTGAAACGCCGGCCGCAGCATGAACAATCCGGTACACACGCCGCCTGCGACGCCAAGCAAGCGCCTGCGAGTCACGTCGGCCGTATCCAGCGCGCACACGAGCAGGTACAGGATCAGCGCCTGCAGGCAGACGAGCAGCGCCTCGGCCAGCAGGTACGCGCTGCTGAGCACGAGCGGTGCGTAGACTGTCGTAAACACGCCGGCAGCGGCGCCTGCGACCCGGCCGAACGCTCTGCGCGCCGTCAGGTACGTCAACCAGACCGACACCGTGCCCAAAAACGCCTGCACGAGCACGAGCGCGCGATGATCGACGCCGGTGGCCCCGGTACTACCGGCCCCACCGGCAATCGCGTACACGAGCGACTGGAAGATCGGATAGAGCACACCCTGGAGCGAGGCGCCGTCGATCACGTCCCGCAAGCGCGGCCAGAACTCTGCCGTGCCGGCGGCGGCCCAGGCCCCAAGGAAGCTCCGGGCGTGCTGCTCGAAGAACGCCGCGTCGTCGACGAGCAGCAGCTTGGCGGTGAACTGGAGGTGCGCCAAGCGCACGAGCAGCGCCAGCGCCGCAACCGAAACCGGCGCAGCCCAGCCGGAGGCGTCACCACGCGGCCGCGCAGCGGGGCCGGAGACTGCGGCATCCTCTGGCTGCTCAGAGGTCGCAAGAGTGCGTTGCTCGGACAGCCGCGCTATCTCCTGTATTGCCATGGCACTACACCGAAGCCAAGCTGAAACCCGCAGGCGTCCTCACTTTGCACTTTGCACTTGCGCTAAGCGCCGATCTGCCACCAGCGGTAATGGTGCCACAAGCTGATCGCCAGGCTGAGTGTGTCGAGCCCGAGCAACCAGACGAACATGCCCAGCGCGAGCCAGCGGTCGCCCCGCGCGTCGCCGTCGTGGGGCTGCCCCGGCGCGGCGAGCGCCCTGAGCCGGTCCCGCGTCGCCGAGAGGCCGGCGACGAAGAGCAGCGACAACGGCAGGATGGCGGGGAAGAACGCTTTGGCCTGCGCGGCGCCGCCCATCTCAATCTGGAGCAGGTCGGCGAACCCGAACCGGCCGGCGACGAAGACGAGCTGGGCGCCGGCCGCCAGCCACAGCACCGCGGGGACCCACTTGCGGGCTAGTATCAGGCCGAGGGCGGCGGCCAGAGAAGCGGCTACCGCCGAGGCGAGGACGAAGAGCTCGATCGTCTGCGGCCAGCGCGCAGCGTAGTCGTAGGCATACCAGAACGTCCTGGTCGATTCAGCGAGGCCTCCCAGTTGGACGTAGGCGACCGGGGCACGGAGCAGTGCGAGTGGACCAAAGTGCGCGGCCGCTGCCAGGAACGAGTCCGCGGGGTGCTGCCGCAGCAACCCCACGTAGGCTGCCAGGCCACCGGCGAGGACCAGCGCGCCGGCAGCACGAACGGCCCACCGGCGCCACAGCGCGAGCAGTGGCTTCCGGTGGGAGACGATCAGCGCCGCGCCGCCCGCGGCGAGCACCGGCAACGTCGTCAGCTTGGTCAGCGCCGCGCCGGCGCCGGCTCCCAGTGTAATGGCCCACCACATTCGGCGCCGGTGGGTGCGTTGAGCGGCCCCTGCCGGACCGTCGTCGCCTTCGACGCGATCGAGTGCCAGATGGAGTATCCCGAGCACGAAGAGCGCCGATAGCGCCGCGGCCAGTGGATCGTTGCTCACGCTGGCGAGCAGATAGAGGTGCCCGGGCGCGAGTACCGCGATGGTGCCGGACGCGGCGGCAAGCCACGGCCGGCCCGGCCAGAGCCGCCGCGCCGCCGCCCAGGCCGCCCCCAACAGGATCACCCCCGCTGCCCCAGAGAGCAGCCGCAAGGCAAACAGTCGAGCCGGCACTGCTGCTCCTTCGGTCGCCAGCCAGAGTCCCGCCGCGAGCCGGTAGAACATCGGCGGCTGTCGGGCCTCGACTCCCGTGATGCGTGCCCCGCCGCTCTCGATCAGCGAGCGCACGTGCTCGACGTGCCCGGCCTCGTCCGGCCCGTTGTAGGGAGGATTGACGAGCGCGCCGAGCGCCGCGCGGCAGATCACGTAGGCGGCCAGCAGCAAGAGCACGCCAACGCCCGAGTCTACCGGCGCTACCCTGTGTGCCGGCGCTGCCGCCGGCTGTGGCTGCTCGAGCATTGAGGGCTCGGCAGGGGTAACAGCGCTACGTCTCAATGCGCGCCAGGAGCAGGCCGGCGCCCACGGTGAGGGCGAGCGCCGGAAGTGCCACGATCTCGCCAAACGCCTGTCCACCGCGAGCGAGCGCCAGCGCCAGGGTACCGGCGGCAACCGACGCAGCATAGAGCACGAGCACCGCTTGCCGGTGCGGTAGCCCCAGCTTCACCAGGCGATGGCTCGTGTGGTCCTTCCCGCCTTGCGCCACATGCCGGCCCTTCCAGAGTCGGTAGGCCGTCACCAGGCTCGTGTCGAAAATCGGGAGCGCGAGCACGACGACGACCAGGACAAAGCTCCACCACGCCGGGCCGGTCGCTTTGAGCTTGAGCCCGATCGCGGCGAGCAGAAAGCCCATGAACAGCGTCCCGGCGTCGCCCATGAACACCGTCGCCGGGTTGAAGTTGTAGCGTAGAAAACCGAGACACGCGCCGGCGAGCGCCAGCGCCATGATGCCCACCAGCAACTGCCCGTTGAGTGCGGCGATGATAAAGAAAAAGCTCGCCGCGATCGTGGTGGCGCCGGCCGAGAGCCCGTCCATGTTGTCGAGCAGGTTGATCGCGTTACTGATCCCGACGATCCACAGCACGGTCAGCGACACGTCGAGCCACCACACGCCGAACACTTCGAATTGCAGCCCACCGGCGACCGCGATTAGGGCCGCCAGCAACTGCCCCGCTAGCTTCACGTGGGGCGGTAGACCGCCCGGCTTTCGCTGGCCGGTGTCATCTGTCTCGCTCTGTGCCACCTGCTGGCGTTTCCACATGTCGTCGGCGAGCCCGAGCAGCATCAGCGTGAGCGTTGCCACAAAAATGGCGCCCAACTCGATCGTCGTCGCCGGCAGGAACACTTCCGGCGCGGCGACTTCTAGCCGGCTGACGATCAGCACCGCGAGCCAAAAGCCGGCGTAGATCGCGACGCCACCCAGCAGGGGTGTCGGCCGGACGTGGACCTTCCGCTGGCTCGGTTGATCGAGGACCCCCCAGCGGTTGGCGAACCGGCGCACCACTGGCGTGCCAAAGAGCGATGCGCCAAGCGCGACGCCGAATACTGTCAGATACGCAGGAAAGTAGTGCATGGGGCTTGAAGGTGCCGCAACTGCAAGACTGTAGCTACTCCTGACATAACGTGCCAACCGGCATTCGGTTACATTCGCAGCCTCGCCGGCCGGGACACCGTTGGAGAAGTGTAAAGTACTGGCGATGCTCGTCGCCGCCACGGCGTAGTCGGGCATGCCCAATGCGACAGTCATGGCCAGTAGCAGGTAGTACCGGAACACTACACCAAGTGCAAAGTGTAACCTGCAAAATGCAAAGTGAGGACGCCTATGAGTCCCACCTTGGCTTTGGTTTACACGTGCCTGCCGTTCGACGTGCTATCTTCCCGATCCTGTTTGGCGCCGCTGCCGCGTCCGCCGGTGGTTGCCAAGTTCGTGTGCCGGCGACACTGCAGCCGCTGCACGTCCCGCGCGAACCATCGGCTGTGTTCCAAGCGATCCTCCCCGGCCGAGGTGTCGTGCCGCTCGACGCGCCGGATTCCCCCTGGCAGACGTTCGCCGACCCATCGGCAAGCGTCGCGATCGGCCCGGACGGCATGCGCCTGGCCAGCGCCCCCGGCAGGCGCGCCTGGGCATCGCCGCGCCTGCCGCTGGCGCCACTTGGCGGCAGCCGGCCGGACCAGGTCGAGGAGTTGACGTGGGATGCGACGATTACGCTCGACGAACGCTTCTTCGTCGTGTGCGAGCTGCGCTTCGCCGGCGAGCCGGGCGCGTTGCTGATTCAGGCCACGCCTTTCGACGTCCAGGTGTTCGAAGATACCGAGCGCCCCAACGGCGGCACGAGCAGCTCGGTCTCCCGCCTCGCCGGCGATGGCAGGATGCACGCGTGGCGCCTGCGCCTCGACCCCTCCCGGCTGGAGCTACGCCTCGATGGCGCCACCGCGTGGACCCTGGAGGGCCGGCGTTCGCTGTCCCGCGTCGCCTTCGGCGAGACCCGCAGCGATGCCCTCCACGGCGGCACGATGCTCCTGCGCGACGTCGTCTACGTCCGGCGCCCGGCGTGAGCAGGCGATCAGCGGTCAGCGGTCAGCGGCCCTGTGGTTTCCAACGTGAGCTGCTGAGCGCTGAGCGCTGAAAGCTGATCGCTGACCACTGATCGCCTTTCCGGTGGCACCGCCCCCCAGAGGCGGCCGCCGGCCCGTTCGGCCCTGTACCAGGCGACGGTGCGGCGCAGCCCGTCGGCGAAGGGCATCGTCGCCCGCCAGCCGAAGCGTTCGGCGGCGCGGGAGGTGTCGAGGCAGCGGCGGGGCTGGCCGTTGGGTTTGCTCGGATCCCACGTAATTCGCCCGCCGTAGCCCACTTCCAAGGCGATGCGCTCGGTCAGCGCGCGAATGCTGATCTCCTCACCCGAGCCGAGATTCACCGGGTCGGGGCCGTCGTAGCGCTCGGCGGCCAGCACGATCGCCTCGGCCGCGTCCTCCACGAACAGGAACTCGCGGGTGGGGGTGCCATCGCCCCACGCCACGGCCTCGCCGGCACCGGTCTCGAGCGCGTCGAAGTATTTGGCGATGAGCATGGGGATGACGTGCCCGTCGGGACCGAAGTGGTCGCCGGGGCCGTAGAGATTGGTGGGCATCAGGTAGATGGCGTTGGTGCCGTACTGCTCGCGGTACGCCTGCGCCTGCACGAGCAGCAGCTTCTTGGCTAGGCCGTACGGCGCGTTGGTCTCCTCCGGGTAGCCCTCCCAGAGGTGGTCCTCCCGGAACGGCACCGGGGTCCACTTGGGGTAGCTGCAGATCGTGCCAATCGCGACGAACTTGGCTACCCCGGCCTGCCGGGCGTGCTCGAGCAACAGCGCGCCCATCAGGAGGTTGTCGTACAAGAATTGCCCCGGGTGTGCCCGGTTGGCGCCGATCCCCCCGACCACCGCCGCCAGGTGGAGCACCACGTCCGGCCGGTGCTCGCGGTACAGGCGCTCGACCGCCGCCTCGCGACGCAGGTCGTACTCGGCGCTCCGCGGCACGACGATATCCTCGCCAGGGCACCCGTGCGCCCGCAACGCTGCGACCACGTGCCGCCCCAAGAACCCCGCCCCTCCGGTCACGACGATGCGCGTTCCCGCCAGCCGGCTAGAAAAACCCATAGCGGCACCTTCCCTTACAGCGTTTCACGCAAGCTGCTCTCAAGCGACGATACGTCAGCCTGGATCCTTGACTATCGGCGTTCATCGGCGGTTTCGTTATTCGTTCCTTCGCTTGCCGCCTTCCCCTCCGCAGTTCACTCATCGCTGGCTGGTCAGTGTCGGCGCGCGCGGCACGTGGCGCACGCGGATGAGGTCGGCGAGCAGCCCGAGGGCGACAAAGTGGACGACCGAAACTGTCCACAGGCCGGCGACCACCCCCGCCACCGTCGATTGGGTGAGGGCGAACACGAGCCAACTCGCTAGTGCCAGCGCCAGGCACAGCAGCGCGAAGGCGAGGAAGAGCTTAATCGGGTTGTAGTAGACGACCGCCTGAAAAACGATCTGCATCGTACGCGGAATGTCGCGCAGCAGCTTGACCTTGCTCTTGCCCACCCGCGCGTTGTACTCGATCGGGACGTACTTGACGAAGTACCCGTTGGACAGCGCGGCCAGCGTGATCGTCGTCGTAAATGAGTAGCCCTGCGAGATCACGTGGAAGTACTGGCGCGCCAGCGCGGTGCGGAACACTCGAAAGCCGCTGTTGACGTCAGGAATGCGCGTGCCGGTGACCCAGCTCGCCATCGTGCCGAGCGCGAAGCGCGACAGCTCCTTGCGCCACGACTCCCGGTAGTGTTGCCCCTGACGCGCGCCTACCACCATATCGAACCGGCCGGCGTACGAGAGCAGGTCGGGGATACGCTCGATCGGATACGTGCCGTCGGCATCGCTAATGATGATCCGATCGAACCGTGCGTGCGTGATCCCCGTCTTGAGCCCGGCGCCGTAGCCCACATTGTGCGGGTGTTGAATCACGACCGCGCCCGCGGCGGCTGCCTCCCGTGCGGTTTCGTCGGTCGAGCCGTCGTCGACGACGATTACCTCGTACGGCTCGCTTGTGACGGTCATCACGGTCTGCACGCGCCGGACGACGTCGCCAACCGCGTCTGCCTCATTCACTGCCGGAATGACCACACTGTAGCCGGGCAACAGCACCTTGGCCTCGCCGGCGACGAAACTGCTGCCGGTGATTGTGCCGGCGGCGGTGCCGCCCTGGCCGTCTTGGCCGTCGGGTGGTGCTTCCACGGTCATGCCAGAGGAGCCATTGGTGAGACTTGTCGTCTCCACGCCTCGCCTCGTCGGTCAATCATCGGGGGATCACCTGTCGATCGGCTGCCCGCTACACGGGAACGCCGGAGGCGCTCGCCGGCTGCTCCGCCCGAACCTCAGGCGCCTGCCAGCGGCGCATCCAGTCGTGCCAGAGATGGAACGTCAGGAGTCCCCATACGTGTAACGCGTGCTCGGCCGCGCCTGCATCGTGACGGGCGATGAGATCCTGAACCGCGCGCTGCTCGAAATACGGCAACGGTCCACCGGCCCGGCGGGCGAGCGAATCATACACCAGGTCACGCAGCGGGCCGGCCAGCCACGTGCCGGCCGGGGCGGAGAATCCCCCCTTGCGCCGGTCGACGATGGTGTCGGGCAGGATGCCCCGCATCGCGCACTTTAATAGATACTTCTTCTGCAGCCCGCGCAGGTGCCACTTGTCCGGCAAGCGGAAGCTGAGCTCGACGAGCCGGTGGTCGAGAAACGGCGCACGCACCTCGAGCGAATGCGCCATGCTGGTGCGGTCGACCTTGACCAGAATGTCGTTGGGCAGCCAGGTGCGCACGTCGAAGTACATGAAGCGCCGGGTGCCGGAAAACGTGTCGAGATTGGGGCACAACGCCAGGCAATCCTCGAACGGCTCGTGCGACGCCGCTGCGGTGCGCGCCCCCCCGGCCAGGACGGCGAGTCGCGCCTCTCGGTCGAAGATCGTGCGCCAGGCGTAGTGCGCCTGGTCGGCGTGTAGCTCCGCCCCGGCGACGAAGCGCCGCAGCATCTCGTCGAGCGCCACTTTCTTGCCCGATGCCGGCAGCGCGCGCACGAGCGGTGCCACGAGCCCGGTGCGCACCGGCTGGGGCAGCAGCCGGTAGATCGGGCGCAGCCTATCCGCGACGTACGTTTCATAGCCGGCCAGGATCTCGTCGCCGCCGTCGCCCGAGAGCGCGACCGTCACTTCGCGGCGCGTCGCCTGGCACAGGTAGTACATCGGGATGGCCGACGTGTCGCCGTGCGGCTCGTCGAGTGTTGCGACGATCCCCGGCAGCGCATCGGCCAGCAAGCGTCCCTCGGCCGCCGGCACGCTCGCCTCGGTGTGCCGCGTCCCGATGTGGCGCGCCGCCAGCGCGGCGTAGTCCTGCTCGCCCCACGACTCTTCGCTGAATCCCAGGCAAAACGTCCGCACCGGCTCGTCGACCGTCTGCTGCATGAACGCGACCACCGAGCTCGAATCGATCCCGCCGGACAGAAACGCGCCGAGCGGCACGTCCGATAGCAGCCGTTGCTTGACTGCCCGTGCCAACACGTCGCGAAACGCTTCCACCGGTTGATCGGGCGGCGTACCATCGCCGCGCGGCTCCCAAAACGCACTCTCGGTGATTCGTCCGCCTTGGTACACCAGCCGGTGGCCGGGTCGGACCTGCCGCACCGCGCGCAGCATTGTGCGGGGCGCCAGCGTATAGTTGAGTGCCAGGTACGTGTTCAGCGATTCGAGGTCGATCTCGCGCGGTACGTCCGCATGGCACAGCAGCGCCTTCAGCTCGGAGCCAAAGAGCAACCCGCCGGCCGTCTCGGTGTAGAACAGCGGTTTCTTGCCCAGCCGGTCGCGCGCCAGCAGCGCTCGCTGCCGCCGGCTATCCCAGATGCAGAACGCGAACATCCCCTCGAGCGCGGTCGCGCAGTCGTCGCCCAGCTCCTCGTAGAGATGGACGATCGCTTCGGTATCCGCATTGGTCGCAAAGCGGTGCCCGCGTGCTTCGAGCTGTGGCCGGAGCTCGGGGTAGTTGTAAATCTCGCCGTTGAAGACGATCCAGATCGTCCCGTCCTCGTTGGCCATCGGCTGCCGGCCGCCGGCAAGGTCGATGATCGCCAGGCGCTGCATCCCGATCGCGGCTCGATCGTCGACGAACGACCCGTCCTCGTCCGGGCCGCGGTGCCAGATCGCGCGCTTCATGCGCTCCAGCAGCGCCGCTGCCTCGGCTTTCGGCGCCTGATAGTCGATCCACCCGGCAATGCCGCACATGGTCTTCAGTCTTCACTAACTGCTCCCAGCAGATGCGCGTACGGATTTTCGCCGTCGACGGGGCAGACGAGATCGCGGATGTGCTTGATCACCTGGGCCGGGTTGCCGACGACGACCGCACCCGGAGGCACGTCTTTCGTCACCACCGCGCCGGCGCCGACCAGCGCATGCTCGCCGATCGTGACACCAGGCAGCAGCGTGGCGTTGGCGCCCACCTTAGCGCCGGGCATGAGCGTCGGCCCCTTGATGCACCGGGGCACCTGCGGGCACAGCGGATGGGGCGTGTTGACGAACACCGCCCGCGGCCCGACCCAGCAGCCCTGCTTGAGCGTGCTGTATTCCGGCACGAACGCCTGTGAGTGGATGCGCGCCCGATCCTCGATCTCGACGTGGTGCTCGACGACGCTGTGGCTGCCGATGCTGACGTTGTCGCCGATGGTGTTGCTCTCGCGCAGCAGGGCGCCGTGCCCCGCCTGGAAGTTGGCCCCGATCACGTTCCCGGCGTAGACCACCGTATGCGAGCGGATCACCGCCCCGGGACCGATGATCGTCGGCAGCTCGCCCGGCAGCTTCCCCTTGGGCGGCACGCCGATGATCACGAAGTCGCCGATCTCGCACCCCTCGCCGAGGTGCACGTTGGGATAGAGGCGGTACGTCGCCCCCAATCCGGGCAGTCCGCCATTCGTGCGCTCGAGTGCCGTCGGAGGCATCGCCACGGTCGGTGCATCCGTGCGTGTTTCAGTGCGTGTATCCATGCCCGTCACGCTTCCCAATCGATCTCCACCGGCGCCCCGCCGCGCCGCAGCGATTCGTCGGCGGCCTCCAGCACGCGCACCACGTCCAAGCCGTTCTGCGCGTCGGTGAGCGGCCGCTTGCCCGTCTCGACGCAGTCGACGAAGTGGGCCATCTCGTTGCGCAGCGGCTCGGTGAACCGGATCTTCGGGATCGTCAGGTCGCCGGTGCGCAGCAACAGCTTGAACTCGCCGAAGCTCTCCGCGCGCTCGCGTGGGTCTGCTGCTGTACCGGCCCCACCGGCGGCCCCATTGGCGCTGCCGTTTCCGGTAGGCACGCGGTCGACGCCCTTGTCGTACACCTGGATCATGTGGTCGGGATCGACGTCGTCGTAGACGACCATCTTCCGCGTGCCGACGACGACGACTTCACGCACCTTGTTGGGATCGAGCCAGGAGACGTGGATGTGCGCCGCCCGCCGCGCGCCGCTGCCCTCGCCGGTGCCACGGGCAAGCCGGGCAACCGGTGAAAACTCGAGCGTTAGGAAGGCAACGTCCTCGACCCCCGGCTGCAGGAAGCAGTGGCCGGCACAGGTCACGCGCTGCGGGCGCTCGCCGAGCAGATAGAGCATGATCGAGACGTCGTGCGGCGCCAGGTTCCAGACGACGTTGATGTCCTGCCGCACCTGGCCGAGGTTGAGCCGGCGCGAGTACAGGTAGAGCACGTCCCCGAGATCGCCCGAATCGATCTTCGCCTTCGTCCAGCGCACCGCGTCGTTGTGCAGGAACGTGTGCCCCACCATCAGCACCAGCCCGCCCACCTCGGCCAGCGCGGCCAGCTCGCGGCCGGCCGCGCTCGAGGTCGCCAGCGGTTTCTCGACGAACACGTGCTTGCCCCCGGCCAACGCCTGCGCGGCCAGCCGCGCGTGCGTTTCCGCCGGCGTCGCGATCACCACCGCATCGACGCCTGGATCGGCTACCAGCTCGTCGAACGACTCGTACACCTGCACGCCGGGATACCGGCGGCGCACGTACTCCAGCCGGTCCGGCACCCGGTCGCACACCGCCGCGAGCGGTGAGCCCGTCAGCTCGGCCAAGTTGCGAATCAGGTTCGGTCCCCAATACCCCGCGCCGACGACTCCCACCCGCGCCCGCGCCGCCGGCACAAGGCGGGATTGCTTCGTCGCGGCCGCGGTCGCCGCCGCGCTGCGTGTTGCGGTCACGTTGCCAATGCCCCAGATCTCATTACCCTAACGTGCCGCCATCCCCTCAGGCAGCGATTGGCTTTCAGCCTTCAGCGAGCGGTCAGCGGCTCACGTTGGAAGCCACTGCCCACTGCCCACTGCCCACTGCCCACTAATCGCTGACCGCTCCTTGCCATCACTTCGGCGTACAGCTCCAGGTGGTCGCCGGCGCAGCGCTCCCAGCCATGCCATTTGAGCACCCACTCGCGCGACGCTTTACCGACGCGCTCGCGCAGCGCCGGATCGTTCGCCAGCGCCACCAGGCGCTGTTCGATCTCGTCCTCGGTCAGCGCGCTCTCGATCGGCGGCAGCTCCGGCAGGCACCACTCGTGAATCGCCGGGTTGAAGTACATGATCACCGGCTTGGCGCAGCTCAGCGCCTCGGCCGTCACCGTGCCGAACGTGCCGACCGACTCGTGAAACTGGTCGAGGACGACGTCGGCCGCGCGGTAGTGCTCGAGTAGCCGTAGCTTGTGCATCGGATGGCGCCACACGACGTGATCGGCGATTCCCTGTTGCGCGATCAGCGCCTCGCTGGCGCGCACGTCGCGGCCCCAGCGCGAGAGCACCAGCGCCGCCCGCGGATTGGTCCCCCGGCAGTACGCCGCAAACGCGCGGATCACCCGATCGCTGCGCTTGCTGTCGAACGCGTTGCTCCACTCGTGCCGCGTGGGGCACAAGAAGATGAGCGAAGCGCCCGTTTGGCGCAAGATCTCCTCGCGCAGCGGCGTCTCGGCCGGCGTGTACTTCGTCTCGTCGAGCGGATGCGGAATGAACCGGTAGTGCTGCAATCCCAGCCGCTTGGCCGAGCCGATCACGTCCGGGTTGGTAATCACGCAGTAATCTGCTGTCTTATACGCCAGCGCCAGCAGCCGCCCCTGCACCGTGCTTTCGAACGGCAGGCTGCGCATCGTCGAGTGCTCGAACGCCACAAACGGCTTCTCGGGCGGCAGGAACACCCCCTTGATCGCCTCCAACCCGTACAACTGCACCAGATCGAAGTCCGCGGCCATGGGCCGGTAGGAGGCCCAGAACGGCGCTTTGGCCAGGTCGTGCATGCTGACTCGCTGCCCGGCCGCGCTCAGGCGCGAGTGCGCGGTGATCGCCTCTTTCTCGGCGATGACGGCGCGCAACCGGTCGTTCAAGAGCAGCCGCCGCTCCGCGCGCTCGGACGCCAGGCGCTCCACCGCCAGCCGGACGAGCGCCAGCGCGTGCAACTGGACCCGCTCCTCCGGCCGCAACTGGCCGCGCCGCGCTAGCGTGGAGTATCGCGCCGCCACCGCCGTCGAGCCGGCGCGCAGCAGCCTGGCGAGGCCGCCTCGCGGCGCGACCGTTCCGTTGCCGTAGGTCGCCGCCATGATCCGCGCCGGCGGTCCCCCGAGTGCCGTCCGCGGCAGCTCGTACGGCGCCGGCAGTCCGCTGATGTAGTGCGCCCACTCGGGCCGCACGTATCCGTTGGTAAACCGCAACGCGCCCCAATCCGGCGGATCAAACGGATCGAGCTCGGCGTCGAAGTCCGCGTCCTCCCATTCCGGATGCCCCATGATGAACTCGGCGCGAAAGTGAAACGCGTGCGCGTCCTCTCCCTTGCGCCGCAGGAACTTGGCGATCAGGTAGGCGTTATTGGCGATGTTGCCGGCGTGGGCTGATTTCATGGCCGATAACTGATCCCGTAGAGTAGTCTACGCTGCTCGGGGGTAGTGCCGTCGAAGCGTGCCCGGAGGAAGAGCACCTCGTGCATGACCAAATTGCTCAGCCGCCGTTGCTGCTCTGAGGAAATGTATGCCGGTAGCACATATACGTGAGTCGCCTGGAGTCGTGTCATCGCATCGACATCGAGCTCTTGGCTGGCGCGCCGCCAGGCAGCCTCATAGTAGCTTGGATGGCCGACGAAGGAGCCAATGGGTGTTGCCACCTCTGCTCCGGCCCAGAGATAGGCCATCGTCGCTCCTTGAACCGAACGCTTGTAATCTTGGTGCGTTAGTGGGCCGCCAACTATAACTACCCGGGGCCAGACCACACTCCGCTGCAACGTCCTACCGATCTCAACGTCACCGTAGTAGATTGGCGGGACTTCGCTTTGCGCCGTCGCTCGCACTAGCCCTTGTAGGCCCCACAAGATGCCTCCCAGCGAGGCAATCGCGATCGTAGACGTCAACACAGGCTTTATCAGGTGGCCAAGATCCCAGAACTGCCGGTTGGCGAACCACTTACGCACAACGGCCGCCAGTTCAGTCGCGGCGTACAACAGGAGAGGCGCAGCCATGACTTGCGCCGTGGAAACGAACTTATAGACGTCGGCTGCCATGTAGTCAGGCCGAAGACGAATGGTTGATGCTGCTAAAAGTGCCCCTACCGCTCCTCCCCAGAACCAGACAACGACCGTGTTAGCTCGACGCAGTGCTATCGCGGCGATGATGCCCAGGGCCGGAATCAATAGCGGCCCGACATCTGTGGCGAAGCGCCTCCCTACGAGCAGCCATTCTTCACCGTAGACGTAGACATAGCCTGGTCGCGATGCCAGAGAAGCGCGTACCGGCCGTTCGGCCTCGACCGACAGGCTCAGGAGCGGGCTCGGCACGATCGCGAGGCCAAGTGCCAACGCCACCAGCACGCCACACGTTGCGCCTACTAGATGGCGTCGGGCGTATTGCTCAGGACGGCCGATGGTGATGACCATCGCGGCGAGAGCGAAGCCGGCTGAGGGCAGTAGGTACTCGCCTGCTCCGATGACAAGCGCCCAGCAAAGACCGCATGCAGTGAGCAGCGCAATGAACGAAATGTGTTGGCCCGTATTCGGCTTCTTATTCGCCTTCAGCCGCAAATGTGTGACTACCAAGCCCGACAGGATCACGCCGACGCACCACGCAACCACAGAAAAGGAGAAAGACGGCCGCTGGTGCAGTGACGCCATCAGCGAGAACCCGGCCCGAGGAGAGAGCAGGTAACGCTGCTGAAGAGCGGTGACTAGCGTGTTCAGGTCCGCTGCTTTCCCAGACCAGAGCGCGTCGACGCTGTACACGAGCCAGCCGGTGGGTGCGTAAAAGATGCCGACGAGTCCGCTGGCGAGCGATAGCCATCTCCACCGTAGAAACGCACAAAGCGCCGCAACTAGCGCCAAGAAGTGGGCGGCAATGGTCACCCCTGTCGCGGCGCTCAGGGCGCCCGTTCCCGTCAGCCCAAGACCATAGAAGCTGGAGGCAAACAATTCGAACGCATACCGGTACGTCGTGGCATGGTCGGGTTCCGATGGATCGCGCGCCGGCACGCCAAATCTGGCGGCCGACGCGACTTGGCCGGCATGCCACATCAACTCGGTGCCGCCTTGTGTAAATGAATGTTGGGTCTCTGACCAACCAATCGTGGCAAGCAGGGCAGCGGCAGTGGCAGAGACCGCGACGAGCGCTACCGAGCGGCTGATGCGAATACGAACGATCTCACGTGGAGCATGTCTTCCGGCAGGGCCGCGCTTCCGGCCGGAGAACCAATGTGCCGCAAGGATGATCGTGCCGGCGGTTACCAGCGTCCAATAGCCTATGTTGGCCGCTGGTGCCGAAACAAAGCGACGGACGACGAAGAGAAAGAGTGTGAAGGCTACGACGCCGACCGGAAGCGCAGCAAAGACCGCGCCTAGCCGCGATGCCTCTGTGTTAGGGCTCGGCTCAAGCTTGCGTATGATGATCCAACCGGATACAGCCAACACAAGAAGATGGAACGCTACTCCAACCCAAGTTGCCCACGAGGCCCCCGTTGAGAACGTGTGTGGCATGCGACCGGACCGCTCGGTTAGTCTGGCATTTCAACTGACCGGCCGAGAATCGAGATTTCAGTGGTCAGTTATAGCCAGAAGGGTGTGCTCAAACCTACAGCATCACCCTGCGGTCCTAACGGCAAGCAGCCTGAGGTGTATCGTGGAGTTGAGGTCGATGGTCAGACGGGCCACGCCCTGCCCTGAAGCGGTCATCGTCGGCAACTGTTCGTCGCCGGTCGGGCCACTGAGCAGAATACGGTATACCGAGCCGGCCGGTAAGCCCTCGATCTTCACCTCGGTTCGAATTGGTTGCCCCGAATACTCTGCGGGACTGAGGCGAAGGTGTGCCACGAGTGGTGGTGGAACGGGATGGACGGTGCCCGCTACCAATGGCTCTTGCCAGTCGAGAACCGAGAGGGCGACCTCACCGACTTCGGGCTTTGCCGTCACCCGGTTGCGGTCGACGAGCCGCCGTCCCAGCGGTATGTGCTCGTATCGGTAGCCGCCTTCGGCCTGCCAGACCACGGCGCCGTTTGTGTAGTAGCCAGCGCGCTCCAGTCGCGGCTCGATCGCGTTCTGGTGCCATTCGTTCCCGCTGAAGGGCACGGAGTTGTCATCGCGGCTATAGAGGTCGTTGTAGGCCACGACAAACCACCAACCCGGTGCAGACGTGCTTCCGCGCGCTGAAGCCACGATACACGTGCCGGATGTACACAGTAACTTCGCCGATATGGGTCCACTGCCGGCGCCGGGTTCGGAGGGTGGTGCCAGATCAATCCCGTCCACGAAGCGCCCCGTGTCAGCCTTGAGGACGACGAGCCGAGGCGGCACGCTGGCGCCTGGGTCGTAGGTCCGAACGAAGACGTAGTCCTCAACTACAAATGGAGCAAACGCCTGTCGCCGGCTTGGATCAGACCATCGCCAAACCTCGACGCCTGTGGCCGTCTCAAGCGCGACAACGGCGCCGTCGTCCGGCCCAGGCCCCAAGCTGGCGTCCCAGGCACCGTTGTGGCCCACGTAGACAAGGCCCAGCTTACGGCTTACGGCCGGACCTTGATGGACGAGCCCATAGGCCGGCGCGCCGTCGACCGGCCGTAGCGCCTGTCTCGACCAGGCGATGCTGCAGTCGGGCTCGATTCGAGAGACGACGCCATCGTTGCCCGCTACAACGACGTAGTAACCTTCTAGTCCTCCATGGGGTGTGGGAACCACCACCGGTGTGCCGTAACCATGTTTCCCAGAGCTGATTGGTGCGACACACAGCTTCTCTAGTGTTTGCCTCATGACCAGTCGGGCGATCACCGATTGTTGGTCACCGTCAGGACTGTTGCCATCCTGATCGACATACGATGTCCACAGAGTCCCATCCGGCGCCCACGTCGGGTTCACGAAATCGACGTCTCCACCGGCCTCCGCCAGAGCGAATTCCCGCTGGATTGAGCAGTCGAGAACGTTCAGAGCATAGAGCGTGTCCCCTGCGCGGTACCAAGCCCAAAGCTGCTCGCCCTCTGGGTCCGAGTTGGTGTCCCAACCGCCGAAGCCTTCGACGGCGGTTGATCCCTCTACCGTGCGGCTGCACACGCGATCCAGTCCAGGTAGCTCGCTCACGACGAGAGTTACCTTGCCATCGCTGCCCTGATGCGCCGAAACCAGCGTCCTGCCGTCCTCAGAAACCAGCGGTGCGCTGTTGCTCACACCTGGTGAGTCGAACATGTACCCGCGTGCGTCGGCCCCATCTCGTAAGCGCCACGCTACGAGCGGCGACGGAACCGACGCCTCCGCGGCGTAGACGATGCCATTGCTGACGGCCATGCTCTCGGGCTGCCCGTTGCTGGCCACGGCGTAGAGCAGCCGAAGCAGCCCATTTTCAGAGGCAGTGGGGGAAGTCGCAGGCGCACTATCAACGCGCCTCGTGGCGAATGCCGGCAGTGACCGGGGTGCCGCCGGCATTTCGGCTTCTGTTGCTGGAGAGCGCGACGATGGTGGAGGTGATGTTGCTTTGGTTGCCCCGAGCGTACAACCCACCAGCATGGTGGCAGCTACGGTCGTAGTCAGGACGAGTTGGGTAATCACAGGAACGCGGTTCATTGCATGAGACATGCCGCGGGTTGGATATGACTGCGACGCTCGATTGGCAGCGTGCCCACAGCGGCGCACACTCGGAGCTTAGCGCCTGCATGTTAACAACCAAGTCTGGTCACATTAACACACTGTAAACGGTCGAACTGCTCGCTGGACAAGCTCAGATGCGGCATCGGTAGAGAACGTCTCCAACGATCCAAAATGCTTCCTCTCGCCGATCGCCGTACCTCTGTGTTGAGTCCAGGCTAGGCCTAAAAGTCACGCTCCGCGCGCCGGTCGCAGCAGCCGCCGTACGTACGACGCTTCGGACAAAAGCATGCTGCCTCCGTGTTCCGGTTCAGCGCGCGTTTCGCCGAGGCGTATCTCTTCGAGCGGTTCGCGCTGCGGTGCAGACCAGAGGAGCCTGCCGTCAATCCATAGCGTTAGGCTTGTGCCGTCTGCCACAAGCTTCCAGGTGTGTGGCCGGCCATCGGTTGGAAAGGTCTCATTGATCGCCGCGGCGGTCACGTCGCCGCGCTGGTCCAGATAGGTGATCAGCAGGCCTTGTCGCACGGCCTGTATGGAAAACCGCTTGCTCTGGAAAACGCCGAAATACGCCTCATCGCGTTGAATGGCGGCTCGCCACGTGACTTCGTCGACACGCTGCATTGCCGAGAGCGCCATGGGCAGGCGCCAGCGGTCGAGCAACTGTGTCTCCTGGTTCAGACGCGCCCGTACGTACGCTACGCCGCGCGGGCCGCTGGCAAGACGCAGTCCTTCTGCCTCCGCGGTCACGCTACCGCCACCGCTCGCTTCCACCTCCCAGTTGCGCATCGGTGCGTCCGACCGCGCAAACGAATCCGAGATGCTCAGCACCGGCATGCCGTCGAGCAGCGGATTGGTAATCCTCCAGTAGTGCAGGGCGTGCGGCGCAACGATGACGACACAGCTCGCCGCTACCGGCACGAACGAGCGCAGCCCGTACTGCACGACGAGGAGCATCCACACGATTGCTGCCGCGGCCGCCGCGATGAGCACGCTCCGGCCGTAAAGATCGAACGGCCCGTCGGCAACGGGATCATAGGTTGCCAGGCTGACGAGGCTGAGCACGGCCAGCGCGAGCGCAGCGGCGAGAGGTAACCGGTCGGTGCGTTTGAACCAAGTGCAAAGTGCAAAGTGCAAAGTGCAAAGTGAGGAGGCCCGTGGGTTCCACCTTGGCTTTGCTTTAGATGTGGGAAGCACTGCATGGTATGTAACGGGCAAGGTGGCCGTGCGGTCGACCAATTGAGCCGGCCTCGTGGGAGACGAAGGATCTGCGGCGCGTCCGGCGAGCACATGCCCGGTAGCTTCTGCTAAGCAGGTAGCGGAGCGACGTGGCTTTGACCGCCGGTCTGCGATACCCTTTCCGGCGGTGCAAGTCAGCAAGTCCTTCGGGCGCCATCTTCTGCTAGCGCTGGCAGTGGCGATGGGCGCCCTTGCGTTCTATGCGGCCACCGCCGCTCCCACCGTTCTCTGGGGAGATGACGCCGAGCTCCAGCGAATCGTCGTCACGGGCGAGGCACGTGCCATCGGGCAATCATCTCGCGCCAGCCACCTGCTCTGGCTCGCGGTGACTTCGCTCTTCGTCCGTGTATCCGCCTGGCTGCCGCTCGATCCGGCTGGGCGCGCCACTCTGGTTTCTGCCATTTCCGCCGCGCTTGCGCTGCCGTTTATCTACGCCGCGGCCACCGAGCTTGCATCTCCACTCGTGCGCCGTCCGTGGATCGCCGGCGTGGTGGCAGTAACGGCATTCGGTCTCAGCCATACCTTTTGGCTGCTAGCGGCACGGCCTGACGTGTACACGCTGCAAACGGCGCTGCTCGCGATTGCTCTGTGGGGTGTGCTCCGTTGGCGGCGCGGGCATCCGGTGTATCTGGCGGCCAGCGCACTCGCTGTCGCTGCTGCGCTGACCAATCACGTGATGATCCTCGCGTCCGCGCCTGGTCTCGCCGCGCTGGCGTTGGCCGTCCCATCGGAGCGCCGGCGGCGGCTCGTCGTACCGTCCGGCGCCGCCGCTGTTGCCGGCCTCCTCGTCCTGCTAGCCGCGGCGGGCCGCGGCGGGCCGCTCGACGATCTCGTTCGCGCCGTACTGAGCTATCGGCCGCAGTTGCCCAGCACGCGCGACACGTTGCTCGTGCCGGTGTACCTCGCGTACCAGTTTCCGCTGTCGCTGTTGCTTGCAGGTTGGGGGGTATACGGCGTGTGGCGTGGCGACCGGGGTGCCTTCTATGGCCTGGCGCTGCTGTACGCGGGCAATATGCTGCCCATGCTCTTGCGCCACCATCCGGCGATGTACGTGCGCGACCAGTTCATCTTTTACCTGCCGTCGTACGTGCCCGTCGCCCTTTGGATCGGAGTGGGCGCGGCTTCGGTGTTGATATATGCGCCGTCGAACCTTCGCGCTCCATGGGCGCAGCACCGCCGCAGCGTGGTCGTAGCAGCGCTCCTCGCCGCGCCGCTCCTGCTCTACCCGCTCGCAGCGACGATCGGCGGTACGGCCGCAATACGCCTCGCCCCCGCCCGTCTGCTGCCGGGTCGCGATCCGGTCGCCTACTATCTCCTCCCCAGCAAGGCGGCGTACACCGGCGCGCGCAACTACGGAGAGTCGGTGCTGGCGGCGCTGGAACCCAACGCCGCAATCGTGGCCGACTGGTTGCCGTACCAGACACTGCGCTATCTGCAGGCGGTAGAAGGCGTGCGTCCCGACGTACTGCTGGCGCAGATTAACGCCGGGAACCGCGCGCAACTGCAGTTTCTCTTGGCACACCGGAACGAGCGACCGCTCTACCTGGCCGATGCCTCGCCGTTCCCTTATTACGAGATGGAAGATATCCAGCGGTGCTTTTCCGTGGCAAAGCACGGCATGGTCTACCGTTTGACGCCTCGTGGTGACGCGGGCGACCTGTGCCCCCTCACCCGCTGACCCCCTCTCCCACGCTGGGGAGAGGGGGTCAGGGGGTGTGGGGGAAACGGTGCTCCACTGGGAGCGCCACTCCCCTTTCCCCCCTGGGGGGCTATCGGGGCCGGGGTATAGTGGGGGCCCCGGCGTCGGACTATCCGGCTAAGCGCGGCCGCGGTAGA
>JACQGX010000399.1 GCA_016199265.1 Chloroflexota bacterium | reverse complement strand
GAGCTCATGCTTCGGCGCGACCACTTGTGCCAGGCGAGCGACTTCCTCGACCAGCAGTGTAAGGTTGGTCTCGGCTCGCTCGATCTGGAGCATGCCGGCCTGTATGCGGGAGACGTCGAGTAACCGCAGCACCAGCCGGTTCAGCCGCCTCGCCTGTGCGCCGACGACCTCGAATGCGTGGCGCGCCCGGTCGGGATCGAGCGTGCCATGCCGGTCCAACTGCCGCAAGCATATCTGCGCGAACCCTAGCAGCGTTGTCAACGGCGTCTTGAGCTCGTGCGCGGCGATCGATAGGAACTCGTCGCGCACGCGCAGCGCAGCCTCCGCCTCGGCGCGCGCGGCGCGCTCGCGCTCGTTCATCGCCTCGAGCGCGCGTACTTTGTGGGCGAGCTCGTTGGTCAGCAGCTGCAGGTGCTCCCGGCTGAAGTCCTCGAGTTGAGCCGCCGATATCAGCGGCGGCGCTGGCGGCTCAGATGGTGCATCGAGCGACGCATGCGGCGTCGCAGCGGTGGCCCTTTCCTGGTTCCATCCGGTGTCGTCGCCGGCGGCCGCGGCCGCGCCGGCGAGCGCGGCGTCGACGACGCTTAGGATTGTTTCCGGTTCTGCCGGCTTGGCGATGACGTGAGCAACGCCGCACGCCTTCGCCAGGGCGCGCGCCTCGTCTTGGTGGTGCATCGCCGTGTACAGCACGACGGGTATGCTGGCAGTCGCGGCTTCGGCGCGGAGCTGGCGCACGAACTCGAGACCATCCATCGCCGGCATCAGCACGTCGGCGATCACCAGGTCGGGACGTGCTTCGCGTACGGCCCGCAGCGCCTCGGTGCCGTCGCCGGCCTCGATGACCCGGTGGCCCCGATAGCCGAGGAGCGTCACCACGTACTCGCGGCCTATCGGATCATCGTCGACAACGACTACACTGGCCACCGCGTTCAACTTTCCCGCTGGTCTGGACCCCCGCCGGCGGCCTCCCGCTGTTCGCGTTCGCCGCGCGTGAGAAAGCCCGTCACCTGCCGCATGAAATCCTCGGGAGCGATCGGCTTCCCGAGATAGCCGTCGAACCCCGCCGCGAGCACCTTTTCGCGGTCACCCACCATCGCATAGGCGGTCACCGCCACGAGAGGGACGTGGCGCAGACGCGCGTCGCGTTTCAGTATACGTGCAACCTCGTATCCGTGAAGCTTGGGAAGCTGAATGTCACAGAGAATGAGATCAGGCTGCTCGCGTTGGGCCACGGCTACTCCCTCCTCGCCGTCGATGGCGGTCAAAGGGAGGCATCCACAGGCTCGAAGCAGATACGTCATCAGCTCGAGGCTCGTCGGATTGTCCTCGATAACGACGATGCGCGGCGGGCCTTTGCCGGCGATGCCCGGTGGGGCGATCGATTCCATGCGTGCCTGCTCCTCGTCCTCGTGGCTATCCGTCCCTTGCTGCGCCGTTCCCGAGATCACTACAGGCCGCGCTCGCGGAGTGTGAGGGTAAAGGTGCTCCCTTTCCCGAAGTCGCTGGTGAAGCGAATCGAGCCGCCGATGAGCGCCGCGAGCTTCTGGCTCAGATGGAGGCCCAGGCCGGTACCATCCCTCCCAATCACCGTGGTGGTGTTCACCTGGGTGAACGCCTGGAAGAGCCGGGCTTGGTCCTCCGGCCGAATGCCAATACCCGTATCGATCACGCTGATGTCGACCAGCCGCCAGCCGTTGTCGGAGCGCCGGCTAACCGCGAGGCGCACTTCGCCCTCTTGAGTGAACTTGATCGCGTTGTTTGTGAGGTTCAACAGAATTTGGCTCACTGCGCGGCGATCGGTGAGCAGGACGACGTCGTCGCGCGGCATGTCGACCTCGAATGCCAGGTGCTTGACCTCTGCCAGCGGCCGCAGCGTGGCGGCAATCTCGTCGACCACGCTCTGGCACACCACCGGCTCGGGCTTGATCTCGACCTTGCCCGATTCGATCTTGGCCAGGTCGAGCAGATCGTTGATCAGTGAGAGCAGGTGTTTGCCGCTGGTCTGGACCGTCTGGAGCTGCTTCTCCTGGTCGGTTGTGAGTGGTCCCGGCAGCCTCATCAGCAGCGTGCCGGTGAATCCGATGATGGCATTGAGCGGCGTGCGCAGCTCGTGGCTCATGCTGGCCAGGAAGCGGTCCTTCGCGAAGTTCGCGTGCTCTAGCTCGGTGTTCGTCTCCTGGAGCGTGTGTTCGAACCGCTTGCGCTCGGTGACGTCCCGGGCGGCGGCGAACACGCCCTGCAACCGGCCGTCACGGTCGTAGAATGTCGTCGCATTGTAGGAGACGACGGTCTCCTGGCCCGCCTTGCTCCGAGCGGTGAGCTCGTAGTCGGTGACGCGGGATTCGCGCAGCACCAGCCTGATGCCCTCTTCGGCGCGCTGCGGATCGGTGAAG
>JACQGX010000401.1 GCA_016199265.1 Chloroflexota bacterium | reverse complement strand
CGTGGTGGGATTGCCCCCGCTGTGGTACACGTTGGTGGCGCAACTGCCGAACGAGTTGTCGGTGCACTCCTGGAGCTGGAGCTTGAGGCTCTTGGCGCCGCCGTCGACCAGCGCGCTGCTCGCGTTGTCGCTGCCGGTGACGGTCACCGAGAAGTCGGCGGCGATGCTGCCGGTGTTGGTGAGGGTGAGATAACGGGTGAAGTTGTCCCCCGGAAGGACGTCGCCCACCGTCACGGTGGTGCTGCTCGTCCCGGTGAACACGTCGTTGCCCGCCGGGTTGTCGGCGCCGCCGGCGGTCTGGCGGGGCACCGCCGTCAGGTTGACCGTCGCCGCGGTGAAGGTGTTGGCCGCGTTGCTGGTGGCGCGGGTGAAGCTGGCGAAGGTGCTGCCCGCGAGCGCGCTGCTGGCGGCGACGACCAGCGCGCCCGCCAGCAGCACCGGCGCCGCGCCCCCGCCGCCGCGCGCCAGCCACTGCAGCGGCCGCCGCCACCATCGTCTCCCGTCGCGCGACTGGTGTCCTAGTGAATTATGGGACAGATCTCCGCCAGCCTCGATCAGTGCCTCGTCTACGTAAAGCCTGGTTCTCGGACGCAAGACTGAGTGTATCCCGAACCGAGCGAACTTGAGCTGCATGGCTACCTCCTTTACTGCTGCTTCGCACAGCAACATTGCAATACGTAACACTGTACGTCGATGCATGAGCCATGCCAGGAAGTGATCAGTTACATAGTCGTTACACTCTCTTCGGCAATTTGTGGCAGACCGTTATTCGCTCGGCTTACTCCATTTCTAGTCGTGAGTCGTGTAACTGGACTGCTGGACGGCTACGCCCGGCTAAGGATGGTCGCTAGGGTGTGCTCGAGCTCGCCGAAGTGGGTCTGGTAGTCCTCCCGGCTACTGCCAACAGACCCGATCACCAGCAGAGTGCCAGCATACAAGGCGCGGCGCGGCTATGCACCCGTAGTTGTACACGAGGGATATGCGCTCGCAGCAAACGGTGTCGCAGCGTTCCGCGCTACGCGCCGTGCTGGCCAGGACAGCGGCGTCCCCCACAGCGCGTAACGCTGCCTCGGCGGTCCATCCGGCACGCAGCCGAGTAGGTTACCGCCCGTTGCGTACGGTGGCGGCGCGTTCCAGCCACGTGAGGACGGCGTTCACGGCAAAGGCCAGCGCCAGCAGGATGATTCCTAACGCCATTGCCCGGGCGAACTCGCCTTTGCTTGTCTCCAGCGTGATCGCCGTCGTCAGGATGCGCGTCTGGCCCAGGAGATTGCCGCCGACCATCAGCGACGCACCGACCTCGGCGATGGCGCGCCCAAACCCGGCCGCAATCGCCGTCAGCACCTGCGGGAGCGCCGCCCGCACGAGCTCTCTCCCCAGCGCCACCGCGCCCGCGCCGTCGACTCGCAGCGCCTGCGTCAGGTCTGCTTCGAGCGATCCCAGCCCGGCGCGCGTCAGACCGGCCACAATCGGCGCGGCGACGATGAACTGCGCCAGCACCATCGCCGACGGCGTATACAGCAGCCCCAAAGCGCCCAGCGGCCCCGTGCGCCACAGCAAGACGGTCACCGTCAGCCCCACCACCACCGGCGGCAGCGCCATCCCAGTGTTGGTCACCGTCTGCACGAACGTGCGGCCCGCAAAGCGACCGGTTGCCAGCGCCACGCCCGCCGGCACGCCGGCGAGCGCCGCCAGCGCCGTGGCCGCGAGCGAGACGGCGAGCGAAAGCGAGGTAATCCGGATCAGCTCCGGGTCAGTACGCGCAATGAGCCGTGCCGCGTCGACGAGTCCGTGCCAGAGGAGCTCCATGCGGTGTCTTCAGGCCTCGGCGGGCACCACCGGGAGTTGAGAGAGCACCGGCCTCGGGCCCGCCGGGCCACCAACAAGCCTTGGCAGAGCAGTCAGACGCAGGCGCCGGAGCACGTCAGTCTGCTATGCCGGCGGCTGTACCGGCGTCGGTAAAAAACAGCGGCTGTCCAAACCGCTCCACCCCAAAGTGGGTGATGGCGTCCTGGGCCTCACGCGAAATCAGAAAGGCAGCGAATGCGTGGCCGCCGGCGGCGTTCACCGTCTGGAACTTTCGGTGGTTGACCGGCATGACGTGATAGACGTTCATCAGCGCTTCATCCGCCTCGTACACGCTCTCGAGCTGGAGCGTGTTTCGATGGGCCAGGAAGGTGGCCCTGTCGGAGAGGGTATAGCCTCGCTTTTCGCCGGCCACGTGCAGGGATATCCCCATGCCCTGGCCCGTCTCCAGATACCACGGCTGGCTCTTTGGGTCGACGCCGGCGGCTCGCCACAAGCTGCGCTCCTGCTCGTGCGTGCCCGATTCGTCGCCTCGCGAGACGAAGACGGCCCGTGCCGCGGCGATCTTTTGGAGCGCGCCCGCTGCCGAGGTGGCCTTCCGTGCGCCGGCCGGGTCGTCCGGCGGGCCTACCAGGACAAAGTCGTTGTGCATCACCCGCCGGCGCGCCGCGCCGTTCCCTGCCGCCATCCACCGCGCCTCGGCGTCCGGTGCGTGGACGAGGACGACGTCGGCTGCGCCGCGCGCGCCGAGGGCCAGCGCCTGCCCGGTACCGACGGCGATGGTCTTGACGCGGTACCCCGTCTGCCGCTCGAACAGCGGGACGAGCGTTTCCAGCAACCCGGAGTCCTGCGTGCTCGTCGTCGTCGCCAGGATGACCTCTTCCTTTCCTGCCTGTGCCTGTGGAATGGCTTCGATACGCTGCAGCGGTACGAGCGCGGCGAGCGACGCCTCATCGCTTGCCGCCCTGCCCCATCGCGCCGCTGCTGTCGTACAGCCTGTCGAGGCGAGCAGTCCGATGAGCACCAGCAACACAGGGAACAAAGGACAGCTATGCTGGAACCCACAGACCCCATCACTTTGCACTTTGCATTCTGCACTTTGCACTGCGCACTTGCTCTAGAGCTCCTCCGCCGGCGCACCGTGCTCTAGCCGGAAGGGGCGGCCGTGGCCGGGAATGACGACGTCGGCGATCGCCGCAAAAAGCTCGAAGTTCCGCTTCTCGGCTGCCGGATCGACGGCGTTGTGGGAGGGCTCGCGACGCACGAAGAAGTCGCGGCTATCGACGGCGTCGCCCGCGATGGCGACGAGCTGGCCCGCCTGGGCTGCGAGGACGGTGGCCGAGCCGGCGGTGTGCCCCGGTGTGAGCACCAAGCGCACGCCGGGGGCGATGCCCGTCACCGTCGGCGCCAACCGATCGAGTAGCTCCTTGTCCGGGCTGCCGCGGCTACGCCAGGCCACCGTCTCCGGCCCGCTCGCCAGCAGCCGCGCGCTGGGCAGCAGATGGACCGAGCGGTAGTGGTCGCCGTGCGTGTGGGTCAATACCACGGTGTCAATCGCATCCGGCCCTACCCCTGCTTCCTCGAGCCCAGTCAGCAGGGCATCGTCGTCCATGCCCGGATCGACGACGATCTTCCTCCCGGCGACCTGTACCAGCGTGACCGTGCTGCACGCCGCGCGCTGGCCCCATTCGGGATGGTACTTGTCGTAGCTGAGATAACCGGTGACCAGCACCGTCACTTTGGGCTCGGCGTCGGGCTGGCCCACGGGCGGTGTGATGCGCAAGACTCGGGTTGCGGTGCGCCCTCCGGTGGTCATCGGTCGCTCCTTTCACTGATCCCGGCGTCTTCGTCGTCGGCGCGATAGATACCCGCCGTCATCCGTGGGAGGTCGGCCACGTCGAAGCCCTCGGGCGGCTGGAAGCGCGACGCCAGCGTGACGTTCGTATCGACCTCGTGGGGCCAGCGCATGCCGACGTTGGCCACGTGGACGCGCGAGTCGGCAAGCGCGTACTCGAGCGCGAGCTCGTAGATCTCTGCCTCCGGCCACTCGGGTTTGAGGAAGCGCAGCGTGCGCTGGAGGATGCCGCTCGTCATCGGCCGCATCACCGCTACACCCATCCGCTGGTCGCGCGCTTCGTTGAGCGCGTGCAGCGCCGCTCCCTGGTAGATGATGTTGTAGCGCAGTTGGACGACGTCGAATTGCCCGGTGGCGATCAGCGGCCGCGCCGTCCACGGCTCTTCGCAGGTAAACCCGAGGAAGCGCACCTTTCCCTGCTGGCGCAGCGTCCAGAAGGCCTCGAGCGGTCCCGCTTCGAGGATGTGGCGCACGTTCTCCTCGGTGAACATCCCGCCGTGGAACTGGATGACGTCGATCACGTCGGTGCGCAGGCGCTCCAGGCTGCGCTCGACACTGCGGATCACGTCGTCGCCGGCGCCGTTCCAGCGGCACTTGGTGGCGAGTATCACCCGCTGCCGCCGTCCATCTTGCGCCAGCGCCTCGCCGTAGATCGACTCGCTGTTGCCGTCGCCGTAGCTCGCCGCCGTATCGACGTAGTTGATGCCGCGCTCAATCGCTCGATGGATGGTGGCGATGGCCGTCTGCCGCCCCTCGGGCGTGAACGGGTCCCAGCCGGCCGCGCGGTTGATCCCGCCGAAGGGGTACCCCCCAAGCCCAACGGGTGAGACGCGTAGGCCGGTTCGGCCTAGGATGCGTCGCTGCATGGTGTATGCCTCGAATCTGCGGTTGCCCGCACCTTAGCCCTCTCCCAGAGGGAGAGGGAACGACGGGGCGCCGCTCTGCTGATTTGGCCACTGCGGGCGCGATAGTGGACACTGTCCCTCAGTTATACGGTGCTGCGGCGGATGGCGGCATCTGGACGGCCTTCGAGGTCGGGCAGGAGCTCGACGCCGAGCCCGGGCTTTTCGGCGGGACGAACGAAGCCGTTTTCGACGACCGGCAGGCCGGTGACGAGCTCCTTGTACCAACCGGTGTAGAAGGCGCGTACGACCTCCTGGATCAGCGTGTTCGGCGCATTCAACGAGAGGTGGACGCCGGCGGCCCAGGCGACCGGCCCGGTGCAGTCGTGTGGCGCGATCGGCAGCCCAAAGGCCTCGGCCATGCTCGCGATCGCCTTGCCTTCGGTCACGCCGCCGCACCAGGCGAGGTCGAGCATGACGACACTCGCCGCGCGCGCCTCGAGTAGTTCGCGGAAGGCTTGGCGGCCGCCGAGCAGCTCGCTGGCGGTGGTAGGAATCGTGGTGCCCTGGGCGAAGCGCGCCAGGCTGGCGAGGTCGTCTGGCCGGAGCGGGTCCTCGATCCAGTACGGATTGATGCCTTCCGCTTCGAACGCGCGGGCGATCTTGAGCGCGGTGGGGAGGTTCCACAAGCCGTGCAGCTCGACCATCAGGTCCATCGTGCCCCCGACGGCATTGCGTACCTGGCGGAACGGCTCGAGTGCGCGGTCGAGCTCCTCGGTGGTAATGTTGGTGCCGTTGGTCGCGTAGGCGTAGGCGTCGAACGGCCACATCTTCATCCCGGTGATGCCCTGTTCGAGCAGGCTGTGGGCCAGCTCGCCGGCGCGGCCGTCGACCCAGGCGCCGAGATCCTCGAACGGCCCTTGGGATCGGCCCTGCGATGGCACGCCCCAGTTCTGGAGCGATTGGCCGGCAGTGCTCCGGACGTAGCGGTAGCCGGCGCACGTGTTGTAGACGCGCACCGCCTCACGCGCGGCGCCGCCGAGGAGCTGGTAGACCGGCCGGCCGGTCGCCTTGCCGGCGAGGTCCCACAGCGCGATATCGATCGCCGAGTTGCCGCGGCACTCGACGCCGGTGCCGCGGGTGCCGACGTAGTGCTTGAGCCCCACCCGTAGCGCGTCGATCGTCGTCGCATCGCGTCCGGCGAGCTTGGGCCACGCCGTCTCGTGCAGGTAGGCCGCCACTTCGGCGGCGCCGAAGAACGTCTCGCCCAAGCCGGCGAGCCCATCGTCGGTGTGTACCTGCACGAACAGGATGTTGGGGAACTCCGGGATCTGGATCGTCTCGAGCGCGGTGATCTTCATCGTCATCTCCTGTTGCCGTCCCGGCACAGAATCATGGTACTGGATACTGGCTGGTACACCGCACCGCGTGCTGCACGATCGTGCCTAAACCAACGCCAAGGTGGAACCTCGCCTGCCGTCCAGGTAGCAGCCAGACCGGGCATCTAAACCAAGTGCAAAGTGCAAAGTGAGGCAGGTGCGGATTCCACCTGGGCTTTGGTGTAGATTCCACCGCGGGTAGCGCCGCTTGGGCGAGCCGCGAGTGGAGCGCGATCGACGAGCGGCCCGCCTGATCGGCTCCCATCATCTCAGTGCAATGCCGCACCACGCTAGGGGTGCGCGCAGAAGTTCCGGCGGCAGCCTCCGCTCACCCCTCGCCCCCTCCCGCTCACCCTGAGCGTGTCGAAGGGCGAACAGCCAGGCTCTTCGACACGCTCAGGGTGAGCGGGGACTCATCCGGATGTTTTGCGTGCACCCCCACGCTAGCGATCATGCGAGAGTGGTGATGCGTGAGGCGCCTTCAGCAGGTCGAGACTAGCGGCGGCGAGGGTCTGCACGCCCGAGGCCAGGGCATCTTCGTCGATATCGAACCGCGGATGGTGGGAGGGCCAGACGGTCCCCGGCTTGGCCGGATTCCCCGTGCCAAGGAAGGCGAAGACGCTTGGCACACGTTCGCTGTAGGCGTAGAAGGACTCGCCGACCAAGCGAGGTAAGGGCAGGCGGATCACCCGCTCCGGGCCAAGTGTGGCCACGGCGGCGGCGATGAAGCGTTCGGTGAGCGCCGGATCATTTTTAACGTGGGGGAGGAACGGCGTGATCCGCACCTCGCAGCGTGCCCGTAGCGCAGCCGCGGCATGGTGACCGATGCGCGTCACACGCTCCGGCAGCGCACTGCGCAATGCCGGGTCAGAGGCGCGCAGGAGGCCGCGGAGTGCCACCCGTTCGGCGAGCACGTTGCGCGGCCCTGTGCCACCCTCAATCGTGCCGATGTTCACCGTCACGGCTTCCGTCGGGTCGGTCTCGCGGCTGGCCAGCGTCTGCAGCGCCAGGATCACGTGCGCTGCCGCGACGATGGCATCGGCTCCCTTCTGCGGCGTGGCGCTGTGTGCTTCCTGGCCGATCACGTCGACGTCCAGCAGATCCATACCGGTCATGATCACGCCCGGCCGAACGGCAATCGAGCCGGCGGGGTACTCCGGAAACACGTGCAGCGCCAGCACCACATCGACCGCCGGGTTGTCCAGCACGCCGGCTTCCACCAGCGCCACCGCTCCCGGCTTGAGATCGGTACCCAGGCACTCCTCCGCCGGCTCGAAAAGGAACTTGACGGTCCCGCTCCACCTGTCTCGCAGGCGGGTGAGTACGTGCGCGACGCCGAGCGCCATCGCCACGTGGGCGTCGTGGCCGCAGACGTGGCGCACGCCCTCAACCCGCGCGCGGTAGGGCACGTCCTTCGGGTCCGCGCCGCCAATCGGGAGCGCGTCCATGTCTGCCCGGATTGCCACCACCATGGAGGGACTGCCAGTGCCCGGCCTCAGTCCACGGAGCACGCCGACCACCCCGGTCGTGCCCCCCACCCCGGTGCTGACCTCCATGCCGAGGTCGTCGAGCACGGACGCCGCCAACGACGCCGTCGCGCGCTCCTGGTAGGCCGCTTCCGGCCGCGCGTGGAGCGCACGGCGCCACGCCACCACTTGCGGCGCCGCTTCGCTCGCCGCGCCACGCAGCGTCTCCGGGCGCACGAGTTGGCTGGCCGCTGCCGGCGGAGTCACTCTGCCTCTCGCAGCGGCAGGCGCCGCCGGACGCGCTGCCAGAGGTCGCGCGTCTCCAGGATGTGCGCGCGCACGGCGGCAGCGGCGCGCTCTGGGTCGCCGGTGGCGAGGGCCGCGACAATCGGATCGTGCGACTCGGCGGTGTAGTCGACGATTTCGCCGTGCGGCTGCTCCGCCAGGATCGCGCTGGCCTGGGCGCGGATGATGCCGTCCATGGTGGCCCAGACGCGCGGCAGGTGCGTATAGCCGGAGTCTTCCAGGATCAACTGGTGGAGATCTAGGTCGGCGGCATTGAGCGTTGAAAGGTCGCCGGCGGCGGCCGCGCGTCGCATCCGCTCCAAGAGCAACTGATAGGGGTTGATCCGGGCGGGATCGGCCGCCACCGCCTCGGCAACGCGCCGGGCCGCGATTGCTTCCACCTCGGCACGCACGCGGTAGATTTCCCACACCTCCTCCTCGGCCAACGTCGCCACGTAGCTGGCGCGGTGCGGCTCGCTGCGAATCAGCCCCTCCTGCTCGAGCGCGCGCACCGCCTCGCGCACCGGTCCTCGACTGGTGCCCAACTTCTCTGCCAGCTCGTCCTCGCGGATGCGCTCACCCGGTCGCAGCGCGCCGCTGATGATGGCGTGCCGGATCGCCTCCACGGCGTGCTCACGCAGGGTCAGCGGCCGCGGCTTGGCCACGGTGCCTTGCAGCCATTCTGTCGTCCCGGCGACGTCAATGCCGACGGTCATCGCTCATCATCCTTCGTCCTTTGTCTGTGTGTCCTATGACTGGCTCCGGCTTGACCGGCCGCCGCTCAGCGACAGAGCGGTTGGCTGCTGCGGCAATGGCGACGGCTCGGGCCCCATCGGTCGCTGTCACCAGCGGGACCTGTCCGGTGTGGATGCATGCAAGGAAGTGATCGAGCTCCGCGCCGAGCGGGTTGCCTTTCTCGACGGCAAGCGTCGACGGCATCACGGGCTCGGCACGATCGAGGACAACCGCTGCATGCTGGTTGTCGGCGGTCGCTTCGCCACCTGCACCGTGAAATGTGAAGCTGACGCGGAAGCGGTTCTGGCGCCGTGAAGCGAGCGCGACGGTGACGTGTCCGATGGCGCCGCCCTCGAACTGCAGGGCGGCGACGTAGTTCTCGGTACCGGGGTAGAACAGCAGCCGATTGTTTGCATAGGCGTAGACCTCAGCCACGGGATCAAGGCACCACATCAGAAGGTCCACGATGTGGACGCCGGCGCCGAGAAACATGTCCTGCGGGTCGGTCACGCGCCAGTAGTCGGCGCCACGTGTACCGAGCACCCACATGTCCTGCACGTAGGCGCCCTCTGCCAAGTACACGTCGCCGACTTCTCCCCGCGAAAGCAGATCGTGCAGGGCAGCGAACTGGGGGATGAAGCGGTAGTTGTGGCCGGGCATGAACGTGCGGTCGCTTTGCCCGGCCAGCTCGACGAGACGACGTGCGTCGTCGACCGTCGTCGCCATCGGCTTTTCGCACAGCACGTGCTTCCCGCAGCGCAGGGCGAAGGCGGCTTGCTCGAAGTGCTGTCGGTCGGGACTGGCGATGACCACCGCATCGACGTCGGGGAGGTCGATGGCCGCATGGTAGTCAACCGAGCCAAAGGGGGCGTCGAAGACGTGCTGCGCCTCCGCGACCCGCGCCTCATGCCGCGCGCAGACGCTGGCGATGCGGACGCCGGCGCGCTGCTTCGCCAGGTCGAGGTAGCGCCGGCCGATGCCTAGGCCCACGACGCAGAGCCCAAGTGGCTTGTCAGATGTCTGTCGCGCAGCCATGGCGTAGCCTTCAGTCTCCTACCAATGCCTGGCGTCCTGTGCAAGATCCCGCAAGTCTGGTACCGGCAGGGGCACGCCTCCCTGGTTAATCGACTGCTCGGAGATCAGGCCAGGGACGGTGTAGTCCATCGCCCGATACACGTCGATCGGCGGCCGTTGCCCTTTCAAGACGGCCTGTACGAAGTCGTGCACGATGAAGTAGTCACCGCCGCCGTGGCCCGCCCGGACTGCCTCCTCCGGTGGGTCACGCCAGATGGCCGGTAAGTAATCCTCTGCATAGTCCCAGAGCGATCGCCACTCTGGGGCGGAAGCGGTCAGCGGCTGAGGATGAACGTTCTCACCGAGCCAGATCTTATGGTCGTCGCCGAAGCCGCGAGGGGCTTCGTAGCCGCCCTTGGTGCCCTGCAGCGAATAGTAGGTCAGGTTGTGCGGCCGGTTGCTCATCATGTCCAAGCGCACCTTGATCAGCCCGCCGGTGTTGAGCTGGCATAGCATCAGTACCGTGTCGTCGTGGGGGTGTTCGGGATCGGTGTGCATGCCGGAGCCGACACAACTCACCGTCGCCACTCGTGCCTCGGGACCGAAGCACTCGAGCGCGGGTGCGAGACTGTGTGTGCCGTAAGTGCAGCCGCGCTGACCCACCTGCCAGGCCGCCCGCCAGGTGAGCGAGCCATCCGGCTCGTGGTGCCGGTGCTTCATGTCGTGGATGTACTCACCTTCGGCGAAGTAGCACCTGCCGAAGAGCCCGCGTTCGGCCAAGGCCCGCACCAGCACCATGGGCTTCCGGTAACAGTAGTTCTCGGCCATCATGTACTGCGCGTGGCTACGGCGCACCGCCTGCACCAATTGACGGCACTGCTCGAGATCGACCGCCGCCGTGACCTCGCTCAGCACGTGCACGCCCAGGTCCAGCGCCTGGATCGCCTGCGGGACGTGGAACGGCATCGGGGAGGCGATGACCACGACGTCCGGCCTCGCCCGCTCTAGCAGGTCCTCGTAGTCGGCAAACCGGCCGCTGTCCGGCACGTGTGCGCGGTCGCCCAGCGTTTGGCGCATCGCCGGATCGGGGTCACAGACAGCGACGATCTCGCACTGCGGGAGGGATCGGAAGCCGGTGATGAACGCGCCCGACCGTTTCGCGACAAGAGCAACGCGTAGCTCCGCCATCTAACGCTCCATGCGGCGGATGGCTTCCTGCAGCAACGCCGCCCGACGTGTGCTCTCCTCATCGGACACTTCCACTAGGCCGAGACGAATGAAGCGCGGGATCAGGTCCTCCGCCACCGGGCACAGCCCCGGCCGGTAGCGGTAGTCGCTCTTCTCGGCGTAAAACGGGCACCGCACCGGACAGTCGGGCACACCGTAGGCGGTGGAGCCCTTGAAGATGTCGAACTGGTAGGCCGGGACGTTCAACTGCGCGAACCCCGAGTTGATCTTCAGGCCAATCTCAGCGCAGATCTCCTTGAACCGCTCCAAGCGAAGGCCAAGCTTATCTCCCTCCCACGTGCAGGCCCAAACGTACCCCGACTGCTGCGCCTTCGGCGGCACGTGGCGCGCGCCGAGCCATTCACAACCGGTGATGGCTTCGTTGAGGCGGTGCAGGTTGCGGGTGTACTGCTCGACGTAGCCCGTCACCCGCTGTACCTGGCCCAATCCCACGGCCGCGGTCACCTCGTTCATGCGAAAGTTCAGCGTCATGAACATCGGGGACTCGCCGCTGAACGCCCACTGGTTGTAGATCTTGTCGTAGAGGTCCTCCCGCGCAGTGGTCAGCATGCCGCCATCGCCGGTAGGCAGATGCTTGCCCTGCTGGAAGCTGAACACGCCCAGATCGCCATAGGTCCCGGAGTGCTTTCCCTTCCAGTACGACCCAATCACGTGCGCGCAATCCTCGATCATGAAGATGCCGTGCTCGTCACAGATCTGGCGGAGCTCGTCCAGCTCGGCGCACAGCCCCCACAAATTGGTCACGATCAGCGCCTTGGTCAGCGGCGTGAAGTTGGCGCGGACGGCGTCGGGATCCATGAGGTAGGTATCGCGCCGCACGTCGACAAAGCGGGGCACGGCGTTGAAGTAGAGGGCGGCGAGGCCGCCGAAGTGCACGATGGGGTCGCAGATGACCTCGTATGCCGTGCCCGCGCCGCTGACGGCTACCGCCTCGGCGAGCCCCGACATGGCGGAGTTGCGCGCGATGGCGTAGGGGCTGCCTACCAGCTTGGCGAATGCGCCCTCAAAGCGCCTGGTCACAGTGCCCTGCTTCCAGCCGAGCACACCACTGGCGAGCACCTCCTTCACATAGCCCAGTTCCAGATCGTCGAAAACGCGTGCCATCTGTTCTCCTCTCTGTCTAGGACATTCCCCG
>JACQGX010000382.1 GCA_016199265.1 Chloroflexota bacterium | reverse complement strand
TAGCAGGCTAGGATGCAACTACCTGATCACCGCCCTACCAAGCTGGACGAGTTTCTCGAGAGCGCGGCTGCAGTGCTGGAGGCGCAGGGGTGGAAGGTAGCACGCCGCCAAACCACGCTCGATGCCCCTTGGCACCTTGCGGCACGCAAGAGTGAAAAGTGGCGCCTGGTGCAGATCATGCTCCCGGCGACGGCTCCCGCCAAGTGCCTGGAAGCACGACGGCTCCTCGGCGAGATGGCACAATTGCCCGCCCGCCTGGGGAGCATGGAGCAGTGGATGGCGCACGTGCGACCGGACGGCCGGGTGACGTTCGGCCCCTACACCCTCAATCCCCAGATCTGGGGCAGCGATAACGGCGCGATCGAGCGACTCGGACTCATACTCAGCTAATACGCCGGAGTATTCACCGCCACCGGTACCGCCTGGGTTCAAGCCCACCGGTCCAACCGGTTCAGCGGCCCGCTCGCCCCGAGCGTGTCGAAGGGCGACGCGGGCGAGGTGCGCACGTGAATCGTCGGGTTAGCCAGAAGCCGGTCATCTGCACCGAGGACGGCGAGGCCGGCCCTTGGTTGAGGGCCGCCGGTAGCCGCCGCCGCGGCGGTTGCCCGCGCCGCTGGCGCTCGAAACCCTCACGTAGCGCTGTACGGTGGGATATTCGCGTAGATGGCGATCAGCACCTGTACGGTCAGTTGGGCCAGAGCCATCACCGTCGCAACGCACGCCGCCGCGACGGCGACGCGTACCGTGATCCACCAGGCGATCCGCGCCGCACGCGACGCCGCGAGCCGGCGGTACCCCTCAAGAGCTGGATCGGCAATCTCCCGATACCGACGGTACTGAGCGCTCAGATCGACGTATCTGGCATCCAGTACCGCTTCGATGCGCCTTGGGCGGGAAGGCAGCGTGTTCAACATACCGTACGGCCCCCGTTGTGTGAGGTGTCCTCTGCTGCACCAGCGTAGCCTCCCAACCTCAACAAGAACCTCAACGCTGCCTCAGTTTTTCGCTCTTTTCGCCGCTTTTCTTCCCCATCCCTTCCGATTCCCCCAATTCGCCCAATGCTGTCGACCTCGCCCATCTTCTCCCGGCGGCAGCGGCCCTGCCGGGCAAGATCGAGCGCGCCCCTACAGTTTGTGCCCGCTGCCCACTGACGGCTGCCCACTGACGGCTGACCGCTACGCCATCGGCGTCAGCCACAAGAGCCCGCCGCTGTAGGGCGCAAGCTCTACTGGAAGACCGGCGTCCATCAGGGCCGCGCCGGGGTTCTCCCACACCTGGCGCCCATCGCTCCACTCCGTTCGGTACGTCACCTGCGGCACCAGGCCGCGCAGCTTGAGCGTCACGCGGCCCGGGCCGCCACCGTTGCGCACGGCGAGGATGGCGCCACGCCGGTAGTCGGGCTGCAGGTATTGCAGCACGAACCAGTCGCCGACGGTCGGCCCGCGCGAGGCGCTCATCGCCATCGTTGGCGGCGGCAGCAGGTGGTAGATCACCGCACCCGGCAGCAACCGGCGAAAGCTGACGTACTCCTCGATCAGGCCGCGGAGAGTGTGTCGCTGCGCGGCGTCGAGCTCGCGCAGGCGCAGCGAGATTCCCCAGTTCCCCGCCATCGTGCTGTACCCTTGGTACTCGAGATCCGCCGGCGATAGTCCCCTCCCCTCCACGCCCTCGCCGTCCAAGCTGCGTGCTAGCCAGAGCGTGAGGAACCTGGCCGGAAACGCAAGACTGGCGCCGTAAAAGCTCTGTTGCACGACCGACATCGGCACCCCGGGGTCGCCGGCCGCATCGTCGAGCCAGGCCATGTGCGAGCGCGCGAACACGCCGTAGTCCAGGTATCCCGCGCCGTCGAACGTCGACTCGATCAGCAGATCGGGAAACTGCTGGCGCAGTCCGCTGAGCAGCTCGTAGAACGCCTGATTGTTGGCGTGCAGCGAGCCGCGCACTGAGCTATCGTGCCCGTGTGACCGGTCCCGGCACGCCGCCAACATTGGCTGGTCGAACTTGAGCCAGTCGAGCCGGTACTCGCGCACGATCCGGGCGAGCTCGCCCTTCAACCACTGGTGCGCCCGCGTCAGGCAGAGCGGCACCGATCCATCGATACCGGTGCGTGCTGGCGCCGGCTGGCGTGCGCGGAAGTCTGGGTGCCGGCGGAGCAACTGCGAGTCGGCATCGGCGACGCCAAACGCCACCCACAAGCCGAAGCGCATGCGCATCCGGTGCACCTCGTCGGCCAGCCGCTGGAGCGACCGGCCGGGAAAGCGCTTGGGGTGCGGCGTCCAATCGCCCTGGGCCGCCGACCAGCCGTAGTCGACGTAAAATGCCTCGATGCCCATCTCGCGCGCCTGCCGCGCCTCTTCCAGCATCGACTGGTAGTCGGGTCCGCTCCCGTAGGCGAACCACGAGTTCCACGCCACCGGCATCACGTTGCTTGCCCAGCCCGGGTCGCGCGGACGGTCGTCGGTCAGGTACGCCTTGAGCGCGCTGCTGCCGTCCTCTACGCTGCCGTTGAACATGCCGAGCAGCAGCCACGGACCGGTAATCGTCTGGCCAGGCAGCACGGCAAAGCCCTGGTCGGCACGTACCGCCGCCCGCGGATCGACCTCTGGATCGCCCAGCATGCGCACACCCGCGGCGACCGCAACGCGCCGGTCGCCGAGCGAACGCGCCGTGATGACGTAGTTCGTCGTCCAACGGAGCCCCAGGAACAGGCCTTCTTCCTGCGCCGCATCGTGCAGGATCAGCAAGGGGATGACCGGCGCACGCGCCGCGCTCTGCGCCGGCGTCTCGGCCTCGGTAACGCCGTCGCGTCCGAGCCGGGTGAAGAACACGTTGCCGGCGTTGTCGAAGGTCGCCGCCCGCCACCGCGCGCCCGGCGCACTGCGGACGATGAAATCGGCCGCGTCGAGTCGCGTGAGCCGGAGCGGCTGCCGGCCGACGTTGCGGATCGACGAGCGGTGTTCGACGACGGCGTGACCCGGCCGTAGACGCACCTCGGCCACGAACTCGGCACCTAATGGGGGATCATGGAACCGCAGCGAAAGATAGAGCCCGCCATCGGACAGCTTCTCCAAATGCTGATCGACCGGCACATAATCCGGGATCTGTTCGTCGATCGCGATCCCCAAGGCGTCCTGGATGTCCTCGGCCTCGTCGGGCAGCTTGGCGATGTCGGCCCGAACGTCCCGGTCACGCGAGAACAGGTAGCGGCGCTCCAGGTGGACCTTGCCGCCGGCGACCGGCTGGAGCTCGATTCGCTCCTCGAGGTAATCGTTGCCGAGCATCCAGGCGCGCGATAGCGCGTCGTACCAGATGAACGCGTCACCCGACTCGATCCGCACGTCCTGGTCAAACCCGCTGCTACCCTCCGCCGGCGGTGGCGCCGCCGCCGGGTGCTGCTCGCCGCCGGCCTCGTCGGGCGCAGCCACCGCCGCGACCGCTCCCTGCCGCCCGACCGTGCACCCGGCGGCAAGCAGCGCGCCGAGCGACAATACGTCTGCGCGGCGAAGGAACGTGCCCGACGGTGTGTGCTTACCTTGCGAGGACCCCATGCGCTGCCAATGCTGCTGCCGTGGCACCGCCGCCACTCCTTTTTGGGCTAACAGCCACTTCTTAGGCTAACAGCCACCGGAAGACCACTCAACACCGTTCTGGTCGTTTTGGCCGAGCGTCCACACCATCCGTCTGGCCGAGACCGGCGTGGCCCAACCATCCGTAGAATCCACAGAATCCGCCGGATTCGGGCGCCACATCGTCTCCTGGATTTGACCTGAGGCGCAGAAACCTGTTTCATTGATATGTGGGAAACGCGTACGCACGCCGCGCGTGGCCGGCAACGTGGATGTGGTTGACCGCGTGGTGGCACGAATGGCGGCGCTGGACGATTCGCCGCGAGTTGGCGCTGCTCGTCTTGGCGACGCTCCTGCCGTTTGCCGCGCTCGGCGCCTATTGGGCCAGGGAAGACTATCGTTCCGAGCAGGCCCGCATCCAGGCGCGGGCGCTACGACTCGCCCGCGAGGTAAGCGCCGAAGTTGACCAGTTTATCTCGGACACTGGCGCGTTGGTGGAGGCCCTCGCCCGTGTCCCCAGCGTCAAGCGTAGCGAGCGGCCTGAGGCCAACAATCTCCTGAACGAGCTGGCAGAGCGGTACTCGTATTACGAAGCCCTGTTCGTCGTCGACGCGGAGGGACGCGTCGTCGCCACTGGCGGTGAGGACGTCGACCCGCCCGGAAATCGCCTCACCTACACCCGCCAGACGCTGCGCCTCGGGAGCACGTATGTCACCGACACGATCCCGCCGCGGGGCAGCGGCCGGCACGTCTTCGTCGTCGCCACGCCGTTGTGGGACCCGGCCGGCGAGCCAATCGGGATCGTCGGCGCGTCGGTCAATCTCCTGCGCTTGCAGGAAGGCATCCGCCGTGCCGACCTGCCGGAGAACTCGTCGGTGCTCATCGTGGATCGCGTCGGCCGCATCGTCGCCCGGCGTACCGACCCCGAGCACTGGGTTGGCCGCTCCGCCTACGACAGCTCCGGCGTACGCAGCGCCCTCCGCATGCGCGAGGGCATCTCTGAAGGCGACTTCGTCGACGGAGCGCGGAAGCTGAGCGGCTTCGCTCCTGTCCAGCGTGTGCAGTGGGAAGTCATCGTCGGCATCCCCACCGACGAAGCCTACGGCGCGCTGCGCCGCGAGCTCTGGCGCGCGCTCGGCCGGCTCGCCGTCGTCGCCTTGATCGCCGGTGCCAGCGCGTGGCTGCTCAGCCGGCGTCTTACTCGTCCGATTGGCGATCTTGCCGCCGGCGCCGGCGCCTACACCGCCGGCGACCTCTCGTATCGCATCAACACCCGTGGCCCGGAAGAGCTCACCACGCTGGCGACGACACTCAACCAGATGGCCGCCGCGCTGCAGCAGAAGGTCGAGGAGCTGCAGCTTGCCCAGCAGCGCGAGCGCGAAGCCGGCGAACGGGCCCTGGACGAAGTGCGCCGCCTGCATTCCGAGTTCGTTGCCGTCGCGGCGCACGAGCTGCGTACGCCCGTCGCCGCGGCCAAGAGCTACGCCGAGCTGCTGCTCCGAGACGAGACGGTGCTCTCGCCGGCCATTCGCCGCCAGGCACTTACCCGGCTCGACGCCGTTTGCGAACGGCTCGCCCGGTTGGTGCGCTCGCTGTTGGGCGCGTCCCGCATCCAAGCCGGCCGCTTGGAGGTCCGGCGCGAGCCGGTCGATATCTGTTCGCTTGTCGCGCGCGTTGCCGAAGAGTTCAGCACCTACGCAGCGGGCCACGAGGTGATCGTTTCCATCCCCGACGGCTTCAACGCCCTCGCCATCGGCGATGCCGAGCGCATCGAAGACGTGCTGGTCAACCTGCTCTCCAACGCCGTGAAGTATTCGCCCGAAGGCGCGACCATTCAGGTTCGGCTCTTCGCGAACGAGGCCGACGACGTCGAGGTCGAAGTCGTCGACCAGGGCCCGGGCGTTCCGCGCGAGGAGCAGGGCGCCGTCTTCGAGCGCTTCCGCCGCGGCCACGGCATCGCCGCCAGCGGCGTCGGGCTGGGCCTGTACATTTCCCGCGCGTACGTGCAGGCGATGGGCGGCGAGATCGGGGTGCGCAGCACCCCCGGCCAGGGCGCCACCTTCTGGATCCGCCTGGCCGGGACGACGCCGGACGTGCCGCTTACCGAGCTATACGAGCTCGAGTTGCTGGCGAACGCGCCGGACGCCGAGCCCAACGGCCTCGCCGCTCACACCGGCACGACGAACCACACCGACGGCACACGAGGCACGAAGCACACCGACTAATCGAGACGTACCAGTACCATTACTCCCAGCAGCCCGTGAGCGACGAAGCGAGCACTTCTTCATGACGTCACAGATAAACGTCCTCATCACCGACGACGACCCCGATCTGCTGTTCACGCTCGGGATGCACCTACGTGCCGATGGCTATAACGTCTGGTCGGCGCCCAACGGCGAAGTCGCCCTGCGCTTCGTGCAGCGAGAGCTGCCGCACCTCGCCGTGCTCGATCTGGTCATGCCCGTCATGGACGGCTTCGAGCTCGCCAAGCGCATTAAGCGCCTGGGCGAGGTCCCCATTATCATGCTCACCGCGCTCGACGACGAGGAGAGTAAGGTCAAAGGGCTCGAGCTCTACGCCGACGACTACGTGACCAAGCCGTTCAGCTACCGCGAGCTCCACGCGCGCATCAAGCGCGTGCTCGAGCGCGCCTGGCCCGGCGGCGAGCCCCAGGCCGCCATGCTCACCCTCGACAACGGTGTCCAGATCGACTTCGCCCGCCGGCAAGTGCTGAAGCCGGATGGGGAACCGGTTCGGCTTTCCCCAACCGAAGTGCGCATGCTCCAGCTCATGGCGCGCAACATCGGCCAGATCCTCCCCAATGCGCTGCTCCTCGACCGCGCCTGGCCGGACGGCGGCGGCTCGCCGCAGGCCCTTTGGGAATACATCCGGCGCCTGCGCCTCAAGCTCGGCGACGACCCGGAAACGCCGCACATCATCGAGTCCGAGCGCGGCATCGGCTACCGCCTCAACAAGGCCCTCCCCGACGCCCGTCCCTCCTGACGTTTTTCACCACGGAGACACCGAGACACCGAGAGGACTTGAGAGAAACCACAGATGCACACAGTTGCACACAGTTGCACACAGATTAAGGATCAAACCTATCGGCGTTCATCGGCGGTTTCTCTCCTCGTTTCTCTTCGTGTCTCCGTGTCTCCGTGGTGAGCCTTCGAGACGCCGGCGTGCTTCCACCCACGTTGCCGCCGAAAGCAGCCGCGCATCGGCCCCCGGCGCACCTACCATCTGTAATCCCAGTGGGAGGCGCGCCGCCCTCAGTCCCGTCGGCAGCACGATCGCCGGCGCGCCGACCAGCGTCCAGCGCGTGCAAAACCGCGGATCGCCGGTCGTCTCGGGCCCCGGCGCCTCTCCGGTCGCCGGCGGCGTCAGGATCGCGTCGTACGGCGCGGCCCACGCCGTAAACGCCTCGACCAGCCGTTGCCGTTCGCGCAGCGCCGCCTGGTACGCCGCCGCCGAGAGGCGCGCGCCCTCTTCGACGAATGCCTGCAGCACCTCGCTGAACCGACCGGGGTGCGCGGCGACGAGCTCGCCGAGTGCCGCTGCCGCCTCGGCCGCCATGATCGTGCGGTGCACCGGGACCGCCTCGTCCAGGCCGGCCGGCAGCACCGGACGTTCGAGCGTCGGTCCTGCCGCCTCCAGTGCCGCGACGTCGGCCTCGAGCTGCCGCTGCATCGCCGGCTCCGCCTTCTCCCACTCCGCCGTCGGCACGACGGCGAACCGTGGTGCCCTCCGGCCGTTGTCACGGCCACCACCGGTGCTCCTCCGATCCGCACCCACAGACGTCTGCCGTGACGCCTCTGCGGATGCAGCCGGCACCCACGCCTCCGGTGCATCTCCGGCCATAGCCGCCGCCAGCCACGCCGCCCCGCGCACCGACGTCGCAAAGCTCCCTACCTGATCGAGCGTCTGGCTGAACTCCAGCACTCCCTCGCGCGGCAACCGGCCCCGCGTCGGCTTGAACCCGACCACGCCGCAGAACGCCGCCGGCCGGATGACCGACCCGTTCGTCTGCGTCCCCACCGCTCCCGGCACGATTTCTGCCGCGACCGCCGCCGCCGAGCCCATCGACGAGCCGCCCGGCGTGCGTTCTGGGTCCCACGGATTCCGCGTCGGTCCGGGAGAGAAATACGCCATCTCCGCCGTCACGGCCTTGCCGAGCACGATCGCCCCCACGGCCTCCAGCCGCCGCACCACCTCGGCCGACCGTTCCGGTACGCGTCCGGCAAATACCGGCGAACCGTGCTCGGTCGGTATCCCTGCGGTATCGATGATGTCCTTGATCCCCAGGGGCACGCCGTGCAGCGGCCCCAGACGCTCGCCCGCCTCCCGCCGCCGATCATACTCCGCCGCCAGCCGCCGCGCCCGCTCCGCGTCGAGCCACACAAACGCGCGCAGCCACCCCTCGACTTCCCGCGCCTGCGCCAGGCATCGCTCCATGACCTCGGCGCAGGTCACTTCCCCCGCCGCGATCTCCCTTGCCAGCGCCACCAGTTCCATCTGCCTTACTCCTCTCTCGCTCGTTGCCCGTTTTCGTACCCCAATCCTGCCACAAACCCTGATGCGGGCGATCGCGGAACGCCCCATGCTATGGAGGGAGGGTGGCCACGACGATGTGACCATCCGCGGACGGTGGCAGCACCGGCACCGTCGATTCGCCGCCACGCAGTTTGAGAAGGAGCAATGACAATGGTGTCGCCAAACAAGCCTCCTACGTCGCACGCGCCGCACGTCGTACGCCCGCCAACGGCGGTACTCACCCGCGGTTTCGATCCGAGTCTCTCCGTCGGCTCGGCCCGCCCGGCGGTGTTCCGCTCGTCCACCTACGTCTTCTCCAGCCCCGAGGCCGCCGAGCGCGCCTTCGAGATCGCCCTCGGCAAAGCGCAGCCCGAGCCGGATGAGTCGGTTGACCTGATCTACGCCCGTCTCTCGCACGCCAACGCCGAGATTCTCGAGGATCAGATCGTGCCGCTCGAGCCCGAGGCGCGCGCGGCCGCCGTCTTCAACTCCGGCATGGCGGCGATCTCCACCCTCTGCTTCACTTTCTGCGCCCCCGGCACCAGCATCGTCTACACCACGCCGCTCTACGGCGGCACACAGCACCTCATCCACCAGTTGCTCGAGCCGCTAGGCATCCGTGGCATTCCGGTACGAGGCAGCGACACCGCCGCGCTTCAGCGGGCGATTGCCGAAGCCGAGGCGTTGCGACTGGTGTTCGTCGAGACGCCGGCCAACCCCACGCTCCAGATGGCCGACATCGGCGCGGCCGTGGCGGCCGCGCCCGCCCGCCCGGAACCGCCGCTCGTCGCCGTCGACAACACGTTTCTCGGCCCCACCTTCCAGCACCCGCTTTCGCTACGCGCCGACCTCGCCGTGTACTCGGCGACGAAGTACCTCTCCGGCTTCAGCGATATGCTGGGCGGCGTGATTCTGGGACGCGATCCCGACCTGATCGCCCAACTCCGGGGCACGCGTGCCATCCTGGGCAACATCCTGCAGCCCGACGAGTGCTGGCTGCTCGACAGCCGCCTGCCCACCGTGTCGCTTCGCACGAACCGGCAGAGCAAGAACGCGCAGCGTATCGCCGAGACCATCGCCGGACACCAAGCTGTCAAGAGGCTTTACTATCCGTCATTGTTTGACGACCCGGAACAGATCCGAATCCGCGACGCGCAGTGCCGCTACCCCGGCGCCATGTTCTCAATCGACCTCTACGGCGGCAAGCCGGCGGCCTTCGAGTTCCTGCGCCGGCTGCGCATCGCACGAAACGCCGTCAGCCTCGGCGGCGTCGAAACCCTCGCCTGCCATCCGGCGACGACCACCCACTCCGAGCTCAGTCAAGACGAGCGCCGCCTGGCCGGCATCACTCCCGGGCTCGTACGCGTCTCCGTCGGCATCGAGGACTGGCGCGATATCCTCGCCGACATCCACCAGGCGCTCGACGCCGCCGCCGAAGCGGGCGAGCGCCCGGATGCGATCCGCGCCCGCCTGGCGGCATGAGATCGGTCGGTACCGGCACGGCAGCAGTAAGGCACTCGCACTTGATCGCGGGTACGGCCGCGTCAATTGCGCGAAGAATCGATCGGTCGGCTGCCGCTGTCCGTTAGTTCAGGAATAATTCAGGTGGACGGTACGAGGGTGAGCATCCGCAGATGGTGAGCATCCGGCGCATTGCGGGCCAGGATGGCGCCTCCGGGCAACAGCACTCGGGGCATGGGGAGGCGCGCGAGCTCGCCATCCTCAATGCGATCGCCGAGGCGTTGAATAGCTCCGTCGACGTCCAGCAGGCGCTGGAGCGCACGCTCGCGCTCGTCGCCGAGTTGCTGGGCCTACGGACCGGATGGGTCTGGCTGGTCGACCCCGAAACGGAGCAGTTCTACCTCGCCGCCGCCCAGAATCTTCCACCGTATCTCCAGGAGCCGGTGCGTATGAGCGGCCACTGGTGCTGGTGTACCGATCTGTTTCGCCGCGGTGAGCTGACGCCGACGAATATCAACGTGCTCGAGTGCAGTCGCCTGCACCCTGCCGTCAAGGCCAACGATCCGGCCATGACGCAGGGCCTGCGATACCACGCCAGCATACCCTTGTATTTCCAGGACCGCCGTCTGGGGATTATCAACGTTACCGGCCCATCGTGGCGGCAGCTCACACGCGACGAGCTGCGACTGTTGTCGACCATTACCTACCAAGTAGGGATCGCCATCGAGCGCGCCCGCCTGGCCGAAGAGAGCACGCGCCTCGCGCGCGCCGAAGAGCGCTCCCGCCTGGCGCGCGAGATCCACGACACACTGGCGCAGGGCTTGACCGCAATCGGTCTGGACATCGAAGGCGCGATGCGACACCTGGAAAGCAGCCCTGAGCGCGCACGCGAGCGGCTGGAGCGCGCCTTGGCCACAACGCGGGAGAGCCTGGAGGAGACACGACGCTCGGTGCTTGACTTACGGGCCGCGCCGCTGGATAGCCGGCCGCTGGCCGACGCGCTCGTCGCGTTGGGCCGCTCGTTCACCTCGGAGACGGGCGTGCGCGTCCACGTCCAGGTCACGGGCGAGATGGCGCTGCCGCTGCGCGTCGAGGCCGAGTTGTTCCGCATCGCCCAGGAGGCCGTGGCGAACGTCCGCAAGCATGCGCGCGCGACGCAGGTCGAGATCACCCTTCGCACGACGCCGCAGGACGTTCGGCTCTCGATTCGCGACAATGGGGCAGGCTTCGAACCGATGCGCAGGTTCGAAGGGCGCCACGGCATCGTAGGCATGCGCGAACGGGTCAAGCTACTCGACGGGCAGTTGCGGATCGAGAGCCGGCCGGGACGCGGCACCAGGGTCGCCGTGCGCGTTCCGCTCGCGCGGGAGGCGCAGGCGTGATCCGCATCGTCGTCGTCGACGATCACCCCATCGTGCGGCAGGGCCTGGTCGCCGCGCTCGAGGATGAGCCAGATTTCCAGGTCGCCGGCGCCGCGGGCACGGCCGAAGATGCCGTCGCGCTGGTCGCGCAGGTCCAGCCCGACGTCGTGCTCCTCGACCTCGAGCTGCCCGGGATGAGCGGCGTCGCGGCGATCCCACGTGTGCTCGAGGCGAGCCGGGGCACGCGCGTGCTGGTGTTCACCGCGTACGACACAGACGAGCGCGTTCTGGGAGCGCTGAAGTCCGGCGCGAACGGCTACCTGCTCAAAGGCGCCACCGCCGCGGACATCGCCCGCGCCGTCCGCGCCGTTGCCGCAGGCGGATCGGCCCTCGAGCCGCGGGTGGCAGCCAGGCTCGTCGCCGAGGTCAGCGCGCCGCGGCGCACCGCCGGACACCTGACCGGCCGCGAGCGCGACGTGCTGCGGCTGATCGCCGAAGGCCTGCCCAGCAAGCAGATCGCGCGCGAACTGCACATCAGTGAACGTACGGTGAAATTCCACATCACCTCGCTGCTCCGAAAGCTGGGGGCGGAAAACCGCGCCCAGGCTGTCGCGCTCGCCATTCAGCGCGGAATACTCGAAGTCCTCCAGCGGCGCTGAGCCGCCACTGAGAGACAGACGGCCGGCCCAGAAGCCGGTCCGCGGCCTCATCTTCCGGCCGGCCGCCCGCCACCCGCCGGCTATCCAACGCGCCCAACCGAACCGGGCCGCCGGCGCACCTGTCCCTTCGGACAGGTGCGCCGCTGTCCGTACTGACGGGTCGATACCCGCACTCCTACCCGAGGTCGGCGGGCCCCGCTCAAGGCGAGACTCCTCGTACAGCATGCCCACCGAGGCATCAACACGCTGTAGTGAAGGAGGAGTCATGAACCAACCACAACCGGTCGCGCTCATCACCGGCGCCTCTCGCGGTCTCGGCTTGGAGATCGCCAGGCTGTTCGCCCGGCGGAAGATGCCACTCGTCCTGACCGCGCGTGGCGCCGAGGCGCTGCAGGCGGCGGTGGACGAGCTGCGGGAACTCACCGACGTGATCGGCCTTCCCGGCGATGTGTCGGACGGGGCGCACGCCGAACGGGTGGTCCGCCTCGGGCGGGAGCGCTTCGGAAGGATCGACGTGCTCGTGAACAACGCCTCGTCCATCGGTCCCAGCCCCATGCCGGCGCTGGAGGCGTACCCGCTGGACGCGCTCGCCGAGGTCTTCCGGATCAACGTCGTCGCGCCGCTGCACCTCACGCAGCTTGTGGTGCCATCCATGCGCGCGCGTGGCGGGGGCATGATCGTCAACGTCACCTCCGACGCCGCCGTCCAAGCGTACCCCACCTGGGGCGGCTACGGCGCCAGCAAGGCGGCGCTCGAGCACCTTTCGCGGGTGCTGGCCGCCGAACTCGAGGGCAGCGGCATTCGGATCTACGTCGTGGACCCCGGCGATATGAATACCCAGATGCACCGCGAGGCAGAGCCGGGTGTCGACCTGTCGCACCTGCCCGGACCCAAGATCGCCGCCCCCGCCTTCGTGCACCTGCTCGTGCACGAGACCGCGCAGTTTGGCCGCTTCGAGGCGCAGAAGCTCGTGCCGGCCACCTCCGGAGAACGGTCATGATGGTGACGGTAGCGCAGCCGTTGGACTTCACACTGCCGGCGAAACTCGAGGCCCGCGAGCCGCCCGAGGCACGCGGCCTGAGGCGCGACCAGGTCCGGCTCCTCGTGACCGCATACGGGAGCGATCGCATCGTCCACGCGCGGTTCGCCGATCTGCCCGACTTCCTGCGCGCCGGAGACCTGCTGGTGGCGAACGACTCCGCCACGCTCCCGGCCGCACTCACCGCCCGGCGGCCGGACGGGAACGCGATCGCGCTCCATCTCTCGGTACGCCTGCCCAACCAGCTATGGGTGGTGGAGCCGAGAAAGACGGAGGTCGTGCCGGGCGAGGTGCTCGACCTGCCGGACGGCGGCACGGCCACCCTGCTCACACCGCACACCGGCTCGCAGCGGCTGTGGCTCGCACGTCTCGAGTTGCCCGCGCCCGTACTCGACTACCTGCATCGCTGGGGCCGGCCCATCGCCTATCCATACGTGCGTGATGCCTGGCCGCTGGAGATGTACCAGACCGTCTACGCGACGGTCCCCGGCTCCGCCGAAATGCCCTCCGCCGGGCGGGCCTTCAGCCCCAACATCATCAGACGGCTGACCCACAAGGGTGTGGGCTTCGCGATGGTAACCTTGCACACGGGCGTCTCCAGCCTGGAAGACCACGAGCCGCCGTACGAGGAACCGTACGACGTGCCGCCGAAGACGGCCGGCGCCGTTCAAGCGGCGAAGACGGCGGGCGGGCGCGTGATCGCCGTCGGCACGACGGTAGTGCGCGCGCTGGAGAGCGCCGTGAACGAGCACGGCCAAGTCATCGCGAGCCGCGGCTGGACCAACCTCGTCATTACGCCCGAGCGCGGCGTACGAGTCGTGGATGGGCTGCTGACCGGGTTCCACGAGCCGAAGGCCTCGCATCTCGCCATGCTCGAGACGATTGCCGGGCGGCCTCACCTAGAGAAGGCCTACGCCGCGGCCCTCGATGGCGGCTATCTCTGGCACGAGTTCGGAGACCTGCACCTGCTGTTGCCATAGCCGTCGCAGGCCGGAACCGCCGGGCGATCTCCGCGCCGGCGCGGGACAGCCCCACTTGCCGGTCGCCTGCAGCCACAAATCATCGATGAGTCTGCCCGCGAGTCTGCCCGCAAAACGGCGAAAGAGAACGGTCTGGGGACCTCCACTGCGGGAGGACGCCGCGAGTGGACGCTCCGGAGCGAGTATCGGCGTCGACGGGCCACCGCCGCCTCACACCGACTCGCGGATGACTAGCTTCGGCTGGTAGACGCCCCTGAGGCGGGTATCCGCCCGGCCGCGCACCGCGGCGACGAGCCACGCGACGGCGGCGCGCCCCATCGCGTCGTACGGCAGGCGGACGGTCGTGAGCGGCGGTTCGAGAAAGGCAGCGAAGGGCAGGTCGTCGTAGCCGACGACGGCGACGTCGTGTGGCACACGCAGCCCGGCGCGGCGC
>JACQGX010000392.1 GCA_016199265.1 Chloroflexota bacterium | reverse complement strand
TCCGTGCTCGACTACCTCACCGCCGTCTGCACGGCCGCGCACCGCCGTCACCCGATCCCCTCCCTGCTGCCGGCCGCGGCGTAACACCGCTACCCCGTGAACGGCCACCTCGACGGTTTCGCGGGAAGTGGCGATCCCGTCAGCCTCGCCGATCTCCTGCCGGACGCCAGCGTCTCCCTGGAGATCTGCCGGCGGGACTGGCCAGAGCCGATCGAACCGCTGCAGGAGTGGGTGTACCGGCGCCGTGAGTAGAACCGGACCACCGCGTAGCATCAGCGCATCACCACCTGCCGTCTGCTTAACGTCTCCGCCGCGCACCGGCCGGCACGACCGGGCGCTGCCTGGCATGCCCATCAGGCTGGTTCAAGTACGAAGCTACCTTCGGCGTGCGCCGTGATGTCTGCACGGTCCATGTGCATCGGGTGGTAGCGGCCGGCGAGCCAGTCGGCGCACTGGTCGGCGTAGTGGGGGCTACCGGGATGGCCGGAATTACCCGTCGTGTGCGTGCCGAGCGCCTGGTTGGCCACGGCGAGGTCCGCCACGAAGCGGAAGTGCGGCCCGGAGGTGACCTCGTAGCGCTCGCCAGCGCTGAACCCGTTCTGATTAAGCACGCCGGTCGTGCCGGGGCAGGGGAACGGGCCGGCATTCAGCTCCGTGCACGCCGGGAAGCGAGACGCCAGCGCATGGCGGAAGGTCACGGGATGGAGCGCACCCCAGGCCCATTGCGCCGCATCTGGCCCCAGCCGCTCGCGTAGCCAGGAGACGCCGGCCACGAACGCCGAGACGATCTCTGCCTGCGCTCGCCCATGAGGGAACCACGGCTCGCCGCCAGCAGGGCCGTCGCCGTCCGTGATGATACGGTGCGCCACGTGCGAGCAGCCGCCCGCCGCGCTGCGGGCCAGGTGCGCCGGGAACCGCGCCGCGGCGACTCGCCGCGTCCATTCCAGCCAAAACGCCTGGAACACCGACGCGCCGGTGCGATCCACGTCGAAGCAATAGTCCCACGTGCGCAGGACCGCCAGCGCCTGTTGACCAGTAGTGTTGAGTTGGCCGGATCTTAGTGTGAGGCGCGCCACCAGGGAGGGACACACGTCGGCGGCCCGGCCCGAGAAAGTGTCGTTCTGCATCGCGCCAAGGGCGTCCGGGTCAAGCTCCGCCGCGCTGTCGAGCAGCGTTCGGATGCGCCGCATGCGGTAGCCGTCGGCGTAGGCGCCGTAGAACGGCGCCGCGTACCCGTCCGGCGCGGGGCGGTTGTTGGCCGAGCCGGTCCAGCCGCGCTGCGGGTCGCGCTCCGCCGGCAGGTCGTCAAATGGCACGAAGCCGCGCCACTCGTCGCCCGGCTCGCCGGCACGGCGGAATCCTCGAGTCATTCGACCCCGCAGCGGGAAGCGGCCGCGCATCTGATAACCGAAGTGGCCGTCGACGTCGGCGAAGCCGGGGTTGTTGGTGGCCAGCAGGTGGCGCCGGTGGACGGCGCGCGCTTCGTCGGCGCTGCCCGCGCGGATCAGGTCCAGCGCCACGCCGATCGTATCTTCCGGCTCGAAGCCGACCCAACGCAGGCTTAGCGGCGGGTCGCCGGCAGGATTGACGCTGGGGATGAGATGGTTCACCACCGGCCCGCGCACCGTCGACCGCAACACCAGTTGATGGTCCGCCTCACCGTGGACGGCGATCCTCTCCATGCGTGTCTCGAACGACCGCCAAGAGTCGCCATCCTGGTACTGGTCGGGCTGGGCGGGATCGACCGTCTCGACGTACAGGTCGCGACCCGAGGAAACGTTGTTCGTGCTGCCCCAGGCGACGCGCCGGTTGCGGCCATTTTGAATCACCGGCAGACCTGGTCCGGCGATGCCGATCACGTCGCAACCCGCACTGCAGAGGTGGATCTCGAACAGGCTCGAGGGCTGCGTGTACGGGATGTGCCCATCGCTCGCGAGCACGGGCTTGCCGGCGCGCGTGCGCGACGGCCCCGCCGTGAACTGGTTACTGCCCGGCACGCTCTCGGGCGTTGCCGGCTCGGCTCCTGCCGTTTCGCCGTCATTGCCACTCGCGGCGGGCCAGCGCAGCGGTTCGGTGACGATCGCCTGCTCGTCGGCCTCGACCGCCAGGAACATCTTCGCCAGGTGCGGCGGCAGGCAGCGCAGGGCCGCCTCGGCCAGCACGATCCCTTCGATGCGTCCGCTGAACTGCCAGACGGAGACGCGAGCGATGGCCAAGCTGTCGATGGGGTGCCAGAGAGGCGGCTCGTAGTCGAGCAGGGCGAACTCCACCGGCAGCGTCCGCTGCGCGAGGCACTGTTCGCGCGCCAGGTTCACGCCGGCGGCATAGGCTTCCAGCGCCTCACGGACTTCGCCCGTCTGTCGCTCCCACTCTCGGGCGGCGATGCCGCGGAAGTCGAGCGTGCGCGCCTCGACGTCCCCGCGCAGCGCCGAGCGGCCAAGTACCTCCGCCAGCGTCCCGGAAGCGAAGCGTCGCCGGTAGTCGAGCTGCCACAGCCGCTCGCGACCGACGGCGAAGCCGAACGCGACGAAGAGGTCCCACGCCTGCCCGGCGAAGATGTGCGGCACGCCCCGCCGATCGGTGACGATCTCCACCCGGCCGCGCACCGGCCCGCGTGCCGTCCCCTCCACCGGCGCCACCCGTCGCGCAAAGAACTCCCGCCGCGCCGTGGCGAGATCCATCCCCTGCACGGTCTCTGGTGTAGCCGCACCGCGCAGCAGCGCGAGCACGGCCTGTTCCCATTCAGTCGTCGTGACCATCGGTGCTCCTCCGCTGCCACACTCAAGCCGGCGCTCGGCCACGCAACACTGAGCGCAGACGCTCGGCCACCACGGCCGGCTTGTCGTCCGAGAGGCGCGTGAAGCGCTTCCAGGATGGTTCTGCGCTCGATTGACCGGGACTGCGCGCCATTAGCGTCGTCGTCATAGCCGACAGTGTAGCGACTCGCCGGTTGAGCCACCGCTATCGTGCCGGTCATCGCACACGTCGTGCATGCGGGGCAGGGGCCAGGGCCTCGGTCCCTCCGCCGCTCCTGGCTGGGTCACCAGGCCAAACCAAAGCCAAGGTGGAACCCGCAGGCCGCCTCACTTTGCATGTTGCACTTTGCACTTTGCACTTTGCACTTGGTCTAGGCCGCGTAGCGGCGTCCCTCATCCAGCATGGTTAGGTAGTTCTCCAGCGGGACGTAGTTGGCCACGGTGTTGCCCGCGCCCAGGCAGTAGCCGCCGCCGGGCAGGCACACGTCGAGGATCTGCCGCACCCGCTGCCGGATCTGCGCCTGCGTGCCACGGCAGAACAGGTCCATGTCCACGCCGCCGATCAGTGCGATGCGGTCGCCCCAGGCGCGCTTGGCCTCCGTCACCGGCTCGATGGCATCTTCGAAGGAGTGGCGCGCGTCGATCTGCACGTCCTCGATCAGCGCCGGCATGATGGCGCGCAGGTTGCCACAGGAGTGCAGCAGATAGAGGCGGCCGCGCTCGTGCGCCAGCGCGGCCATCTTCTTGTGCCACGGCAGCGACTGCTCGACCAGCACCTGCGGTGGGGCCATGGTCTGCAGGTTGAAGCCCATGTCGTCGCCGCCGAACAAGAGGTCCACCCGTGGCAATTGCACCAGCACCTGGCAAACTTCGTACAGGCAGCTCCCCACCCGCTCAAACATCGCCCGCACCAGGTCCGGCTGGTCGTAGAGGGACAGGCAGAAGGTTTCGTACCCCATCAACCAGGTGACGTTCTCGAAGACACTGTGGCAGCCGGAGTAGATGCACATGTCCTCCGGCAGTTCGCGGGCGAGCCACTCCAGGTCATCGGTTCGGATCTGGTCGGCCCGCGGCCAGGGGTAGCGCTCGAACTCCTCCCAGGTGCCGATCGGACCGCGGTGCTCGTCCGTCCACTTGCGCGTGCCCCGCGACTGCGACCGAGCGGCCGTGTCGCCGGCGGTGTCCGGCGCATCGTGCTGGGAACGGGGAAAGCCCGGCCACTGCACGGCGCAGACGACGGCGTCGTAGCCCAGGAGGCGCTGCACGGCGATCTCGCGGCGCAGCGCCGCATGCGGGTCATCCGGGTTGACGTCCGCCGCCAGGCCAAAGCGCCGGATCACCTCCCGCTTGATCTCCGCGTCCTCGTACAGCTCCATGAAGTGGACGCGCCGGGGCGTCCCCTCGCGCCGCAGGTTGGCGCACAGCGCCTCCCAGTCCGGCTTCACCGGCACGCGCAGCAGCCGCTTCAGATCATCCATGAGCATCACCACCGTCTATCTGGAGGCGTGGTACACGTGTCCCCGCAGTGCGCGACGGCGGGCACCTCCAGGCACTTGCCCCGCTCGATAGGGAGCAGCCATCCCTTCGCCGCCAGACGATGCAGCACTTCGTAGAATCGCGCATCTGCGACGTCGGGGAGGAAGTCCGGCGGCCGGGGCAGCGCTACGACAGCGACGCCCTGCCGCTCGAACTGCGTTAGGAGACGCGCCTCAAGCGGTCCGGTCTGGAGTCGCCGGTCCTGCTGTCCGCTACTCACCGTGCTTACCGCGCAAGGATGGTAGCGTAAAGCGGGGATCGCCGTCCGACATCGGCGGCTGGCCGGGAAGGCCTCGCGCGGGTGCAATCAGCTCTTCCGGATGTTTCCGTCGCTCACCCTGAGCTTGTCGAAGGGCGCATCACTCTGCGCATCCGGAGGTTCTGGTTACACCCCTGGTGGCCGGCGAACGTGCGCTGGTGATAGGCTTGGTGTCGCCTGGCACGCCGGGATCTGGCTCGGCAGCCAGCGCCCGCGTCGCAGCCGCTGGGCGCGATTGCCGCCCAGCGACCGGACATGGAGTGTCGATCAGGGTCGGCCACCCAAGGTCGCGCTGCACCAACGTCTGCAGCGGGACGTCGAACCAGTTGTGCGCGATCGGTAGCCATTGGGCCATGTCCGTCCGCGGGTCCGCCGTGCCCGGCACAGCCACACCCAAGGCGCGAGGCGGTGGCGCCTCCGGCGCCTGTCGCACCGCTTCGCGCGCGGTTTCCGCCAGTACATGGGCGACTGCCTCCGGTTCTGAATCGGCGTCGAACCGTCCGTCACGCGTGGCCGCGATGCCACCGGCGGCGTCGAGCACGACGGCGCGCACGGGGCCGTCGTTGGTCAGCTCGAGCCCCACGGTGGTGGCGTTGCGCGGGTTGAGACTCACGCGCAGACCCCGCAGCCGCCCGTTCGCCAGGTCGTCCCGCTCCACCAGGCGGCCGTCGGCGATGAGGCCGTCCACAATCTTGTTCGTGGCGGCCTTGGACAACCCGGTGGCCGCGGCGAACTCCACCCGTTGCAGCGGACCGCGGTCGCGCGCGGCGCGCAGGACCAGCGCCCGATTGTGCCGCGATAGGTCCGACAGACCACTCCCCGGACCGCTGCGCCTCGTCGCGTGCGAGACCATCACCGGCCAGGAGTGCTCCATTGGGATTTGCGCCGCGCTGCGAGCAAGCACTCCTACTGTGGACTCTGGGGAATCAGGATCAGGCACGGTGGCGCTAATCTACCCTAATGTAGCGCACCATGGCGGACGGAGCATGCTCTGTGCGCTACTAGAGCCTAATCACTGGCACACGGCCCCTCTGTTCGCTACACTAGCGCTTCACTTGAGCCTAGTGCGTGGGCTGTGTGGCGGGTGACCGGACGGCCCCGGTCGTCAGCACGGGCGCAAAGCGCGGATCCAGTGCGGGAGCGTGGAGTGGGCGTGCGGGAAGAGACATCAGAGCAGGGCAGGTTCAGTGGGTGCGGCGGGGCCGCCTCCGACGCGGGTGCGGCGGGGCCGATCCCTGGCGCGTGGCACCACGCCTACCCGGCCGACCTAGGCGGAGCGCTGCGCATCCTGAACGTGGCAGTGCCCGCGTTCGACCCGCGGGACGAGTGGGTGGACGCGTAGGCCGAGGGGCAGCGAGCGCGGGCGGTGGAAAGGAGAGCGAATATGGCCTTGAACTTCGGGGAGCTCGCCTATCAGCCGCGCTGGCCGAACCCAAAGCGCTGGAAGGACATGCGCGACGGGCTGATTGGCCCGGGCAACATTGCGCAGTCGGCGCACCTGCCGGCCTACCAGAAGCTGGGGCTAAAGGTGGTGGCGGCGGCGGATGTGAACCCGGCCATCCTGGAGCGCATGCGCCGCCGCTGGGGCATCGAGGCGCTCTCCACCGACTACCACGCGATGCTGGCGAAGGAACGGTTGGATGTGGTGGACATCACCGTCCACGAGCGCTGGTCGGACATGAAGCTGGATGCCGTGCGGGCAGCCGGCGCGGCCGGCACGCAGCGGCCGGGATAACCTGCACACCGTTCGCCTCGTCTTCGCCGCGCGGGAATCGCACCGGCGCGGCGCATACGTGGAGTTATAGCCGGAGAGCCGGACCGTGCGAGGGGTCGGAGATCCAGCGGCCCCAGCACCCGCATCATGTAGCCAACGGAAATGTAAAGGGGGGCAGAAAATGCGCAGGCAGTTGACGCGCCGGAAGATGGTGTTCGCGAGTGGGGCCGCCGGAGCATCGCCGCTGCTCCTGGGGGGCTGCCGGCCCGGCGAGAGCGGCGCTCCAGCGCGGCAAAGGGAGGCACAGCCGGTCAAGCTCATCTTTGGGCGCCGTTCCAGCGCCGCCGAATTGCCAGTGCTGGAACGCTACCTGGCGACCTATCGCCAGGTCGCGCCCCACGTGACGGTGGAGATGACCTCGCTGCCGTCTGGCCTGCAGGCGATGCGTCAGGGCTTGATTACCGCTTTTGCCGGCAGCACGGGGCCGGACGTGTTCATCAGCGACGGGCCATGGCTGCCCGAGTTCGCCAACAAGGGGCTGCTCGACGCGATGCCGGACCGGATCAGCCGCGACCTGAAGGCCAACTTTACTGAGGGCGGCCAGCGCTACGGCACCTACAAGGGCGTCTCGTACGTCTACCCGTATGAAACCGTCGTCCACGGCCTGTACTACAACCGCACGCTCTTCACGCAGGCGGGACTGGATCCCGACAAGCCGCCCAGAACGTTTGCCGAGTTCCGGGACTACGCGCGCCGCACCACCAAGAGGGACGGTGCGGACGTGGTGGTCGCGGGGTTCTTGGGCAATGATCGGCTGCTCTACGTGGAGAACTTCGTCTACAACAACGGCGGACGGGTGATCAACGAGGACGAGTACGGCAACCTCCGGAAGCCCTACAAGTTGACTCTCGGCGAGCCGCGGGCGCTGGCTGCATTGCAGCTTCACCATGACCTGTACAACACTGACCGCGCCGCGCCGACCAAGTCGGAGCCGAACTTTCAACAGGGCACCGTGACCATGCAGGTGCTAACCAACGGCAACGTGCGCAGCATCAAGCAGCGCGCGCCGACGCTGGACTACGGCGTGGCGCCGCTGCCGACGCAACTCAGTTTCCCGGCCCATCAACTCGGCGGCTGGTCATGGGGCGTCGCCAAGCCAAGCATGTACAAGGATCCTGCCTGGACGTTGCTGCAGTGGCTCAACACCAAGGAAAACGTCCTGCAGTACGTGGAGACGCTGGCGGCTGTCTCCACTCACAAGGGCGTCATCGCCGATTCGCGGGCGCTGTCCATGGACCCGGAGCGCATGAAAGTCTTCTATCAGGTGCTGCCGAAGATCACGCACGTGCGCCCCAAGGCAGTGGTGTGGAGCGAGATCGAGGCGCTGGCCGAGCCGGAGGTGAAACGGATGTTTGCCGGGGAGATGACGCCCAAGCAACTGCTGGATAAGATCGAGGGGCCGGTGAACGCGCTGCTCGCCAAGGAGCCGTAAATGGAGCTGGAGATGGGAGGTGCTGTGATGACCGCGCAAGCCCGACGAGACCTTGGCGAGGCGCATCTTGGCTGCTGCCGGCCACCGGAGGACGCATTGCTCGCCGCGCGCCAGGGGTGGAATTTCGTGGAGCTACCCTTCGGCCACCTCGGCGTGCTCGAGGATCCGGCAGGGTGTGCCGCGGTGGCGGCACAGCTTGGGGCGGCTGGGCTTCGAGCGGAGAGCTTCCACCGTTTCCTGCCGGCGCACCTGCGCCTGGTCGGTGAGGACTTGGATCTGGCGACGGTCCAGCTCTACTTGGAAAAGGCGCTGGCGCGCGTGGCCGCCCTTGGCGGGCAGGTGGTGGTGTTTTCGGGCGGGCGCGGCCGGACAGTGCCCGATGGTTTCCCGCGCGAGCGGGGGCGGGAGCAGTTTGTCGCGCTGCTGCGGCGGGCCGGAAAGATCGCGGCCGACCACGGCATTACGCTGGTGCTGGAGCCACTGAACCGGCGAGAGACGAACCTCATCACCACAGTGGCGGAAGGCGCCGAGGTCGTCCTCGCGGCGGCGCACCCGGCGGTGCGCCTGATGGCGGATCTCTATCACATGGTCATGGAGGACGAGCCGTTTGCGGCGCTGGAGTCGGCGCCAGACCTGTTGGCGCACGTGCACGTGGCCGACACCGGACGGCTGGCACCCGGTACCGGGGAGTACGACTACGCGGGTTTCTTCGGGACGCTCCGGCGCATCGGGTACGCCGGCCGCATCGCTGCCGAAAACACCTGGCGCGACTTCGCCGCCGAGGGCGGGCCGGCGGTAACCTTCCTGCGCCGGCGATGGGCCGCCGCCGTGCCGACGTCGCTGGGATGAGCGCAGCACCAGCGAACAGCCGGGCAAAGATCGCGCTCCACCGGGCTTGGTGGTCCGACGTGGGATCCTCCAGATAGACCGACACGAAGCCGAGCGCGCTGTCGATAGCGCTACGACGCGGCCTTCGCTTGCTTGAGCAACGGGACGACCCGCTGCTTGATGGTCAGCGCCGTGGGCCGGCCGTCCGCTTGCCGGCCCACGGCGGCTTCAGCTCTTCGCTCAAGACCTGGTTCACGTCGGACCAGTTGGGCAGTTGTGGATCGAGCCGCACGTCGTCCATGGCGTCGACGTATACCTGCATGTGGACCGGCGGGCCGTTGGGCCGCAGAGATGCCGGCGAACGGGACACCGACAGGCGCGGTGGCGTCACCGTGCCATCGCTGATCTCGACCGTCTGCACCTCCGGACTCGCCAGGTACTTGAGCAGCGCCCACGCCTCTTCCTGGCCAGGACTCTGCGCCGACTGCACCCAGCCCACACCCCCACCACCGGAGGCGCGTCCTACCTTGCCGCGCGGCAGCGCCGCCACGTCCCACTCGAGCTGTGCCTCCGCCCGTCGCTGCCCGAAGGTGAACGGCTCGGTCATGTCCATCACCGCTTGCCCGCTGTTAAGCAGGCGTGTCGCGTTCTGCTGCGCGAGGACGCTCGCGTCGGGACTGACGTGGCAGCGGTTGTTCAGATCGGCCACGAACTGCAGCGCCTGGAGCTTGTCCCAGTATCCCTGCGGGACGTGCATGAACTCGACGGTCAGGCAGGGATGCTTGGTCCGGGTGCGCGCAAAACCTCCGGATGCGGGGCGGACGTGTAGGGGCGTATGGAGATACGCCCGGCCGCCGCCCCCCGGCGTATCTCCAAACGCCCCTACAGCCAGTGGCGGTCCCCGGAGCTTTTGCCTGCACCCCTGCGCCTGCTCG
>JACQGX010000380.1 GCA_016199265.1 Chloroflexota bacterium | reverse complement strand
GCCCCCTCACCCCTAGCCCCTCTCCCACCAGGGGAGAGGGGAACGGCGGACTCCCCCTCTCCCCAACGTGGGAGAGGGGGCCGGGGGGTGAGGGGGCCACGAGCGCCAAACCAGAATCTGCTATACTTTGAGAGCCTGAGCCGAAGTGGCGGAATTGGTAGACGCGCTACGTTCAGGGCGTAGTGGGGTTCACCCCCGTGTGGGTTCGAGTCCCACCTTCGGCACCGCACGCACCACATAACATCGCATCGGTTTGGAAACGGCCTCGAGCGGGGCCGTTTTTCTTTTGCGAGGAGGTTGCCTGCTGCTGCCGTTGCGGCTACAATTACTTTGTGAATTCGTTCACGAAGTCGGCGCCGGCGGCTAGACTGAGGTTCGGTGGAGGGAAAGCCGGCGGGAGGGAGTCGAGCGCCTGTGCTATACTCCGGCGGCCGTGCTTCCTGGCGGCCGGGGAGGAAGCTGGGCGACTGAAACGACCGGCGCCACGAGAGGCACCAGAGCTACCGCAGGGAAGACAAGCGCGATAAGCACCAATCGATGGGAGCATGGCGTGCGGCCGCACTGGCGACGGAGTTTGGCTTCGCCGTCGTCGGCTCGCTGCTCGGGGGTGTGTTGTTTGGGCAGTTTCTCGATCGGCGGCTGGGCACAGCCCCGACGTTTTTTCTCATTGGGCTCATCGGGGGCTTCGTCTTTAGCATCTATCTGATCTACATGATCTACCGCGTGCAGATCCAAGTGCAGCGCCGGCAGGGCGTCGGTGCCGCATCAGGTAGACGACACACAAGCCGCGGAACGAGCACGAACAACACGAGCAACGAGGGAGACTGACCGGCTCGACCATGGAGATCCACGCCAGCCTGCGCGCCGAGGACATTTTCCTCATCGGTCCCGTCGCCATCACGAATTCGATGGCCATGGCGTGGGCGACGATGATCGTGCTGGTCGCCTTTGCCTACGTCGCCGGCCGCAACCCACAGATTGTGCCGCGGGGGGCCCAGAACGTCTTCGAGGCCATTCTCGAGGCGATCGCGACGCTGTGCGAGAATACGGCGGGGCACTACGCCCGCCGCGTCTTTCCCCTGATCGCCACGCTGTTCATCTATATTCTTGTCGCCAACTACATGGGCCTGTTGCCGGGGCTCGGCACGATCCTGATCCGCAATCCCCACGTTGCCCAAGAAGCGGCGGCGACCGGCGGCGCGACGGCGCACCTCGGTGAGCCTGGGGGTGTACCGGCTTCTTCGCCGGCAGCGGATGGCCGTGGCAAAGCCAAAGAACGCCACGAGCCGGACTTCGTGCCGCTGTTGCGGGCGGCGAACGCCGACGTGAACATGACGCTGGGCATGGGCCTGGTCGCCTTCATCTTCATTCACGCCTCGGGCGTTATCGTCCACCGGCTCTCCGGATACTGGAAGGAGCTTTCGACACCGCTCATCTTAACGCCGGTGAAGATCATCATCGAGGCGTTCTTGCCGGTGTCGCTGTCGATGCGTCTCTTTGGCAACATCTTTGGCGGCGAGATGCTCTTGACCGTCATGGCGTTCCCGGTGGTGGCGCTGCCATTCATGGTCATGGAGCTGCTATTCGGGTTCATTCAGGCGTTGATCTTCTCGATGTTGACGCTCATCTTTACCGGGCTGGCGGTCTACATTCCGCCCGGGCATAAAGCGCACGGAGGGCACCACGAAGAAGGGCATGGGGAGGCGCACGGAGCGATGCCCCAGGGAGCGCACGGCCAGCCGTCGGCCTCACACGCATAGCCCGCAATTGCGGCCGAGACACGAGACGGCAGACGGTCGCTGGGCCGCCGACGAACCAGCGTGAAGGCTCAGCCGATGCCCCGTAGGCATCGGGAATGCTCTGGCGCCGTGAGACACGGCGACAGTCAATCTACTGCACACTGCAGACAGAATAAGCGGAGGATCTTGACGAATGTTCCTGAACTTTACGGGGCTCGAGGCGGAGGCCATCCGGCGAATCGCCGCCGCGATTGCGATTGGCTTCGGCGGTCTTGGGCCGGCGTTGGCGATTGGTTTCGGCGTCCATGCGGCGATGCAGGCGATCGGTCGCAATCCTGAGGCGGAGAACGCCGTCCGCACCACAATGATCATCGGCCTCGGTCTCGCCGAGGCGGTGGCGATTTACTGCTTCGTCGTTGCGCTGATCATCGCGTTCGTCTAGCTCGTCGATCGACGGTCGGTCTACTCTCGATGTAGATCGATAACGGACATCGCGCTTCCCCCTTCGTCTACCCTCAGGGCAGGCTCTTCACTAAGCTCGGGATGAGCGAGACGTTGGCTGGGCACTTTCGGGTATTTTTCACGTGTTGAAACCGGCGCAACTGGCGCACTCACATGGCCGAACAACTTGGCATTGACCCCATCAAGCTGGCGATCCAGGCTTTCAACTTTCTCCTCTTGCTGTTCCTGCTGCGGAAGCTGGCGTACAAGCCGCTCATGCGCATGCTCGACGAGCGGAGCACGCGCATCCGGAACGATCTGGATGAAGCGCGCCATCTACGCGAGGAGGGCGAGCAAGACCGGGAAACCTATCGCCAGCAACTCAATCGCGCGCGGGATGAGTCGCGTGCCATTCTCGAAGAGGCGAACAACGTCGCGGCGCGCATCCGCGAGCAGGCGTTGATCGACGCCGAGGCGCACAACGCCGCGATGCTGCAACGCGCCCGCGACGAGATTGTCCGGGAGAAGGAGGCGGCCGTGGCCGAGCTGCGCCGCGAGGTGGCCGATCTCGCCGTCCTGGCGGCAAGCCAGGTGATTGGCCGCAGCCTCGACGGGGCGGATCATCGCCGGCTGGTTGAGGAGGCGCTGGCACGCGCCGGCACGGCAACGGCCAACACGGTGAGCACGCACTGATGCCTCGACGCACTACCGCAGCGAAGCGCTTTGCCGAAGCGCTTGCCGGGCTTGCCCGCCCGCGGAACACGTGGCAGCGCTGGCGGGAGCAGCTCGGCGTGGTCGATACGGCCATGCACGACCCGGCGCTGCGCCTCTCGCTCGACAGCCCTCGGCTGCCGATGCACAGCAAGCAGGAGCGGCTGAGAGGCGCGCTGCGCGACGCGGTCGACGACGAAATCCGCAACCTGGTTCTGGTGATGGCGCAGCGCGGCCGGCTCGAGCTCTTGCCGGATCTCATCACCTGGTTCGGTGATCTGGCCGATCAGGCGCTCGGCATCCGGCACTACACCGTCACGAGTGCCGTGCCGCTCACCGAACAGGAACGGCGGCGGCTGCGCGCGCAATTGACCGGCCGCGACGGGCAGGTGGTGATCGTCGAACGAGTCGATCCCGCCGTGCTCGGCGGCCTTGTTCTGCAACAGGGTGACGTCATCCACGACTACAGCCTTCGCGGCCGGCTCGAATCGCTGCGCGCCAGGCTGAATTAGAGGTGATCACCAAGCAATGGCCCGGTCCCTAGACAGAGAGAGCAAGAACAAATGGGTATCCGCTCTGAAGACATCGTACGTGCGCTGCAAGATCGCATTCAGCACTTTGATCAGCCGGTCCGCATGTCCAACGTGGGCACGGTGGTCGAAGTAGGCGACGGCATCGCGCGGGTGTACGGCCTCTCGCAGGCGATGGCGGGCGAGCTCCTGGAGTTCCCGGCGCCCGCCCCGAACCAGCCGCCGACGCTGGGCATCGCGCTGAACTTGGAGGAAGACAGCGTCGGCGCGGTTATTCTCGGCGACTACGGCCACATCTCCGAAGGCGATGAGGTGCGGACGAGCGGCCGCATCGCCGAGGTGCCGGTCGGCGGTGCCCTGCTCGGGCGCGTCGTCAACCCCGTGGGCCAGCCGCTCGATGGCAGAGGGCCAATCACCGCGAGGGAGTTCCGGCCGGTGGAAGTCGTCGCGCCGGGCGTGATCAAGCGCCAGGAGGTGCGCACGCCGCTGCAGACCGGCATCAAAGCGATCGACGCGATGATCCCGATCGGCCGCGGCCAGCGTGAGCTGATTATCGGCGATCGCGGCACCGGCAAGACGGCGATCATCGTCGACACGATCATCAACCAGGCGCGCCAGAAGACCGGTGTCGTCTCCATCTACGTGGCGATCGGGCAGAAGGAATCGAAGGTCGCGCAGTTGGTGCGGACGCTGGAGGAAGCCGGTGCGCTCTCGAACAGCATCGTCGTGGTCGCCTCGGCGGCGGACTCGGCGGCGTTGCAGTACCTCGCGCCGTACGCCGGCTGCGCGATGGGCGAGTACTACCGCGACAGTGGCCGTGACGCCTTCATCGCGTACGACGACCTGACGAAGCACGCCTGGGCATACCGCCAGGTGTCGCTCCTGCTGCGCCGGCCGCCGGGCCGCGAAGCGTACCCGGGCGACGTGTTCTATCTGCACTCGCGCCTGCTCGAGCGCGCGGCACGCCTCTCGAACGACTACGGCGGCGGGTCGCTGACCGCATTCCCGGTGATCGAGACGCAGCTCGGCGACATCTCGACGTACATTCCGACGAACGTCATCTCGATTACCGACGGCCAGATCTTCTTGCAGAACGAGTTGTTCAACCGCGGTATCCGGCCGGCGATTAACGTGGGCCTTTCGGTATCCCGCGTCGGCGGAAGCGCTCAGTTGCGCGCGATGCGGGCCGTCGCCGGACGGCTCCGTCTCGACATGGCGCGGTACAGCGAGCTCGCCGCGTTCGCGCAGTTCGGCTCCGACCTCGACCGCACGACGCAGGCGCAGTTGACGCGTGGGCAGCGTCTTCAGGAGCTGCTCAAGCAGGTCCAGTACGCGCCGGTGCCGGTAGGGGACCAGATCGTGACGATCTTCGCCGGCGTGACCGGGCGGATGGACACGATCCCGGTGGCGGACGTGCCCCGATACGAGCGCGAGATGGTGCAGTTCTTCCGGTCGACGCACCCCAAGCTGCTCGAGCGACTGCTGACCGAGCGCCAGGAGTCGACGCGCGCGCTCAACCCCGACCTCGAAGCCGTGCTGAACGCGGCGATCGACGAGTTCGAGCAGCGCGTCTGGACGGCGGCGGATACGCGCGCCGCCGTCCCGATGGCGGCGGGCTAAGAGAGATGCCTACCGCACGTGACATCCGCCGGCGCATGACGTCGGTGGGCAATATTCGGCAGATCACCCGCGCGATGGAACTCATCGCGGTGACGCGCCTGCGCCGGGCGCAGCAGCGCGTGCTCGCCTCGCGCCCGTATTCCGACAAGATGCGCCAGGTGCTCGCCGACCTGGTCGAGCGCGTGACGTTACGGAGCGACGAGGAAGTCGACGAGTTCGAGGTGCAGCATCCGCTGCTCGAGCGGCGGCCGGTACGCCGTGTCGCCGTCATCCTGCTGACGACCGATCGCGGACTCTGTGGTGCACTGAACAGTAGTACGATCCGCGCGGCGCTGCAGTTCACCTTCGAACAGCAGAACCAGGGACGCACGGTCGAATTCATCGCCGTTGGACGCAAGGGAGTCCAGTCGCTCCGCCGGCATGTGCTGCCGGTGGTGGCCGAGTTCGCCGCGCTGGGGGACTACCCCAACATCACGCGCGTGACGCCGATCTCGCGCGTCGCGATGGATGCCTTTACCGGCAGGCAATACGACGACGTGGTGCTTGTCTATCCGCGGTTCGTCAGCACGCTGCGACAGGAGCCGGCGGTGGTGCCGTTGCTCCCTATCCAGCCGCCGGAGACCGCCGGCAGGCACGCCAAGACGGCGACCGAGTACATCTACGAGCCTGACCCCGCCAGCGTCCTGGCGGGTCTCTTGCCGCGGTACGTCGAGATCCAGATGTACCAGGCGGTGCTGGAAATGATCGCCAGCGAGTTCAGCGCACGGATGGTGGCGATGCGCAACGCCACCGACAACGCGACCGAGCTGGTCAATGAGCTGCGGCTGGGCCTGAACAAGACACGTCAGGCGACGATTACACGAGAGATCATCGAAGTCTCGGCCGGCGCCCAAGCCGGGGCTTAGCGGGTAGTAGGCAGTAGGCAGCAGGCAGTTATCTAGAGGGGCGCGGTCGGTCGCGCCCAGTGGAAACAACTGATCGCCTTAAGCGACCTAAAGGAAGAGGAGTAACTGCTATGGCAGCAGGGGCACGCGGAAAAATCGTACAGGTGCTTGGCGCGGTCGTCGACTGTGAGTTTCCCGCCGACGACATGCCGAATATCTTTAATGCGGTCGAGATTTACCGCGACGGCCAGGTTACGTCGGACGGGACCAACGGGGCAGTGGGGGCAGCGGGCGGTGCGGCGCGCGTCGCCGGGGGCGCGGAGGCGCCTACCGGCAGAGGCGGAGTCAGCCAACTCTCCAACAAGCTGGTGCTCGAAGTCGAGCAGCACATCGGCAATAACTGGGTGCGCTGCGTGGCGATGGACACGACCGACGGCATCCGCCGCGGGATGGATGCGATCGACACCGGCGCGCCGATTAGCGTGCCGGTGGGTCGTGCCACGCTCGGGCGTCTCTTCAACGTCATCGGCGAGACGACCGACGAGGGCCCGCCGGTGGAGGCCGACAAGAAGTACCCCATCCACCGGCCGCCGCCGAGCTTCGAGCAGCAGGCGACGACGACCGAGCAGTTCGAGACGGGCATCAAGGTCATCGACCTGATCGCGCCGTTTACCAAGGGTGGAAAAACGGGGATCTTCGGCGGCGCCGGCGTCGGCAAGACCGTGACGATCATGGAGCTGATCAACAACGTCGCGCGCCAGCACGGTGGCTTCTCGGTGTTCTGCGGCGTGGGCGAGCGCTCGCGCGAAGGCAACGACCTGTACAACGAGTTCAAGGAATCGGGCGTGCTCGAGAAGGCGGTGCTCGTGTACGGCCAGATGAACGAGCCGCCGGGCGCCCGTCTGCGCGTTGGCCTGAGCGGCCTGTCGATGGCCGAGTACTTCCGCGACGAGGAAGAGCAGGACCTGCTGCTGTTCATCGACAACATTTTCCGCTTTACGCAGGCCGGCTCGGAGGTGTCGGCGTTGCTCGGCCGGATGCCGTCCGCCGTGGGGTATCAGCCGACGCTGGCCACCGAAATGGGACAGTTGCAGGAGCGGATCGCGTCGACGACGCGCGGCTCGATCACGTCGGTCCAGGCGATTTATGTGCCGGCCGACGACTATTCCGACCCCGCGCCGGTTGCGGCGTTCGTCCACCTCGACGCGACAATCGCGCTCGAGCGGTCGATTTTCGAGCGTGCGCTCTACCCGGCGGTCGATCCACTGACGTCGACGTCGCGCATTCTCGACCCGCGCGTGGTCGGCGAGGAGCACTACGCCGTCGCGCGCGGCGTGCAGCAGCTCCTGCAGCGGTACAAGGACCTCCAGGACATCATCGCCATTCTGGGCATGGAAGAATTGTCGGACGACGACAAGGTCATCGTCAACCGCGCGCGGCGCGTCGAGCAGTTCCTCTCGCAGCCGTTCTTCGTCGGCGAAGTCTTTACCAACGTGCCCGGCCGCTACGTACCGGTCGTCGAGACTGTGCGGAGCTTCAAGGAAATCCTGGACGGTAAGCACGATCACCTGCCCGAGCAGGCATTCTACCTCGTCGGCACGATCGACGATGCGGTGGAAAAGGCCCGCCAGCTCGGTGCCATTTGACGAGTAGGCAGTAGGCAGTAAGCAGTTCCCGCCCCACCCCGGCGAGCGAAGCGAACCACCGCCTACTGCCTACTACCTACTGCCTACTGAGACATTGCCATGCCGCTACACGTTGATGTCGTCGCCGCCGAGCGCTCGGTGCTCAGTGAGACTGTGGACGAGGTGCTCGCCAACACACCAGGGGGGCAGATAGGCGTTCTGCCCCGCCATGCCCCGCTGCTCACGCTGCTTTCGCCCGGCGAGGTACGCCTGAAGAAGGGTGCCGACGAAGTGGTGCTCGCCATTGCCGGCGGCTTCATGGAAGTCGGGGACAACCGAGTCGTCATCCTCGCCGACTCGGCCGAGCGGGCGGAGGAGATCGACGTCGCGCGTGCCGAGGAGGCACGGCGCCGGGCGCTCGCGCGGCTGGCGCAGCGGGCACCCGACATCGACTACGAGCGGGCGCGCGCTGCTCTGGCACGGGCGCTCGCTCGCCTCCAAGCCGTCGAGCGAATGCGGCGGCGGCGTGGCAGCCGTCCGCCGCCCGTCGCCGGCGGTGTGGGCGGAGCGGCCTGAGAGAACGACGCCGGGGTCTGGCAAAGTTCCGGGGACCGCCACCGGCTTGTAGGGGCGTATAGCTATACGTCCAGGGGCGGCGGCCGGGCGCATCTTGATACGCCCCTACACGTCCTCCCCGCATCCGGAACATTTGTCTGCACCCGCCGAGTTTCGTCCGCTTTTCTTCGGCTCTCGCGCGCGGTACCATTCTGGTAATGTGGGGTGATGTAAGCGACGCGAACGACGGCGGCGACGTGAGTGCCCGGTCGAGCACCGGCATTGGACGGCAGAGCCGGCGAGGCGCTGCGGGCCCTCCCGCGTTAGGGTCCGGTGGAGACCTCTTGTGGTTGCGATCAGCCGGCCGTCGATTTCCCCAACCCCAGCCGTACATCCAGCTTCGCCAGCCCGCGCAGCCCACCCGACCCACGTACCCGGCACGGTTCGCTTGCCGGCGCCGGCGGACGCGAATGGGGCACCTCGCATGACGCCATCGATCAGGACCGTGCCGGCTCTCGCCGCCGTCCCCTTTCCGGTTGACGCCGTAGGAGCAATGACAATGAGCGCACGACGCCGGATGGTCGTCACCGGAGGTGCGCGTCTCACGGGTGAAATGACCGTCAACGGCGCGAAGAACGCCGCGACCAAGATGATGGCGTCGGCACTGCTCACGCGTGAACCGGTCGTGCTGGAGAACGTGCCGAACATCGAGGCCATCCGGACACAGGCCCAGATTCTGCGTGCGCTCGGCGCGATCGTCGAGTACGACGCCGGCGCGCACCGCATGACCCTCATTGCCGAACGGCTCAAGGCCTCCTCGATTCCGGCGGCGCTGGCGGAAAAGGAACGCTCGTCGTTCGTGCTCGTCGGCCCGATGCTCGCCCGGCACGGTATGGTCGACGCGCCCAAGCCGGGCGGCTGTAAGATCGGCGAGCGTCCGGTGAACGTCGACGTGCACGGGTTCCAGCTCATGGGCGCCGAGGTGCTGCACGACAACGGCACGTACCGGGCGCAGACGACCGGGCTGCGCGGCGCCAAGATCTACCTGGACTACCCCAGCCACACGGGCACCGAGAATCTGATGATGGCGGCGTGCCTGGCCGACGGAACGACCACGATTCTCAACGCAGCGTGCGATCCGGAGGTCGTCGCCCTCGCCGAGCACCTGTGCCGCATGGGAGCGATGATTCGAGGGGCGGGAACCCCGAAGATCGAAATTGTCGGCGTCCCGGCGCTGCACGGCGCACGTACGTGGGCGATGCCAGACCGGATCGAGGCCGGCAGCTTCGCGATCGCGGCCGCGGCGACCGGCGGCGACGTGGTGATCCGGCGGGTCGTACCAGAGCACCTCGAGTCGGTGCGCTTCAAGCTCGAGCAGTGCGGCGCGGAAGTGTACGAGCGCGACAACGCCATCCTGGTACGGCGCTCGAAGCCGCTCCGCGCGGTGGAGGTGCAGGCGATCCATTACCCCGGTTTCCCGACCGATTTACAAACGCCATTCTGCGCGTTGCTGACGCAGGCAGACGGCACCAGCATCATCCACGAGCGCGTGTTCGAGGATCGCTTCGGCTACGTCGAGGAGCTGCAAAAGCTGGGCGCCGCGATCGAGACCAACGGCGTCAACGGCACGACGAAGCACGCCAGCAAGGCGTACGTCTACGGTCCTGCCCGGCTGCAGGGAGGACATGTGCGCGCGCTCGATCTCCGTTGCGGCATCGCGCTGATCATCGCCGGCCTGGTCGCCGAAGGTGCGACGCACATCGCCGACTTCCAACACGCCGAGCGGGGCTATGAGGACATCACCGGGCGGTTCCGGTCGCTGGGGGCGGAGCTGGTGGAGACAGACGAATGACGAACGAAGAACGAAGAACGTGGTTCGACAGGCTCACCACGAGCGGATGGGTGCGCCTCTCACACTACCCACACCGCTCACCCTGAGCCTGTCGAAGGGCGTTCCTCGTTCCTCGTTCCTCGTTTGAGGTTCGACTGTCCCCCTGGCACGCGAATCGTGGCGTAATCACGGTAGAATTCCGGCGTGCCATTTTCCCGACAGATCGGCATCGACCTCGGCACGGCCAACGTGCTCGTCTTCGTGCGCGGCAAGGGGATCGTGATCAACGAGCCCTCGGTCGTGGCCATCTCCACGGCCGACAACCGCATCGAAGCCGTGGGCGACGACGCGAGCCAGATGCTCGGCCGCACGCCGGGCAGCATCCAGGTGATCCGCCCGATGCGCAACGGCGTCATCGCCGACTACGTCGTCACCGAGGCGATGCTGCGGTACTTCATCCACAAGGTGTGTGGCCGGTTTCCGATATGGAAGCCGGAGGTCATGGTGTCCGTCCCCTGCGGCGTCACGAGCGTTGAACGGCGCGCCGTGACCGACGCGGCGCTTCAGGCCGGCGCACGCGACGTCTACCTGATCCAGGAGCCGCTCGCCGCCGCGATCGGCGCCAACGTGCCGATCTCGTATCCCAGCGGCAACATGATCGTCAACATCGGCGGCGGGACGACCGAGGTGGCGGTCATCTCGCTGAACGGGATCGTCGTCTCGCGCTCGGAGCGCGTGGGCGGCAACCGGATCGACGACGCGATCGCCGCCTACATCAAGCGGCGCTACAACCTGATCATCGGCGAACACATGGCCGAGGAGGTCAAGATCCAGGTAGGCAGCGCGTTGCCGCTGGAGACACCGCTGAGAGTCGACGTGCGCGGGCGGGATCAGATCGCCGGCCTGCCCAAGACCGTGACGGTGACCTCCGACGAGATCACCGATGCGATCTCCGAGCCGCTCGACCAGATCGTCGCCGCGGTCAAACACGTGCTGGAGCAGACGCCGCCCGAGCTTTCGTCCGACATCATCGACAAGGGCATGGTGATGACGGGAGGCACATCGCTGCTGCGCAACCTCGACCAACTGCTCACGAACGTGACCGGTATCCCGTGCCACGTCGCCGAACGCCCACTCGACTGCGTCGCGCTGGGCACAGGGCTTGCTCTCGAAAACCTCGACATCCTGCGTAAGTCGCTGGGACGATAGAGACCGTCGTGCGTAATGCGCAGCCGGTAGCTGACGCGACACCCCAATAACGCACTACATGTTACGCGCTCGTTTCACGTTTCGTCGCGGCCGCCTACAATTCCCTAGTCGGACATGCAAACCTTTGCTGAGGCCCTGGGGTCGCCGCGGTGGCGGCCGCCGCGTTGGGAGGGCAGTGAGTCGCAGGAGTGCGCCGTTTGGGAGAGCGCGATCCCCATGCCCGATCCGGCGTACATCGTCGGGCAAACGCAGATCTTGATGGCCGAGCACCTCGGGCTGCGCTGGCGGCTCGGCTTCGGCTGCATCGGAATCTTCGGCGTGCCGGGCACCGGGAAGAACGCGCTGCTGCGCCAGGCAGCGGCGACGCTCAGGATCCCGATGTTTGCCGTCGACCTCTCGGCGGGGCTCGACCTCGTCGAGCTCGTCGGCGGTACCGCGCTGTTGTCAGGCACGACCGTCGAACGGGTCGGGAAATTGACGTGGTGGGCGCAACGCGGGGCGCTGCTCGTACTCAACGAGATCCAGGCCGTCGAGCCGTCGATGCAGACGCTGCTGCACGATCTCGTCTCCGAACGGCGCGTCGTGATTCCCAGCTTGGAGGGCGCGCCGCAGGCGATCCTGCTGCACCCGGGCACCTTAGTCGCCGTGACGTGGAACCCATTCCAGGGTCGCATGCCCGAGCCGGCGCTGCTCTCGCGACTGGGCGCGATCGAGTTCCCCCAGCCGAGCCAGGCCGACGAAGCCAAGATCTTGGCGGCCCGCCTGGCGGCGGCGGATCCGGAATTGGCTCGTTCGCCTGCCGAGTTCACACGAGACCTCGCGCTCTTCACCGATCTGCGCCAACTCTACGAGCAGCAGGAGCTAGGGCTCTTTCCGGACATGCGGTTTGCACTCAACTTCGCAGCGCACCGGCTGGCCGTAGGGTTGCCCGCCGCCGTGCGCACGCTCAACGCGCTCGCGCTGACGGGTGTCGGCGAGCGCCAGCGCAGCCTGCGGCAGCTCGAGCGCGTACTCGTTGCGCACTATCCGCAAGCGCGTGGCATCCTTACAGCATGATCGGACTGCTGCGGCGCTTGCGAGCCGGCATCTGGCTGCCACGACCGCAGGCGATAGACTTTGAGACCGACCACGGACACCGGCCGTACGGCGCGTGGGAGGCCGAATTGGCGGCGTACGCCCGCCTGCGCACGGGTGTGCCCATCGCCGTTCAGTTTTCGCTGGTGACCGAAGGATGTTGGGACGAGGTGATCCACCTGGCGCGCCCGCCGGGGCACCTCCCGCCGGCGGAAGCCTTTGCCAATGCCGAGGTCGAGCTCGAGCATCTACTCACGCACCATCGCCATGGCGTGCGCGAAGTGACTCTCCTGTGGCGCGTGTGGAGCCGACCCAACGACGAGATCCGCCTGCCGTGGGAGCCCTGGAACGCGTTTGCAGTACCCGCGCCGATCATCCGCGATGCGCTGGCGGCGGCTCATCCGGATCTGGTCATGCCCCGGCGGGCTGCGGAGTGGTCACAGCGCAACCGAGACGCGGCGGTGTGGGTGGCTGCTACGTGGGCCGATGGGGTCGACCGGGCGCTGGACATCGCTGCGCGGCCCGGACTGGCCGATCGGCTTGCGCCACCGGCGGCATCTGTCAAGGCGACGAGGTGGGAGGAGTTGCTCTTGGCGTTGGCACCGGCAATGGTCGACCACGTTGCGCTGCCGGCAGATCTGCGCGAGGCGGTCAGCACGCTCGCCGGTACGGATACCGGCGACTTGCGGCAGATCCCACGGACGCTCGACGTCGTCGAGCAGGCGGCGCGGCTTAAGCTCATTCCGCCAGCGCATCTGCAGCGTCCAACGTGGTTGCGCCCGGCGTGGGGACGCTGGCGCCACGCCGCCGCGCTGCAGCGCGCGCTCGAAGAGATCGCGCGTTCTCCCGCCACCGCCGCAATCGCGGCCGCCACAGCGCAGGTGCGCGCCAGCCTGGCAGGGCCTCTGGCCGCCCGAACGTCTCCGTGGGACGCGGCGTCGAGCGCGGTGGGGCGCGTGGGAGGGCACGTCCCGCCGGGCTCGACCGCCGTAGCGGCCACCACGACACTCCTCGGCGGCAGCCGCGCCGAAGAGGTCTGCGACAAAGGCAACAACGAGTGGGGACCGCAACGGGCAACGGCGGTTGCTCCCGACGCGCGGGATGACGCGGCCCATGAGTGGGGCAGACTCGACGACGAGTCGCTGCAAAACGCGCACGCGGGATTGGCCGGCGCGGGCGCCGGCGCGCTCGGGGCGCTGCACGTCATCTCGGCGACATCTGCCGACCGCGCCGCCTACTGGCAGTTGCGCGGCGCGCTGGCCCCAGAGATCGAGAGTCTCGTGGCGAGACTGCGTGCCGCGAGTGACGACTACTACGCGCACGCGCCCCGCCGGTTCCAACGGAGCGGCCGCATCGATCGCAACCGGCTTCCTGCCGCGCTCACCGGTCGCGAACACGTCTTCGTCAAGCTGATCCAGGAGCCTGAGCCGGCGCATGCGCTCTACCTGCTGCTCGACTGCTCGGCGTCGATGGTCCCGTGGGCGCGGCAGCTACGTGAGGTAGCGATCCTGGCAGAAGCAGCGTGTGCGGCAGTCGGCGCGCACGTGACCGCGTTTGCGTTTGGCCCGGAATGGGTACGGATGGAGCCGCCGGCCGAGGGCGCACCGCTCGTCGCTCTCGGCCGGAAGATCGCCCCGCACGGCGGCACGCCCTTTGGGCCGGCGGTCGCGCTGACGGCCGAGTGGCTGGGCCACCAGCCGTACGAGCAAAAGCGTCTATGGGTCTTCACCGACGGGCAGTGGAGCGCCCACGACCAAGCTGATTCGGTGCGGCGCACCGACCTGTTGAAGGATGTGCTGGTGTGGGTGCTCGGCGACCACGCGCCCGAGCCGCCGGTGGCGGAAATGCGCATCGCCGCGATTCCGACGTTGCGTGAGTTCGTACTGGAAGCGCCGAAGTACTACTGGAAGGACGGCAATGGCGCCGCACCGCGGCGCTATGCAGGCTGAGAGTCTGTGAGGTACCGGGCCAGCGCTTCAGCCGTTTCCGCGGTCGACGATGGGGGAGTGGGCCGCCCGACGGCGAGCCGCATGCGCCAGATACAGATGCGCGGTGAGGAAGAGCGCGTGGCCCACCGCCGCCGCGGCGCCGCCGACTACCACCGCCGGAGGCACCGCCTTCCCCGCCATCATCAGCGCCCCAAGAAGCGTGGCGACAAAGAGCCAAATCGTCGTGGCGGTGGCGTGTAGCCAGACCACCCCGTTGTGTGCGTCACGCACGGCTGTGGGCGGCAAGCGCACCGGCTTGGCTTCTCGGTCGGTGTCCTGCGCCGCTGCCGCCGGCCGGACACCCCAACCCCAGATGGTTGACGTCATTTCCTTCTCCTCATGCTCGCCGCCGCAGAGTGGCGGCGCGTACTCGGGCAACGCCCGCTCATCATCGGGCAAGCTCATCCTGAGCGGGACCCCGCACAGGGCGCCTGCGGAAGGGACGCGGGTCGAGCAATGTGCAACGCCAGCTAGCGGTTGCTCCTCCGACCCGCGAGGGAGGTGGCGCGCCTCGGCGCACGCCGTGCGATCGAAGAATGACGCATTGCCGAGGCCGTCGCCCACGCCAGCGTGACCACCGCAATGGCGGCGAGGCTGTAGCCGATCCCCCTGCTGGCCAGACCCAACGGCACGATGCACGCGGACGCGGTCGCGGCCGCCATGAGCACCGGGATGTGTCCGAGGCCGATCCAGGCTGCCGACCGACTCGCCCGTGCCGCGACACCCGTCAGCATCGCCGCGACTGCCCAGGCGGTGGCTGCACTCGCTACAGCCACCAGGCCCGAGGGCAGATCGGACTCCGTGACCGACACGGCGGCGAGGGCCGCCGCCGCCGGGGCCACAAACTGGCTAACGCGGCGTACAGTGGGCGCGAAGCGCACGAACTTTCCGAGCGCAATATCGACCGGCAAGGCCAGGCCAAAGGCGACGGCCACGCTGGCCATAGTCGGCCCTGAGAAGATGGCCGAAAGCTCGCCCTGCGGCACGTGAGTGGTGAACGCCCCCAACGCCGCGAGCAGGAGCACGCCCGCATAGGGGTTTAGGCCGATCGCCACGGCAGCGATGAATTCCACAGATCCTTTCTTTCTCCGTCCGAGTTCCGGGCTTCTGGTTCAGGCGATGTGCCGCGGGCCCCTAGAGCAAGTGCAAGATGCAAGGTGAGGAGGCCTGTGAGTCCCACAATGGCTTTGGGTTAGGCCCGGCGGCAGACTTTGTGAAAAAGTGTACAAGCTAAGACTAGCGGATTGTGAGTGACTTCGCAATCGGGAATTACCCTGATTTCGAGGACCGACTTTGGCCGGTCTCCCACCACCAGGTCGGCGCCGGTTGAGCCAAACGGGCTGAACGGTGCTACACTTCTTCATCGATACATTCACAGGAGGGACTGCCTAGGCAAGTACGAGCGTGCGCCCCATGGGGGCGCGCTCGCTGGCGATGGACGCAGTTCCGAGTTCCTGGTTCCTCGTTCCTCGTGGAAAGCAACAACTGGGAACGAGGAACCAGGAACTCGGAACTGCGACCGCCGATCGAGCACACCGGCTTCGGCAAGGCGCGGCCGCGCGCCGAAGAGTTCTTGGCCTTGCCGGACGAAGCAGTCGCGTCAAAGGGGCTTCCACGTGCGACTTCTGACTTCGCGCCGAGTGCGTCGCGACGCCAGAGCCATCTGGAGTGGCCCACAACTAGTCAGGAGCAGAAGAGATCAATGGCCAGCGTAACGCTCGACCACATAACCAAGCGGTTCAATGAGGTCACGGCCGTCCGTGACGTCTATATCGAAGTCAAGGACAAGGAGTTTCTCGTTCTCGTCGGCCCGTCCGGGTGCGGCAAGTCCACCACCCTGCGCATGATCGCCGGTCTCGAAGAGATCACCGAGGGGTCGATCTACATCGGCGACCGTCTGGTAAACGACGTCGCGCCGAAGGATCGCGACATCGCGATGGTGTTCCAGTCGTATGCGCTCTACCCGCATATGAGCGTGTATGACAACCTCGCGTTCGGCCTCAAGCTGCGCCGCACGCCGAAGAAAGAGATCGACCGGCGCGTACACGACGCCGCCGAGCTGCTGGGTCTTTCCGACCTGCTGGCACGTAAGCCGAAGCAGCTCTCCGGTGGCCAGCGCCAGCGCGTTGCCCTCGGCCGCGCGATCGTGCGCGAGCCGAAGGTGTTCTTGATGGACGAGCCGCTCTCCAACTTGGACGCCAAGCTGCGCGTGCAGATGCGCGCCGAGCTGATCCGGCTGCACCAGCGTCTGCAGACGACGGTGATCTACGTCACGCACGACCAGGTCGAGGCGATGACGATGGGCACGCGCATCGCGGTGCTGCGCGACGGCGTGCTGCAGCAGATCGACGCGCCGCAGGTGCTCTACGATCACCCGACGAACATGTTCGTCGCCGGCTTCATCGGCAGCCCGTCGATGAACTTCGTCGACACGCGCCTGGAAGGGACGCCCGACGAGATGATCGCCAACGCCGGCAGCTTCCGCATGCCGGTGCCGGCGGCGCTCGCGCCGAAGCTGGCGAGCGTACTGGGCAAGGAGTGCTTCTTCGGCATCCGTCCGGAGGACATGTACGAGCCGAAGTACGCGCCGCCCGAGGTCGACCAAAGCGCCCGCATGCGCGCCCGCGTCGACGTGACCGAGCCACTCGGCGCTGAGATCTACCTTTACCTTCTCGCCGGCGAAAAGCAGCTCATCGCCCGCGTCGACCCGCGGACGCGTGCCGACGTCGGCGACGAGATCGAGATGGTACTCGATGTGAGCAAGATGCACATCTTCGATCGCCAGACGCAGGAGGCGTACACCTAGGCTGTCGCCCGGACGAAGGACGGAAGACGAACGACGAAGGGGCTATCGGTCCACCGGCGCTCGTCCTGGGTCCAGTGCTGAGCGCAAACAGCCGGTGCTTGGCAAAGCCCCTTCTGCCCACTCACGGGCGGAGGGGGCTTTCATTTGGACCGGCGGCGACGCTCGGAAACTCGGGAATCGGCCCTCACGCACTCGGTTCGGCGTGCACTTCACGTGCAATCTTGCGCGATTTCAGTGGTACACGTCTGCGGTCCAATCTGGAAAACGGAGTTGTTTTGTTATCCGACCCTTTCCATTTCACCACCGGGTAAGGCGCCAATGAAAAGGAGCGGCAACGCCAAGAGGCCGTCGATTGCTACACTCGCGCCAGTTATGAAATACGGCACCTGTAACGAGATGTTCGAGGGCTGGGACCTCGAACGGCAGTTTCGGTTCATCGCGGAGACGGGGTACCAGGGGGTCGAGTTGGCCCCGTTCACGATCGCGAAGAGCGTGGCCGACGTACCTGCCGGCGAGCGCCGGCGCATCGCGCAGCTCGCGCACGCGAGTGGCGTCGAGGTGATCGGGCTCCACTGGCTGCTCGTCGGGCCAGAAGGGCTGTACATCACCGATCCCGACCAAGCGGTCCGGCGCCGTACGGTCGATTACCTCAAGGAGCTGATGCGCTTTTGCGTCGACGTCGAGGGCAAAGTGCTCGTCTTCGGCTCGCCCAAGCAGCGCAACTTGCAGGAGGGTGTGTCGCGCGAGCAGGCGCGCTCTTGGTTGATCGATGGCTTCCAGGAGGCGCTCGACGTGGCCGAGCAGGTGGGCGTGACGCTCTGCCTCGAGCCGCTGCCGCCGCCGGACTGCAACTTTATCACGACCACGGCGGAGGCGATCGACGTGATCGACGCGATCAAGCACCCACGGCTGCGGCTGATTCTGGACGTGAAGAGCATGTTCGGCGAGCAGACGCTGACGGGCGTGCCGATCCCGGACATCGTTCGCCGGGTCGCGCCGTACGTCGAGCACGTCCAGGCCAACGACGCCAATCTTGGCTATCCGGGCTCGGGTGAGATCGACTTCGTGCCGATTTTCAAGGCCCTGCGCGACGTCGGCTACGGCGGCTACGTCTCGGTCGAGGTCTTCGACTTCAAGCCGGGCCCCGAGACGATCGCGCGCAAGAGTATCGACTACATGAAGCAATGCTACGCCGCCGCGGGCGGCACGTAAAAAACGGAACCACAGATGCACACCGATGCACACGGATTCTTGCCAGTGCAAGCCTTCTGTCCTTAAGGCGGAGCGAGGAATCTGTGCTCTTTGGGTTGTATGGGCCAGGTGATTCGCTGCGCTCAGCAGATGGTGTTCCGTAGCCAGCTCATCAGTGTGCATCGGTGTGCATCTGTGGTTCCAAGAGAACCTTGGTGAAGTGGAGGAGTAGAGTGATCGAGCCAATGGACATTGTCGTAAAGGCGGGCAACCACGACCGGAGCGGGTGCCCGGTGTGGGTACAGCTCCCGCTGCAAGGCGGGGCGATCCCGACGATCCGGATGACCGACAGGAACGGACAGCCGGTGGCTTGCCAGCTCGAACCGTCGGGCGCGGGAACCGACGACCGGCTGTGGCTTACCTGGATCGTCGACGAGCTCAAAGTGGGCGAGGAGCGGCCCTACCGTGTCGAGCCGGTGGCCGAGGGCGAGACGCCGACCGATCATGGTCCGGGCGTGGTACTCACCGAGCTGCCGGATGGCCAACTCTCGATCCATATCGACGGCGAGCTCTTCAGTACCTACTTCTTCGGCTCCGATGTCGTGAAGCCCTACTTCCACCCGTTGATCGGGCCCACGGGCAAGCCGGTGACGCGCCAATTTCCCATGGTGAAGGACGTGCCCGGCGAGACGGCGGACCACCCACACCATCGCGGGTTCTACGTCGCCCACGGCGACGTGAACGGCGCCGATCACTGGAGCGAGGGACCGAACCACGCGTGGATGCGCCACGCGGGCTTCTCCCGCCTCGTCTCGGGACCGGTCTACGGCAGTTTCGACGAGACGGTCGAATGGCTCGATCGCGACGGCGAGCACGTGATCATGGTCGAGACACGCCGGATCACGTTCTTCAATCTACCGAGCAAGGAGAGGCTGTTCGATGTCAGCCTGCGGTTCAACGCCAGCTCGGGGATGGTGACGTTCGGCGACACGAAAGAGGGCGGGCTGATCTCGGTGCGGGTGGCGTCGAGCATGGACGGTCCGACACGCCAGCGGCCCGACGGCAAGGGGAAGATCGTCAATTCGTACTGGGGCATCGACGAGAAGGAGACGTGGGGCAAGCGCGCCAATTGGTGCGACTACTATGGACCGGTAGAGGACGATATCGTCGGCATCTGCCTGATGGATCATCCGACGAACCCGCGCTACCCAACGCACTGGCACGTGCGCGCCTACGGCCTGATGACGACGAACCCCTTTGGCCTGCACGATTTCTACGCTGACTCGGATACGCACCGCGGCGACTGGACGATCCCGGCCCACGAGTCACGCAACTTCCTGTACCGGGTGCTGATTCACCGCGGTGATACCCGCCAGGCGGGCGTCGTCGAACGGTACCACGACTTCATCAACCCGCCCGTGGTTCAACTGGCCTAAGAGACTGAAGTAACCACAGATGCATGCTTCGACTGCGCTGAGCGCAGTCGAAGCATGCATCTGTGGTTTCAAACAGAGAGGGAGAGCGATGGCGAAGAAAGATCCAAACGCAATTGGCTTTGCCGTGGTGGGGCTGGGCATGGGGCGGCATCATTGCCGGTCCATCCAGGCGGCGCAGGGCGCCGAGCTGGTCGCGATCTGCGACATCGACGCGGCGCGGCGCGAAAAGGCCGCCGCCGAGTATGGCTGTCGCGCGTACGCTTCGGTCGACGAGCTCCTGCGGGATGGCGACGTCGACGTGGTCAACGTCGCCGTGCCGACCGGGCTGCACGCCGAGGTCGGGATCAAGGTGGCGCAATCGGGGCGCCACATCATCTGCGAAAAGCCGCTCGACGTCAATCTGGAGAAGGCCGATGCGCTGGTCAGCGCGGCGCGCGACCACGGCGTCAAGCTGGCGGCGATCTTTCAGCGCCGGCTGCACCCGCTGTCCAAGCGCATCAAGGAGGTGGTCGATACCGGCCGGCTCGGCCGGATGCACTACGGCGACATCCACCTGTATTGGTACCGGACGCAGGACTACTACGCCGGTGGCAACCCGCCCGGCTGGCGCGGTACGTTCGCGCTGGACGGCGGCGGCGCCTGCATGAACCAGGGCATCCACAGCATCGATCTGCTCTCATGGATCATGGGCGGCGTCGAGACCGTCTACGCCAAGACGGGCACCTACACGCACGACGTCGAAGCCGAAGACGTCGGCACCGTCTTGGTGACGTTCAAGAACGGCGCGCTCGGCAACATTACCTGCACCACGGCGGCCTACCCGGGCCTGACCAACGACATGCACCTCTTCGGCCAGGACGGCAGTATCGTCGTCACCGACGACCGAGTCGTCACGTGGCGCATCGTGCGCGCGGATGGCGACCAGGACGCCGAGCTTAACGAAGAGCGTGAGATGCAAACGCTGTACGGCGGAACGACGACCAGTGGCGCGTCCGATCCGATGGCGGTCGGCTTCGACGGCCACACCATTCACGTCGAGGACATGGTGCGGGCGATCAAGGAGAATCGCCACCCCATCATCGCCGGCGAAGACGCGCGCCACGCCGTCGAGATCTGCGTCGCCATCCAGCAGTCGGCGACGACAGGCAAAGAGATTCGCATCGCGGACCTGGCCGGCGGCCGGTAGCTCCAAAGACGAAGGAGGCACGGCGAACGACGAAGACGGGCCACTCCAGCTCGAGGTGTCCGGGCTTGGGTCGCCGGCGGACTTACGGCTGGTGCAGAACGGCGTCACGGTGGAGCGACGGACACTGTACGCCGACGGCTTGGTTTCTCTGGCGCTGCCCCACGACGGGGGCTCCGGGTGGTATCGAGCGGAGTTGTACCGGCGGGGTAGCGCGCGGCGTATACTGGCGCTGACGAACCCCGTGTGGCGGTAACGCCTGCCCGCGTTGGGGCTCGCGTTCACGTGGCTGGACTACACTGGCCCAGGGTGCATGCACACGTTCCGGGGACCCACCACGGCCTGTAGGGGCGTATGGCGATACGCCCAGGGGCGGCGGGCGGGCGTATGTCGATACGCCCCTACAAGTCATCCCCGCATCCGGAACTATTGCCTGCACCCACTGGCCCACGAGACGTTGCCGCGCGCCGCGCGTCGTGTTAGGCTCCGCGCAATACGTGTAAGGAGATGGCGAGATGAAACGGGTGCGCGCGGCGATTGTCGGTTCGGGAGGCATGGGGCATGCTCGCGCGGCGCATTTGTCGCTGGATGACCGGGCGCAGATCGTGTGCGTTAGCTCGCGCAACCCGGTCACCGGTCGGGCGCTGGCCGAGCGCTTCGGCGTCGAGTGTGTCGAGGGCTGGGAGCATCTCGTCCAGCGCGATGACGTCGACGCGGTGTGCGTCGCGACGCACAACGACAGCCACGCGCCGATTGCCCGCGCCGCGCTCGAAGCCGGCAAGCACGTTCTTGTCGAGTATCCGCTGGCGCTCGACGTCGCCGACGCCGATCAGTTGATCGATCTTGCATCTCGGTCAGGGCTCGTGCTACACGTCGGGCACGACCAGGCACTGGTCGGCTGGCATCTGGCGATCAAGCAAGAGGCGGCGGCGCTCGGGCGGCTGCTCGCCGTGAACAGCGTACTCGCCACGCCGACCCGCGGCGGTGGGCGAAGTGTCTGGCGGAACGTCAAGCTCTCCGGCCCGCCGTTCATCGTGGGAATCGCCTACGTCTTCCACCTGCTCGATGCGTTCGGGCCCATGGAATGGGTCGATGGCACCAGCACCTACGAGGGGCTCGAGGACTCCGGCTACTACCGTTCGAGCGTCAGCACGCTTACCGCTTCCTTTGTCAACGGCGGCGTCGCGCAACTCCTCTACATCCGCGGCTTCACCGTTCCGCGCGACGAGCAGGAGCAGGCGATGATGTTCTCCGACGGCTTCCTGTCGTACCGCGGCTACGTCTCCGGCAGCCCGACGAACGAAGGGCACCTTACCCGCGTCACCCGCGCGGGGGTCCAGCGCCTCGATTTCCCAGCGGTGACGCTGGCCGTGGCGAGTCGACAGAATACCGAGCACTTCCTCTCAGAAGTGCTCGACGGCGTGCCCGTCGTGCCGCCGACTCGCACCTCCCGCGACGCCGTCGCCGTCGCCTTCGCCGCCGAGCAGGCGGCGCAAGAACGCGGGCGCGTCTACCTCGGCCGCACACCGGAACGGCAAGTTCGATAGCGATGACCGCCAACCGAAGAACTCGGAAGCGATCGCCGCCCGCCTCACGCTTCTCTGGGAAATGCGCCGCCCGGTCGACTTCCCGGTCGTCGGTCCTCGTCCTGCCCTTCGTCCTTCGTCCTTCGTGCTTCGTCTCGTTTCTCGTGTTCCCGCAAATACTCCCGTGCCGACTCGTGCAAATCGCTCAATGTGGGCATGTCGAGGATCATGTGCTCGATTCGGAGGCGGAGCGCTTCGTCGCTCATCGCCAGCAGGCGCTCGGCTGCGCCGCGCTGGTGGAGATCGCGCCATTTGCGGATGAACGCGCGATAGGCTGCCGGATCGCGCCGGCGCAGCATCGACTGGAGCTCCTGTGCATACCGTTTGACGTCAGGTTGGCCGGGCATCGGTTCTCAGACTTTCAACTACAACAGTACATCTGCGATTATTGTGCTGAGCGCCTACGTTGGAGATGATGCCCGGCCAGTTGCCAGTTTTCCCGCTGAACACCGTCCTCTTTCCCGGTGCGCCGCTGCCGCTGCACATCTTCGAGCAGCGCTACCGCACCATGATCGGCGCCTGTCTCGAAATGGTCGAGCCGTCGTTCGCGGTGATGCTCATTCGGGAGGGTGACGAGGTCGTCGAAGATGCGGCGACGCATCAGGTGATCGGCCGGCCGGTGGTGCCGCACGAGGTGGGGACGATCGCCAAGATCGTCCAGGCCGACCGTCTGTCCGATGGACGCTTTCAGCTCGTGTGTATCGGCACCCGCCGCGTGCGGCTGCAGCGGATGGTGCAGCGAGAGCCGTATCTCGTCGCCGAACTGGCTCCGCTCGACGACGACGAGCCGGCAGAAGCCGCCGCGGCGCTCGCGGCGCTCGCAACCCGCGTCCGCGGGCTGGCCGCCGAGCTGCTGGTGACGATCGCCCAGAGCCAGACGCTGGAAGGCGCGCTGCGGCCGGAGACGCTCGACGCGCTGGCGGCCGCCATTCCGACGGAGGCGGCCGAGCTCTCGTACTTCGTCACGCGGATGCTCGCGGCGGCAAGTGCCGCGGAAAAGCAGGCGATCCTCGCCGCGACTTCGGCGCGCGAGCGGCTGCGCCTGGAGATGCCGCTGGTCGAGCGTGAACAGCGCCTGCGCCGCCAGCTTCTCGAGCTCGCCCGCACGCCCATTTCGCCCACGATCAGCCGGCCGTCGCTGAATTAGCCTGGATTATCCACCGCTCCGGGGCAGTGCGTGCGCATCCTTCGACAAGCTCTGGATGAGCGGAGGGGAGCGAGGGGTGAGCGGAGCCCGCGTGACTACTCCGGGCTGGGCGGTAGATCAGTGGTGATGGATAGCTCGGGTTAGGGCTGCAGTACCGTCGCGCCGGCTGAGGCGAGGCGCAAGACCTCGACGTGGTTGGGGAAGCCTTGGGCCGCGGCGGCGGCGCTCATCGCCGTGCCGACTTCGTCGACGCGGTCGGTGGCGAGCGCGATAATCGCCGCGCCCGAACCGCTCAGCGCGGCGCCGTGGGCGCCGGCGCCGAGGGCCGCCTCGACGGTGGGGTACAGCGCGTGGTAGAGCCGGCCGCGCGGCGGCTGGTGCAGGCGATCGTCCATCGCGTCGGCGAGCACTTCCCAATCGCGCGTCTGCAAGGCCGCGATCAACAGCGCGGTGCGTCCGAGGTTGAAGACGGCGTCTTCGCGCGGCACCGTTTGTGGGATCACGTCGCGTGCGTGCTTGGTCGAGATCGCGTGCTCGGGCACGCAGACCACGGCCAAGAGCTCGCGCGGTGGCTCGAGTCGCTTCGCGATCAGGCCACGCCGACCGTGCACGCAAATGACCAGCCCGCCGAGCAATGCGGGGGCGACGTTGTCGGGATGCCCCTCGAGCTCGGCGGCGAGCTCGAGGAGCTCCTGCTGCGAAAATGGCCGTCCCTCGAGCTCGTTCGCCGCCACCGCCCCGGCGACGATGGCCGCGGCGCTGCCGCCGAGCCCACCGGAGCGTGGGATGCGGGTGTGCAGGTCGAGCTCGAGCCACGGCGGGCGGCGGCGGAGGGGGCGGTACACCGCGGCGGCGGCGCGGTAGGCGAGCAGGTTTCTGGGGTCTTCCGGCAGACGTCCCGCCGCGATGCCGGTTACGCGGATCACCGGGGCAGTGGCGCCTCGCGGCCGTCGCCGCAGCACGACCTCGTCGTGCAGCTCGAGGGCGAGCCCAAGCGCATCGAACCCCGGACCGAGGTTGGCCGTCGTCGCGGGCACCCGCACGTGCACGCTCTTCTCTTCTGATCTTGGTGCACCACTCATGGTTTTTCGCTCAGATTGCTCGCCCGTCGGGTCGCGGGCGGCGGGCGGCGGTGGCGTGGCGCGACCGAGGCCCGGCAAACCGGAGCGGGAAGCGGACCCGGCCCAGCCGCAGTCGCACCGGCACGCGGACGTTCGGGCGCGTATCGTAGCGGCGTGCCTGGGCGTGGATCAACACACTCTGCAGCAGCCCGAGGCAGATGAACGTGGAGACGAGCGAGGAGCCGCCGAAGCTGATGAACGGCAATGGAATACCAGTTACCGGCATCAGGCCGACATTCATCCCAATGTTGACGAACACCTGGAACAGCACCATGCTCACCACACCAGCGGCGAGCAGCCTCCCAAACGCATCGCGCGAGCGCGTGGCGACGCGCAAGCAGCGCCACAGCAGCGCGCCAAACAGCGCCAGCAGCGCCACCGCACCCATAAAGCCGAGCTCCTCGCCGAGCACGGCGAAAATGAAGTCGGTGTGCTGCACCCGCAGAAAGTTGAGCTGTGTCTGCGTGCCGTTGCCCAAGCCGCGTCCCCACCAGCCGCCCGATCCGACGCTGATCCGCGCCTGAATGATGTTGTAGCCCTCGCCGAGCGGGTCGCGCTCCGGCGAAACGAACGTCATCAGTCGCCGCCGCATGTAGTCTTTCAGCAGCCGCCAGACCAGCGGGAAGCCGAACACCGGCACGCCGGCAATCGCGCCGAGCCACGGGAGCGGCGCGCCGGCGGCAAAGGTCATGCCCATCCAGATGGCAAGAAGCACGAGCGACGTGCCCAGGTCCGGCTGCTGATAGACCAGCGCAACCGGCACGGCGACGATGGCGAACGACACCAACAGCGTCTTCGGCGAGCGGATCTGCTTCTCCTGCGCCGCCAGATAACGCGCGAGAGAGAGAATGACGATAACCTTGGCCAGCTCAGAGGGCTGAAATTGGACGAAGCCGATTCGTATCCAGCGCTGTGCGCCGAACACGTGCTGGCCGGTCACGTCGACCAGCACGAGCAACACGAGCATGGCGGCGTAGAAGACCGGGGCGAGGGCGCCGAGCGCGCGGTAGTCGACGAACGCGATGCCGGTCATAAGCGCCACGCCGAGCGCGGCGTATGCGCCCTGCGTCAGGAGTTGCGCGCTGACGGGTCGGTCGGCAAGCAACGTCGCGCTGCGGAGGACGACGAGGCCGAAGCCGACGAGCACGAGCGCACTCAACAGCAGCCACAGATCGAACCGGCGCCACGATTTCCGCTGCATCGGACGTTAAGGATAGCCACAGAGCGCACAGAGTTCACAGAGAGAAGGTCCTCTTGGACTCTGTGCGCTCTGTGCGCGGCTCTCAAAATCGCCTACTGGTGCCCCGGCGGGCCAGTAGCATCTCACTTTTCCATCCTGCGGTGGTGCCCGCCGGGGCATGAAAACTCTGTGGCTCGTTCAAGGCTGTACCAGCTCGAAGAAGGCTTTGATGGCTTCGGCGGCGACGGGAGCGGCGGTGGCCGAGCCCTCGCCGCCACCGTACACGATGACCGCGACGGCGATCTGTGGGTCATCATAGGGCGCGAAGCCGACGAACAACGCGTGGGTAGGCAGGTTGCCCTTGCTATCACGCGGCCCGGCGTATTCCGCCGTACCGGTCTTTCCCGCCATCGGAAAGTCGTACTGGCGGAGGGCGAAGTATGCCGTACCCGACTGCGTCGGCGTCGCAGACTGCGCCGCAACCGCATCGCGCATGCCGGCGCGAATCGCCGCGAGGTACTCGGGTGCGAGGGGGAGCTTGCGGATGGTATCCGGCGCGGTCGTCTGTGTCACGTTCCCCTCGGCATCACGAATGGCCTTGACGAGGTGTGGCCGGTACAGCGTGCCGCCGCTGGCGATCGCCGCGGTCATGTTGGCGAGTTGGAGCGGCGTGGCGAGCACGGCGCCCTGCCCGATACCGACGTTGTAATTGTCTCCGATGTACCATGGCTCCTTCATGCGCTCGCGTTTCCACTCCTCGGTGGGAATCAGGCCGGCCACTTCACCCGGCAACCGAAGGCCGCTTTTCTCGCCGAAGCCAAAAGCGTGCGCGTAGCGCGCCAACCGCTCGATGCCGAGCCCGTGCAGCCCGGTGTATGGGTTCCCGCCCGACACGCTGTAGAAGTAAATGTCACACGAGACGGCAAGCGCCTGGCGTACATTGACGTTGCCGTGCCCCGGCGCGTACCAGTCGCGATAGGTGGCGCCGCGCAGCGAGATCGCCCCAACGCAGTTGATGGGAGTTTGTAGCGTGACGACCTTTTCCTGGAGCGCCGCCGCCGCGGTGACCATCTTGAACGTCGAGCCGGGCGGATACTGGCCGGCGATGGCGTGATTGAGCAGCGGCCCCCAGGGATCTTCGCTGAGTCGCGCGTAATCTGCCTGCGAGATCCCCGCCGCAAAGAGGTTGTTGTCGTACTGCGGCAGACTGACCATCGCGAGCACCTCGCCGGTCTGCGGCTGAATGGCGACGATTGCCCCCTGGCTTGAGCGCGCCTTCGCCATCGCCTCGCCCAGAATCTCGGCCACCCGGCGCTGGTACGCGGCGTCGATGGTGAGCACCAGGTTGCCGCCCGGCTTCGCCTCAGCGAGCGTCGCGAGCTCGCCCAGTTCGCGTCCCACGGCGTCGACTTCGACCTGCTTGCGTCCCTTCTGCCCACGGAGCTCCTCTTCGAACGACGACTCGAGGCCGGCCAAGCCGATGCTGTCGTCGCGCTCGTAGCCTTGCCCCAGCAGACTTTCGAGTGAGCTCGCCGGGATCGGACCGGCGTACCCTAGGATCTGGCCAAAGAGTGGCCCTTCCGGGTAGGTGCGGATTGGCGTAAGCTGCACGACGACGCCGGGCAGCACGGTGTGGTGCTCTTCCAGGATCAGCGCCCGGTCGCGCGAGAGCCGTGGCTTGATGCGCACCGGCGTGAATGGATCGGCCCGCGCACCGTCGACGATCTTACGGATCTCGTCTGCCGGCACGTCGATCACCTGCGAGAGCCGTTCGAAGACGGCCTGCTGCTCGGCCTTGTCCTTGGGCAGGTCCGCCGGGCGGATGCTGGCGGTAAAACTCGGTACGTTGCGTGCGAGCTGGCGCCCGTCGCGGTCGTAGATCACACCGCGCTGCGGTTTCACGGTGACGACCCGGATGCGATTGACCTCGGCCCGCTGGCGGTATTGCGCACCGGCGGCGATCTGGATTCGCCAGAGCTGCCCAACGAGCACCAGAAATCCCAGCGCGATAGCGCCGCCGAGGGCGCAGAGCCGCGGATCGCGTCGCAGAAGCGTCATCATACGAATCGTCTCTCGCTCACCACTCTACCGGGACGGTACGCCGGGTACGCCGCTCGAGCCGGGCAAGCAGCCAGTACGTCGCGGGGGCGAGCGCGGTGTTGACGAGGGCCGTGGGCACGACCACCTCACGGAACGTGCCCAGCCACGCCACGTTGTATTCGTGCGTCGCCAGCAGAAAGAGAAAGATCGCGCTGTAGAGCACCGAGCCCCAGAAGACGGCCAGTACCGGCAGGATCACGTTGCTGCTTAGGAGCCGGAGCTCGCCCACACTGGCGAAAAAGGCGACGATGAGCAGCGCGAGCGTCGCCGTGCCAAACGGGCCGCCCGAAAAGAGGTCGAGCACGAGGCCGCCGGCAAACGCCCACAGCAGCGCCTCGCGCACGCCCCGCAGCACAGCCCAGATGATGACGGACTGCACGACGAAATCGGGACGCACAGCGACGAAGCCGAGGGAAGGCAGAAACGACGCCTGCACGAGCGCCGCGACGAAGAAGAGCAAGGGAGGCACCCACCAGGGGGTTCCAAACGTCACGCTGCCGGCACCTCTTGCGTCACAGCTTGGTCGGCGTGAAGCCGGTCATGACCAGCACGTGACCGAGCTTGCGGAAGTCGACGAACGGCTCCACGATAACCTCCTGGAACATGTCGATGTCGCGCGTCTCGAAATGGACGACCCGGCCGATCGGTACGCTGCGCGGGAACGCGCCGCCCAGCCCGGAGGTGACGACCAGATCGTTCACGCGCACCGTTTCGGCCTGCGGGATGTAGCGCATGAGCAAGCGACCGTCGGGCCGCCCGACGACCAGGCCCGTTGCCCCCGGCGAGCCCTGAATGACCGCGTTCACCGCGCTGCTGGGATGGTTGATGAGCAGCACGGTGCTCGTGCGTGGCGTGTGCGAGACGATGCGGCCCACCAGCCCGGCGGGAGTAAGCACCGTCATGCCGTCCTCCAGGTGCGCATCACTTCCCCGGTTGACGATCGCGTAGCCCAACAGCGTGCTCGAATCGAAACCGATCACCTCGGCTGGAAGCGGCGCGTCGGCGCGGTGGCCCTCGGCGTAACGCAGTTGCTCGCGCAGCTCGCGGTTCTCCAATTCGGCCGAACGCAGCCGCACCGTTTCCTGGAGCAGCTCTTCCACGGTGCGGCGCAGCGCTTCGTTTTCGCGCCGCAGCCGGCTAAGCTCCTGCCAGCCGCTCGCCGCGCCGGCAATCGCGTGCCCGAGCCGGCTGGCACCCGTCTGGAGCGGCGCCAGCGCCTGTGCCGCGACGCTGCGCGGCACATCGAGCAGGTGGCGGCTGTTCGCGAACGTCGCGCCGATGGTGAGCGCCACGAACACGGTGAGCCACGCCAGCGGATTAGGTGAGGGGGAGGAAAGCATGTCCCGGTTGGTCTAAACCAAGTGCAAAGTGCAAAGTGCAAAGTGCAAAGTGAGGCCGGCTGCGGGTTCCACCTTGGCTTTCGTTCAGTTGCTTTGGATGCGCTGTTGTTCGAGACTCCGAATTATGGGTTTGGCTTTGGGTCGAACGTTTACCAACTGGTCGCAAGCGCCTGCTCGTGCGCGGCAGCAGTTGGGTTGTGGGCGCTGGGGGCCGTTACGTCCGAAGGCGCGCGTAGTATTCGGTCACGAAGACCTTGCGGTACACCTCCAGGTTTTCCAAGCAGGCGCCGGTGCCGCGCACGACGCACTGGAGCGGGTCGTCGGCGATGTGGACCGGGATTTTCGTCTCATCTCGCAGCCGCTGATCGAGCCCCTTGAGCATCGCGCCACCGCCGGCGAGGACGATGCCCTGGTCCATGATGTCGGCGAGCAGCTCCGGCGGCGTCTCCTCGATCGAAAGCTTGACCGCCTCGACGATCAGGTTCACCGGCCCGGCGATGGCCTCTCGGATCTCGGCGACCGAGACTTCGATCTCCTTCGGCAGGCCGGTGATGAGGTCGCGTCCGCGCATTGTCGTCTTGAGCTCGTCCTTGATTGCATACGCTGAGCCGATGGCGATCTTGGTTTCTTCGGCGGTGCGCTCGCCGATGTAGAGGTCGTATTCGCGGCGGGCGAACTGAATGATCTCCGAATCGATCTCGTCGCCGCCGATGCGGATCGATCGACTGAGCACGATACCGCCGAGCGAAATCACCGCAACTTCGGTGGTACCGCCGCCGATGTCGACGATCATGCTACCGGCGGCGTCGTGGATCGGCAAGCCGGCGCCAATTGCCGCCGCCATTGGCTCTTCAATGAGGTAGGCCTCGCGCGCACCGGCGTTGATCGCCGCGTCCTGCACCGCGCGCTTCTCGACCTCGGTGACACCAGACGGTACGCCCACGATCACCCGCGGCCGAGGGGTAATCAGAAACCGGTCGTGGACCTTGTTGATGAAATAGCGCAGCATGCTCTCGACTGTTTCGAAGTCGGCGATGACGCCGTCTTTGAGCGGTCGAATGGCGACGATATTGGCCGGTGTCCGGCCGACCATCTTCTTGGCCTCGGCGCCCACCGCCAAGACACGGCCCGACCGCTTGTCGCAAGCGACGACGGACGGTTCGGAGATGAGCACGCCGCGGTCGCGGACGTAGACGAGCGTGTTTGCGGTGCCCAGGTCGATACCCAGATCTTTGGCAAAGAACCCGAACAGGGCGCTAAGCGGCGCCAGCATAGCCTCTTTCACCATCCGGCGCGCGCGCCGGATGCCCTAGTGAACGGATGATGAGCGGTAGCAATTGTACCCTCACCTCCATGCCGCCGCCCATCTTTGGCTTACTTGTCAACGCACAGACGGCCGCGCCGGGCAATCGCTCGGACCGTGCTCGGGCCGATCGCCGGAACGATCGTTCCTGGCCGGCGGTCGATCTCGGCTGCGGCCGGCGTCGCATGCCCGGCACGTACGGCGTCGACGCCGTCGCGCTGCCGGGAGTCGATGTGGTGGCCCGCATCGACGCGCTGCCGTTCGCCGGCGGCTCGATCGGCAGCGCGCTCGCGCTCAACGTGCTCGAGCACCTGCCCGATCTCGCGGCAGCGATGAGCGAAATCCACCGCGTGCTGCGGGATCATGGCCGCTGTACCGTCGAGGTGCCGTACTTTACCAGCGTCAGCGCGTACGCCGACCCGACGCACGTTCGCTGGTTCACCTTCACCACGTTCGAGCACTTTAGCGCGCCCGCCGCTACCGGCTGGCAAGCGAATCGCCACACCTGGTTCACCGGCGCTCGCTTCCGCATCACGGCGCGGCGCCTCGTCTTCGGGAAGTTCCACCACCTCCTGGGGATTGCTTGGTGGGCCAATCGCCTCCCACGGGTGTACGAAAATCTCTTTGCCTATTGGTTCCCTGCGCGGGCGCTTCGCGTCGAGCTGGCCAAAGCGCCGCTCTCCCAGAGCTGAAGCGCCGCCTGGTAGTCCGCGGGCGTGTTCAGATTGACCAGCGCCAGGGGCGAGTCGACGTCACAGTGATGCACCACCTGTTGGTGACGCTGGAGGACGGCCCGCAGCCCTTGCGTCGCCTCGTCGATGGCCAGCAGCTCGTCGCGGAGCGCGGGCGCAAAGACGACGGGATGGCCGCGACGGCGCTGATACGTCGCGATCGTGATCGGTGCCCCGGCGGCATTATGGCACGCCAAGGTCCGCAACACGAGCGCCGCCGGCCGTGGCTGGTCGACTCCCAGGATCACGACGTGGCACCCGCAGGGCACCGCGTCCACGCCGGCGACGATCGAGCTCACTTTGCCCGAGCGAAAGTTGTCGTTGACGACCGGAACGAGCCGATCTCCGGCAGGCAGGCGCTGCTGCAGCTCGACGGCACGATACCCGAGCACCACCACCAGCCGTTCAATAGGTGACGCCAGCAACTGCGCAACCTGGAACTCAAAGAGCGAGCGGCCTGCCCACGGAAGCAACGCCTTCAGCTCGCCCATGCGCGTCGACTCGCCGGCGGCGAGCAGGACCGCCCAGGTTCCGCCTTCCCGGTCACGTACACGCTTTTCCATCGGTGAGAGTTTAGAATGCGCTGAGGTCTGGCACGTGGTCGATCTCTCTGTCGTCGTCGTCAGCTATAACTCGGCGGACCTGCTCGAGCGGTGCCTCGCGTTGATCGTGGACGAGGCCTCGCCGCAGACCGAGGTGTTTGTCGTCGACAACGCTTCGCGCGACGGCAGCGCCGCGCTGGTACGCGAGCGTTTTCCACACGTGCGGCTGATCGCGAACGAGCGGAACGCCGGCTTCGGCGCGGCGAACAACGCGGCGATCCGCAGCTCGACCGGCCGCTACGTCGCGCTCGTCAATCCGGATTGCGTGGTCGAGCGAGGGAGCCTGGCCAGGCTCGTGGCGTTCCTCGACCGGCACCCGCGGGCGGCGGTCGCGAGCGGCCGGCTGCGCCACGGCGACGGAACGTTCCAGCACAGCGCGTTCCGCTTTCCGTCGTTGGCCCAGGTCTTTTTCGACTTCTTCCCGCTGCACCGGCGTCTGGCCGAATCTGGGCTCAACGGCCGCTACCCACGCCGTTGGGACGAGCGGTCGTTCCCCATCGACCATCCACTCGGCGCGTTCTTCTGCGTCCGGCGCGCGGCGATCGAGCAGGTCGGCCTGTTCGACGAGGGGTACTTCATGTACGCGGAAGAGGTCGATTGGTGCTACCGTTTCAAGCAGGCCGGCTGGGAGGTCTGGCACTGCGGCGAGGCGCAGGCGACGCACTTGGGCGGGCGAAGCACCCGGCAGCGCGCCGACGCGATGTTCATCGAGCTGCACAAGAGCCGCTATCGCTTCTACCGCACCCATTACCCGGTGTGGTTCACGCACACCGCGCGCTGGCTCGTTCGAATCGGCGTGGCCAAGCTACTGGTGGGCGAGTGGCTGGCGAACGCCCGCCGTCGAGACGGCTCACCGATTCACTCGGCACGCGCGCAGGCCTACCTTGAAGTGATGCATCTATGACCGTTGTGCCACCGATCACCGCAATCGTGCTGACGCAGAACGAGGCGGCGCACGTCGTCCCCTGTCTGCGGACGCTGCAGTGGGCCGGCGAGCGGCTGGTCGTCGATTCGGGAAGCACCGACGGGACGAGAGAGCTCGCCGCGGCGATGGGTGCGCGCGTGTTGGCGCGGCCGTGGGATCACTGGGCGGGGCAGCGGAACTTCGCGCTGGAGCGGGCGACGCTGCCGTGGGTCTTTTTCGTCGACGCCGACGAGCGCGTGCCCATCGAGCTGGCCGAAGAAGCGCAGGCGAGCGTCGTCGCTGCCCAGATGGAGGACGATGGTAACGCGTCGCCGTGCGGCTTCTGGGTGCCGCGCCAGAACATCATCCTTGGCCACTGGATGCGCTCTGCCGGCTGGCACCCCGATTACCAGTTGCGCCTGTTCCGGCGCGATCGCGGCCGGTACGACCCCGACCGGCCGGTACACGAGCTGGTGCAGCTCGACGGACCGTCGGAGCGGCTGCGCCACCATCTCGTGCACCACAACTACGTGGGCTGGCGGCAGTTCTGGACGAAGCAGCGGCGGTATGCCCGCGCCGAGGCCGAGGCACTCCACGCCCGTGGCGTACGCGCCAAGGCGCGCAACCTGGTGCTTCAACCGTTACGCGAGTTCAGGCGCCGCTACTGGACGCTCGGCGGCTACCGCGCCGGCCCGCTGGGCCTCGCGCTCAGCGCCGCGCTTGCCGCTGCCAACCTCGTCATGTACGTCGAGCTCTATCGCCTGGGCAGAACCAGTCCCGCAGCCGCCCGGAGTCCGGCAGCGTGACCGACAGCACTCGCATGAGCTCTGAGAACGCCGCCCGGCTATCCGATGCGCTGACCGCGGTTGTCGTCAGCTACAACGTTCGACCGTTGCTCGATCGCTGCCTGGCGGCGCTCGGGCGGGCGCTCGACGCGCTGGGCGAGCCCGCCGCGATCGTCGTCGTCGATAACACCTCGCGCGATGGCAGCGCCGACCTGATCCGCGGGCGGTACCCGTCGGTGCGATTGATCGAGAACGCCCGCAACGTCGGGTTCGGCGCGGCGTGCAACCAGGGGCTCGCGCTGGCCGGCGACTACGTGTTGTTCACCAATCCTGATCTCGAGCTCGAGCCGGATGCGCTGCCGGCACTCCTCGACCGGCTCCGCTCGACGCCGGCCGCCGCGCTCACCGGGCCGCGCCTGCGTTATCCCGATGGGCGCCCGCAGCCGTCGCGACGCCGGTTCCCCACGCTTGGCTCGCTGCTCGTGGAGAGCACGCCGCTCGAGTGGCGTGGCCCGCGCTGGAAGCACCTCGAGCGCATGCGCTGCGCCGGCGACCCGGAGGTGGCAGCGCCGGTTGACTGGTTGTCCGGCGCGTGTCTCCTGGGTCGAACGGCGGCGCTGCGGCCGGCCGGCGGCTTCGATCCGCGCTACTTCATGTACTTCGAGGAGGCCGATCTCTGCCGGCGGCTGCGCGCCAACGGCTGGCAGACGTGGTACGAGCCGGCGGCGATCGCCGTTCACCACGGCAGCCGCAGCGCCGATCAAGACCTGCCGGCCAAGGACCGCAACTTCTTCCGCAGCAAGTACCGTTTCGTCGAGCGGCACTGGGGACGCGTCCCGGCACAAGCGATGCGCTATGCGGCGGGAGCGCTGTTTGCCGGGGAACTGGCGATTCAGACCGCCAGGCGCGACCGAGAACTCGTGCGACGGTACGGCGCACTGGTGCGCTGGCACTTCTCCCGTGAAGAATGAGGGCCTTACGTGCGTATCGGCATCGTCACCGCTGAGTACCCGCCGGCGATTGGCGGCGTCGGCGATCACTGCGCACGGCTCGCCGCCGAGCTTGCGCGCCTGGGCCACACCGTCGAGGTGCTCACGTCGAAGGCGGCCGGTGATGACGGTGGCCGGCGGCATGCTTGGCCGCACGACGAACACGCGGCCGGTCCGGCCCACCGGGTCGAGACTTCGCCGGCAAGGTTGCTGCCCCTGGTGAAGCGCTGGGACTGGCGCATCCTGTTCACCGTGCCGCGGCTGGCGCTCGAGCGCGAATGGGACGTCGTTCACATCCACTACCAGCCAGCCGCGTACGGGCTGCATCCGGCGATCAATCTCTTGACGAGCCGGTTGCGACGGTTGCGGCTGCCGGCCGCGATCGTCACGACGTTTCACGATCTGCGAACGCCGTATCTCTTTCCCAAAGCGGGTCGCCTACGGACGCTCGCCGTGCGCGAGATGGCGCGCGGCTCGGAAGGGATCATTGCGGTCGCAAACGAGGACCTGGCGCAGCTCGTCCCCTGGACGCACGCGCCGCGCCGTCGCACCGCGGTCGAGCACATTCCCCTGGGTAATCACTTCGACGCGCCGCTCCCGGCCGGCTTCGACCGCGTGGCGTGGCGGGCGAGCCTGGGTCTGCAGACGCAGGCGGCGCTGATTGGCCACGTCGGTTTCGTCAACCGGAGCAAGGCGATCGACGAGCTCGTGCGCGCCGTCGCCATGCTCGTCCGCGCCGGCCGCGACGTCCACATGCTGCTGATCGGCGACGAGCTCGGCAGCTCGGACGCGACGAACACGCGCTACTTCGAGACAGTGCGGCGGCTCGTCGAGGAGCTGGGGATCGAGGCGCGCGTCCATTGGACGGGCTACCAGCCGGTCGATGCGGCCGGTGCCTGGCTGCGCTGCGCCGACGTCGCGGTGTTGCCGTTCCGCGACGGCGCCTCGTTGCGGCGCACCAGCCTGATCGCCTGTTGGGCACACGGCGTGCCGGTGGTCACGACGGAGCCGGCGGGGAGCGGCGCGCCGTGGCCGGGGGCACCTTTACCGGCGGTGACGTTGCCCGCGCCGCGCGCCGAAGCGATCGCGGTGGCACTGGCCGAGCTGCTTGGCGATTCTGAATGGCGCGCGCAGCTCACCGCCGGCGGCCTGGCCTTTGCCGAGCGGTTTTCCTGGCCGGTGGTGGCGCAGAAGACGGCGGCGTTGTACCGAGCGGCAAGGGCGATACCGCGGTAGAGCGGCGCCGTTCGACCGTCACCTGGAAACGCCGCGGCAGCAGGCTCCAGAGCACCCGTCGCTCGTCGGTGTCGAAGGCGCCGAGCACGCCCGGGCCGAAGAGCACCGCGGCGTAGAGCGCGGATGAAGCCAGCAGCGCGGCGGGGAGTGACCACGGCAGGAGGAGCCACAGTGCGAGGGCCATGGTGCATCCGGCGGGGAGCGGGCGGAGCGCGGCGAGCGTGATCGGGGGCAGTGGCACGCGCGCGCGGACGGCGGCCAGGAACGGGACGAGCAGGACGATCTCGGAGGCGATGGTGACGGCCGCCGCCGCGACGTAGCTGTAGCGCGGGATGAGAATCAGGTTGGCGGTGAGGTTGAAGGCGGCGGCGATCGCAAACGACACGGTGATGCGCCGCTGCAGGCCGGCGGCGATGAGGACATACTGCGTTAGGCCGTTGAAGAAGCTGAGCGGCAGGAACCAGATCAGAATCTGTAGCGCGATCGCCGAGTCGGGCAGAAACTCAGGGCCCCAGAGCCACAGCGTCAGGTCGTGGGCGGTAAAGCTGCAAACGAGGGCGATGGGTAACGCGACCGCCACCAGCAACTTGAGCGCCAGCCGGTAGACCTGTCCCAATCCGCCACCGCGCTCATCACGGTCCGCTCCCTGCGCCGCCGCGCGGCGCGACAGGAGGGGAAAGATGGCGAGCACGAAGCTGCTCGGCACCGCCCCGGCGGCGTCGACGATCTTGTAGGCGTTCGCGTAGTAGCCGACGACGGCGCTGCCTCGGCTCTGCAGTACCTGCACGTCGACCCGAAAGAACACGTTATTGAGCAGATTGTTGAGCATGAGCGGCATCGCGTCACTCAGTAGGCGCCACTGCTTTGGCCAGTCGAGCGTGGCGCTCAGCGCGAAAAATGACCGTCGTGCGGCGACCGCGAATGTCGCGGCGGTGAGAACGTTGACTACCAGCGAGACGAGCGCCAACGCGACGATGCCGTTGCCGAGCAGCAGAAGCGCACCGCCCAGAACCGCAGTCAGCGCCGCGCCGGCGACCTGCACTGCGGCCGGAAAGGTCATGCGCTCGTGGGCGTTGAACAGCGCCGTCCCCGCCGCGCTGACTGCACCGGGCACCAGACCAAGGCCCAGCAGCGCGACGGTCGCGACGAACCGCCAGTCGGCTGCCCCCGCCAGCATCCACAGGGCGCCGGCGCCGGCCAGGACGGGCAGCGCCGCCGCCGAAAGGAGCAGTCGCAGCCCGAGCGTCGTCCGCACGTGCCGGCGTGCCGCCGCCGGATCGCGCGCGACTTCGCGCGTGAGCCACGTCCCCAGCCCGAAATCGGCGACGATCGAGGCGTAGAGCCAGAGGTTGACCGCCAGTGCGTAGGCGCCGGTACCCTCCGGTCCCAGCGTGCGCGCCATGACCATCGCCAGCGCCCACGTGAGGAGCCGGCCGGTAAAGGTGGCGGCGAACGGCGCGAGCGAGTTGCGCGCGACGCGCCGCACGCCGCTCGAAACCACCGCCGGATGCTCCACGCGCGGCTCGAGCTGTCGCTCCCCCGGCGGCGGCGCGGCGTCGGTTATCATCGCGTCGGCGCTCATAGAATGCTAGGTCGAGGAGCGTACATGGATACGTCGCTGCGGCCGATCATCGGGGTTACCGGCCACCGCACCGAAACGTCCTCCGGCGTGACGATGGTCACCGCCAAGGAAGCCTACCTGACGGCAGTGGCGCTCGCCGGCGGAATCCCGGTCGTGCTCCCGCCGGTCGACGATCTTCACGCCGTCGCGGCAGCGCTCGACCGCGTCGACGGCGTGCTCCTTACCGGCGGGAAAGACATCGATCCGGCGCATTACGGTCAACCAATTCTGCACGACAGCGTTGCGTTGGAGCCCGACCGCGACCGTTTTGAGCTGCCGCTGACCCGCGAGGCCGTCGCCCGCGATGTTCCGGTGCTCGCCATCTGCCGCGGGTGCCAGGTGCTTAACGTCGCGCTCGGCGGCAGCCTTTGGCAGGACCTACCCTTCCAGCGGCCCAACGGCCTCCTTCACCAACAACGCGCCCCGCGCGATGCGGTAACGCACCCCGTGACGGTGCACGCCGGGACAGCGCTGGCGGCGATCCTCGGCGAGCACGCCGCCCGGCCGTTTGACACCAACTCGTTCCACCACCAGGCAGTCCAGCGGATCTCCGCTGCCCTCGCACCGGCAGCGCACACGCAGGACGACATCGTCGAGGCGATCGAAGCGCCGGATCGCCGCTTCGTTATGGGGATACAGTGGCACCCTGAGGACCTAGTGACGAGGCGTCCCGAACACCGGCGGTTGTTCGAGGCGTTTGTGGCGGCGGCAAGACGAATGAAGAATGAAAGGTAACGACGGCCAAGGCCCACAGTCATGCGTCGTTCTTCACTCTTCACTCTTCATTCGCCACGTGATCATTCTCGCTTTCTTCACAACATCTCAACGGTCTCTCGACGTCGATCAGGCTACCGAACCGCAATAATCCATAGATGCCGGCCGTGCCGGCAGGCGCGGGGCTGGGTAGCTTGAGGTCAGCGAGAAGGAGACCTTGGGATGCGACTCCGGACACCTCCCACAGTAGCGATCATGGCCGCCGTCGCACTGGCGGTGTTCATTGGATCGGGCTTTCAGTCCGCCGCCGCTCATAGCGCTGGGGGACGGGGCAGAGGCGGAAACAAGGTTGGTATCTGCCACGTCACGGGATCGGAGAGCAATCCCTTCGTGTTCATCGAAGTGAACGAGCACGCCGTGTCCGCACACAGGCGCCACGGCGACATCGTCGGCGTCGAGTCGGGAGAGAGTTGCGAAGGGGTCGGGGCGGACCGCATACCGATGGCGACGCCAACACCCACGGTGACGCCAACACCTACCGTGACGCCGACTCTCTCTGCGAACACCATCGCCGCACCCGACACGGCGGGCAACGTCGGGCAGTACACGTCGCTACAGCTCGACGCCGGCGGCAACCCGGTCATCAGCTACTACGACGTGACCAACGGTGACCTCAAAGTGTTGCATTGTGGCAACAGCACGTGCACCAGTGGCAATACGATCGCCGCTCCCGATACGGCGGGCTCGGTCGGGCAGTACACGTCGCTGCAGCTCGACGCCGGCGGCAACCCGGTCATCAGCTACTACGACGTGACCAACGCCGATCTGAAGGTGCTGCATTGTGGCAATAGCACGTGCACCGGCGGGAACACCCTCGCCGCCCCGGACATGGCGGGCAACGTCGGCCAATACACGTCGCTGCGGCTGGACGAAAGTGGGAATCCAGTCGTCGCCTACTACGACGCGACCAACGGCGACCTGAAAGTACTCCACTGCGGGAATGCGACCTGCACCAGCGGCAACACGGTCATGGCACCCGATACCGCTGGAAATGTCGGTTCCCACGTTTCCTTGCAGTTGGCGGCCGGCGGGAACCCGGCCATCAGCTACTACGACGCGACCAACGGCGATCTTAAAGTGGCCGGCTGCGCAACCGCCACGTGCGGTTAACGTGGCATCCCAGGGCAACTGTGGCGTGCAGATGATGGTTGAGCCGAGGCTTGCCCCTGATCTGCACGAGTGCCAGGACCGCGCCCCGCGGCGCGGTGAATCGAGGGCGGCGTATGCTTCGTCGACCTCGCGGGGGTGATTGATTCCCAAGGTGTACTCGATGCAGCGGCCCGCGCGCTGGGTACCGCCGAGCAGTCGGTCATTGCCGAGACGCTCACGGCGGCCAGTCGTCGAACGCCTCCCAGGCGTGCTCCGTTACGAGGGCTTCGGGGAGGTAGAGCGCGGCGTCGCCTTCCACCAGGCGCCCGTCCGGCAGTAGCAACTGGTTCGGGGTGCGGCCGGTGATGCGCATGGGGAAGCGCTCGCGCATCTCGCGCCGGTGCTGCTCCGCGTGCGGGGCTACGGTCTCGAAGTCGAAGCCGGCCATGGCCTTGGCGCGCAGGCCGGCCAGCACCGTAGCGTGCGCCGGGCCGGCGGCCAGGTTGCGCTGCTCGCCGGGGTCAGTCTCCAAGTCGATGAGCACCTCCGGCGCATCCATGTCGCGGAAGGCGACGTACTTGAAGCGCCCCTCGCGCAGCATGCGCCAACCGGGGACCGACTGGCTGATCACCGGCCCGCGCTCACACTCCGACGCGCTGGACCGGATAGCGCCGGACAGGTCGTGGCCGTCCAGCCCGTCCGGCGGCTCGACGCCTACCAGTCCACAAAGCGTGGGAAAGAGATCGCCCAGGCTGACGGGGGTCCTGAGACGGGAGGGCGCGAGCGCGCCGCGGCGGTGCTCCGGGGTCTGGATGATGAACGGCACGTGCGCGGCGGCCTCGTGCCAGGTGTTCTTGTAGAACATGCCGTTCTCCCCGGCCATCTCACCGTGGTCGGTGGTGTAGACGACGATGGTGTTCTCGAGCAGCCCGTCGCGCTCGAGCGTGGCGAGGAAGTCGCCCAGGACTTCGTCCAGGTAGTCGACACACGCCATGTACGCGGCTCGGACGCGCAGCAGCTCCTCGTCGGCGACGTGCTCGGTATCAAAGCGCCGGCGGTGCTCGACGACCATGGGGTGCAGGTCGGTGTCGGCGGTGCGGCCGAGGCGCGGGCGGGTAACGCCCTGAGGCCAGTAGCGCTCGAAGTGGCGGCGCGGCGCCGTCCAGGGGAAGTGGGGACGGCTGAACGAGGCGCAGAGCAGCCAGGGCTGGCCCGGCGTACGGTGGCGGTGCTCGCGCAGCAGCGCCACCGATTCGCGCGCCACGATCTCCTCCTGGAGGAAGCTCTCCGGGATGGTCGTGACGCCCGCCAGCCGGATGCGGCGCATCATCCCGCCGGGGCCGCCTTCCCATGCCTCGAGCGGGTCGGGCTGGTGGCCGGCGTTCTTGGTCGCGAAGTCGCCGTATGGGCGCAGGCGGAAGCCGTTGAACTGGCGCGAGCCGCCGAAGTGCATCTTGCCGACCAACGCGGTCTCGTACCCGCCGTGTTCGGCCAGGTGACCCGGCAGCGTGGGTATCTCCGGCGGCAGCACGGCGTTGTTGCTCCACGCACCGCACTTCTCCTGGTCACGCCCGGTGAGCATACAGATGCGCGAGGGGGTGCACAGCGGCATTTGGCAGTAGGCGTTCTCGAAGAACGTCCCCCGCGCCGCCAGCGAATCGAGCGTCGGGGTGCGCACGGGCTCGCCGCCCTCCGCATGCGTGAGGTAGCTCAGATAGCGGAAGCTATGCTCGTCGCTCAGCAAGAAGAGAATGTTCGGTGGTGTCACTTCGTCCTTACCTTCTTCACAGGTTTCACACGTTGCTCGTCGAGCCGCCGCTCAGCGCACCGACCGGCGGACTCCCCAGATGGCAACCTACGCTAGCGGCGCGCCCGAGGACAGCGTGTCCCCGATGGCGAACAGCCCCGAGTTCACCAAGCCTACCACGTCACCAGGGTACGCCTCCTCGACCGTCTCCCGCTCCTGAGCGAACAGCCGGTGCGGGCGGGCCATGCGTACCTTGCGCCCGAGCCGCGCCAGGTTCTCCGCTCCTATCGACTCCGGTCGAGGTGGCGCCATCCATCGCACCAAGCGGCGTCGCTCCTGTGCGAGACGCCTGAAACAGGCGTACACTGATGCCAGCAGGCCGGGCAATCGCGTGCGAGCGCCCGCGCTACATGCCGGGGGACCATCGCGGACGAGTAGGGGATGTAACGACGATGGATGCGCTGAGCCGTCTTT